>JBFKII010000108.1:0-11408 GCA_041632295.1 Anaerolineales bacterium | reverse complement strand
TTTTTCCAGGATCTGGGCGGCGTCTTCCTGGGGGAATGCATTGAACTCTCCAAAAATCAGCATCGCCAGGTCGTACCCCTCCCCGTACGCCAACCTGCGCACATCCCCCTGCAAGTACGTGCAGCCCGGCTCGCGGCCTGCCGCCGTATTGCGCGCATGGGCGATCGCAGCAGGGGCAAAATCGATCCCGAAATAGCGATGGCCCAGGTCGTGCAGGCGAGCGCCGTACAGGCCGGGCCCGCAGCACAGGTCCAGGATGCGCGATGGCCGCCCCTCCAGGACGTGGTTGTGGATCCAGTCTACCTGCCGGTCGATGGTGGGCAGGCGCCGGCTGGCGGCGTCGTGTGCCTGCGAGAGGTGCTCCCGCAGCATCCGGCAGCTGAAATCCGCTTCGTCCCAGGGGATCTTTTCCCCTTCTTCCCAGGGTCGCGGCGGCAGCCGGCGCTCCAGCAGCGCCTGGAGCAGCTCAGTCGTCATGTCGCGGGGCTGACCAAAAGGCGCGCGCTCAATGGAGGCGTGGCGGCATCCCGGTGGTCAGACCTGTTCCAGCGCCTGGGCCAGGTCCGCAAGCAGGTCCACCGGGTCTTCAATTCCGATGGCGAAGCGCACCAGGTTGTCGCGGATGCCGATCGCCAAGCGCTCTTCGCTGGATAGCTCGAAATAAGACATCAAAGCCGGCTGCTCGATCAGCGACTCGACCCCACCCAGGGAGGCGGCGATTATCGGGATTTCCAGGGCATCGATAAAGCGGGAAGCATCCTCCAGGCTGCCCCCGACGGTGAAAGAGACTACGCCGCCGTAACCCGCCATCTGGCGGGCGGCGATCGGGTGGTCGGGGTGCGAGGCCAGGCCGGGATACCAGACCTGCCCCACCTTCGGGTGCGCCTCCAGGTACTCGGCCACCGCCTGCCCGTTGCGGTTCTGCCGCTCCACCCGCAGCCCGAGGGTTTTCAGGCCCCGCAGCAGCAAGGCGGCGTTGTGCGGGTCGGCCACCGCACCCATCACGCCAAGGGCGTTCTTGAGGGCCAGCAGCAGGCCCGCCTCCCCGGCGACCACACCGGCCAGCAGGTCGTTGTGCCCGGAAAGGTACTTGGTCGCGGAATGCACGACCAGGTCGACCCCGTATTCGAGGGGCCGCACGTTAAGCGGCGTGGCGAAGGTGGCGTCGACCAGGGTTTTCACCCGGTGGCGGCGCCCGATCTCGGCAAAGCGGGAAAGGTCCAGGCAGCGCAGGTACGGGTTGGTGGGCGATTCGGAAACCAGCAGGCGCGTCTCCCCGGGGCGTATGGCGGCCTCAAGGGCATCCAGGTCCCCGGCGGGCACGAGCGTGCAAGCGATCCCCAGCCGTTTGAGGAAAACCTGGCAGAACTGGCGCGTGCGCCGGTAGCAGTCGTCGGTCATCACCAGGTGGGTCCCGGAGGAGAGCATCGCCAGGAGCACCGTGGTGACCGCCGCCATGCCGGACGAAAACAGCAGGGCGCTTTCGGCGCCTTCGAGGGCCGCCAGCCGGGCCTCCACCGCCTGGACGGTGGGGTTGCCGTAGCGGCCATATTCGGTGCGGCCGTTAGCCAGCCCCCACATATGCGCCTCCTGGAAAGCGCACAGGTCGGCGGTGTCTTTGAACGTGTACGTGGCCGTCTGCACGACCGGCTCGACCAGGCTATGGTACGGGTTGCCCCGCTGGGCGCCGGCGTGGACTGCCCGCGTGGAGCCCTGCCAGTCTGAATCCGGTGGTTCGGCCAGGGGAAGGATGGCCGGGGGGGCTTGCTTTTTGGACACCTCGGTTTTGCGCTGCATGGTCTGCTCTCCTCGCCACCCCCGGCAGCAAACAAAAAAGGCTGCCTGGGGCAGCCTTTGCCATTTTTGTAAAGATCCGGCCTCAGCCGGCGTGGGCCACCCGTTTTCGTTCGCGCAGGAACATCATATCCATCATCATGGGCATGTGGAAACGTGCGGCAAACGCAAAACGGGGCTGGGATTTCATCAGGGCAGAATTATACACACAATTGCCGAATCGCGCGGACGGTTTCCCGCGCGTGATAGAATCCCCCGGTGGAACGCCCCCAAAGGAGAAAAAGGAACAGAAATGCTCATCAGCAAAGAACTCGAAAGCGCTATCAACCAGCAGGTCGGCAACGAATTCGGCGCCAGCCTGCAGTATGTCAGCATCGCCGGCTACTTCGATAACGAAGACCTCGAACAGCTGTCCGCCTTCTTCTTTCGCCAGGCTGACGAAGAGCGCATGCATGCCATGAAATTCGTCCACTACGTGCTGGAGGCCGGCGGGCAGGTCCGCATTCCCGCCATCCCCACCACGCGCCACGATTACGGGTCGGCCGCGGAGGCCGTGCAGGCCGCGCTGGATTGGGAGGTGGAGGTCACCCGGCAGATCAACGGCCTGATGGACATCGCCGTCCAGCAGAAGGATTACATCGCCCAGACCTTCCTGCAGTGGTTCGTCACCGAGCAGCTCGAGGAGGTCTCCACGATTAGCACGCTCTTGAGTGTTGTGAAGCGGGCGAAGGACAACCTGCTGCTGGTGGAAGAATACATCACCCGCATGCCTGACCCCCACGAGGGGGATGGCGAGGCGGCGCACTGAGCGACTGCGCGGAATTCGTGATTGACTCGCCGACCGCGATTCCCTAAAATCATCATCCAGCAATTCAAAGCCGGGCTGACCCCTCCTTGATCGGACCGGGATCGCGCCCGCATCACCCCCTTCGCCAGCGGAACATCGTCAAGCTACTCCAGGCATCCCGCCTGGATCCCGCGCCTGCGGATATTCGGATCTTGAAAAGGATGAAATGCCTGGTCGAATCCGGCACCACCTTCGTATCTTGCTCGCACTTGGCAGCGCCGGGGTGCTTGCCTGGCTGGTCGCCTGCCAGCCTTCCCCCAGCCCTATTGCAACGGCCGATCCGCCTGCCCGGACCGAGACCATCCCATCCCTCCCGCGCCCGAGCCAGACCGAAACCCTCCAACCCCTCCCAAGCCAGACCGAAACCCGCGGCGCCACCACCGAACCGGCGATCCTGAAGCAATGCCCGCAGGCTCCGCCCAGCACGCTGAAGACTCAGGACTGGGTTCGCGTCAGCCTCGATCCCCCGCTACCGAACCGGATTCGAAGCGAACCGGGTTCCACCGGAGCCATCCTGGGGGAAGCCGCCCCGGGCAGCGACCTGCTCGTTTTGGAAGGCCCGGCCTGCCTCGATGGCTTCGCCTGGTGGCAGGTGCGCACGGTGGATGGGCTGGAAGGCTGGACCATCGAGGGGGACCCGGCATCGTACTGGCTCGTGGAACCCATCTCCCCCTGGACCAGCCTTCCCCCGGCGCTTGATCCGCAAGCGAACAACACCCTGCAGCTTGACGGACTGCGCCTGTCGGTGCCATCCGTGTTCCAGTTGCCGGGAGGCGTGCAACAGACTTTCTTCCCGATGGCCACGCCGCTGCCGACTCTGGCTCCGAACGTGCACCAGGACGATCCGCGCGAGGGAAACCACCGGGAATACATGCAATATATCTTCGAAGGGCAGGGGGCCCCGTTGCTGAGGATCCACCTGGTCCCGCTCTCGCCCGAACTCCCCCTGAACTGGAGCGGCTACAAAGATTATGCCGGCATCATTCAATCGATGGCAGGCTCGGGCAACATCCTTCCGGCTTCTCTGCGCCCGTTCACCGGGCTTGAGAGCTTCGGGGCGCCGGTAGCCATCCTCGCATCGAGCGATGTCCTGGAGTTTACCGGCGGGCGGGGCATTCGCTACCTGATCGGGACGCATAATGCCACCCCGGTGCTTAACCCGCTGTATTACGTCTTCCAGGGCGTGACCGATGACGGGAGCATGTTTGTCTACGTTTTTGCACCGGTCAGGGGAAGCTACTTGCTTTCCGGGCAAGACCTGAACGAATCGTTCGGCCCGTTCATCGGCTGGAACGACCCCGCCGGCGATCAGGCCGTGCAGGGCTCGTACGATGTTTACAACCAGCGGCTCATGGGCCTGCTCGAAGCAGAGTTGGTCCCCCTGTATCCGGCTCTGGAAATACTCGACGCCATGGTCCGATCTATCGAGATCCAGTGAGGCGGCTGCCCGGCGGAGGATTCTATACAGCGATCTGTGGCAGCGGCAGCTTTGCCCCCCTGCCTGAAAGGCATTTCTTTAAAAGAAAAAACCGCCCGGGTGCGGTCTTTTTTCGATCTGGAACCCGAGCAGGCTCAGCCGCAGCTCAGCTGCCAGGCGTTGTTCAGGCTGTCAAATGAGATCACCACCACCGCGGTCTCAAAATCGGGCACATTTCCCGAGCAGGATGCTCCGGGCAGCTCCAGTTCCGCCAGCAAATCGGTGATATGGTTCAGGTTCTGGACCAGCTGGGCGACTTCTGCGGCAGTCAGCGTGGCCCTTTCGACAAACAGGCGATCGCTGATCTGCTGCTGCAGCGTCAGCAGTGTCTCGCGGTATTGTTCGCTGGGCACCACGGTGACGGTATAGCGCCCACCATGCGAGCTGAAGACATCCACCAACCCGCCGGAAGAGACGCTGCGCGTGGAAGCCGCGCCGCTGTCCGGGACGAGGACCGCGACTCGAACGGATACATCGCTCACGTTCTGAATGCGGATGAACGTGCAACCGGAGAGCAGCAGGGCTGCCAGCGCCAGGAAGGCGAGAACCGCCGTTTTTTTTATACGCATCTTCACTGCCTGCAAAGCGAACTGGTGGCCAGGTCCAGCTCATCCGCCGATTCCGGCTCGTAGCCGGCCTTGGCGATGGCGATCCCTTCCGGGACGACCAGCAGGTTGAACTGGTCCCCGCTCTCGATCTGCATGTTGCAGACCGCTTCCCGGCCGCCGGAGATTTCAAGCAGGTAGCGGCCAGGCGGGATCCCACCGAAACCGGCCATATCCAGCGCCTCCAGGCGGACGTTGTTGAACGATTCCGGGCTGCCGGAGTCCGTGTCCAGCCGGGTCAGCTCGGCGGACAGGACGACCTCCGTAACGTTGGTGATACTGATCTCCCCGGCGCCCAGCCCGATGGTGTTCAACACCGTCCGCCGGCTGACGGCCCCGGTTGTGTACAGGTAATACCCGCCCGCTCCCAGCGCCGCCAGCCCGCAGAACCCCACCAGGGCCAGGATCAGGCAGACCTGCCAGAACGGGCGCTTCTTTTTCCCCGTCGTGGCCGCCTGCACCTGCGGGTCATCATAGCCCACCGGGCTCTGAACGGCAGCCCTGGCCCGGTCTTGCGGATCGCGGCGCATCGTGAGCTGGTAGTTGCCCACTCGCACCACGTCCCCTTCCCGCAGAAGGACCGGCAGCCGAACCGGAGACCCGTTGACGAACGTCCCATTCGTGCTGTTCAGGTCCCGGATGGCGTATCCGTCGCCGCTGGGTTCGAGGATGGCGTGGAAACGCGAAACGCTGTTGCCAGGCAGATGGATGCGGTTGTCGGGGTCGCGCCCGATGTTGACAGTCTGCTGGAGGGGATAAACCAGAAGCTGGTCGCCGGTGGCGGGGACGGTCAATTTCCAACCGGACATTTCAACTCAAGGAGGGCAGGCGTTTCCAATCAATTTTGAACAATTTGTGGGTCTTTTCAAGGCGGACATGCCGCTGGCTGCGCTGGTCCTCGATCGCCTGCAGGTAGACGTCAACCAGGCGCTGCGAGACGTTCTTGATTTCAAAGCTGTTTGCTTTTTCGATCGCCGCCTGTTTGAATTGCGCGTAGAGCGCCTCGTCCTGAAGCAAGGAGCGGATAGCATGCGCCAGTTCGGCGCTGTCGTTTTTGGTCAGCAGGGCCTCCTTCCCATGGGTCACCCCGTCGCGCGTGCCGGGCGCATCGACTGCCGCTACCGGCAGCCCGGCAGCCAGCGCCTCCATGGTGACCAGCCCCTGGGTCTCGGTGACGGAGGCGAAACCGAACAGGTCGGCCGCCTTGAGGTAACCCGGCACCTGTTCAAAGGGGATCTCGCCCAGGAATATAACCTGCTCTCCAATCCCCAATTCACCGGCCAGCCGAACCAGATCCTTTTTGGATGAGCCGTCTCCGATCAGCAGGACCCGCAGTTTGGGAACTTCCGGGATCACACCCGCCGCGGCCTTCAGCAGCGTTTGCCAGTTTTTCTCGGGGGCCAGGCGCCCTACGGAAACCAGGATTTTTTCATCGGTCCAACCGTGCTCCGCCCGGATGCGGTCCCCATCCGCCTGCTGATACGGCTCCAGCTGGATACCGGTCGGGATGACGGTCACGCGCTCTGTCAGGCCGAAGCCCTCCTCCAGGATTTCTTTGAAGCTGTTGGACGGGACCACGATGTGATGGCATTTTTCCATGTATTCCGCCAGCCACGTCGTGATCGCAGACTTGACAAACTCCTGGACCGCCTCCTGGGGCAGCGGGAAATAGTGTGTGTAGTCCCGGTAGCGTGTGTGAAACGTGAACACCAGGGGCACGCCCAGCTCCTCCGATTTTACGGCTGCGACCTGGCCGAGCAGGAAGGGATGGTGCGTGTGGATGACGTCCAGCTTGAGGGAGGGCAGCACCCGATCGAAGGAAGGGGAGATCGGGATCGCCGCCGGCACGTCGATCTGCAGCGGCAGGTTGACCGCCGGGTACCGGAAAATAAAGGGCTCTTCGTCTTCGTAATCCGGTGAATGCTGCGCAAAAACGAAGGCGTTGTGGCCCAATTCGCTCAGGCCCTGGCGAAAAGCGCTGACCGAACGAACCACCCCGTTGACGACAGGGTGGTAAAAGTTCGTGAAATGTGCGATGTGCATTCTACGCAAGGTGATCTCCCTGGGAGACCCCACCGTGCCGCTGAAGGACATGATAGGCATACACGAACATGCCTGCGGACCACGTTAGGGGGGATTCGGACGTGTACCAGATATTGGAGGCGTAATTTCCGCTCGGGGCATAGACTTCGTGCACGGCCCCATCGCGAACGATCACTCTGGACATATTGTATAGCAGTTCGCGGGCTTCTTCCATGCGCTCCATGCGGGCCAGCGCGATCACATGCCAGGCCCCCAACCACAGCCAGGCGAAATAGGTGTGGTAGTCCGCGATGCCCCCCAGCCGGTTTTCGATGGCGATGAACTTGCGCGGGTAGGCCCGGTGGACAGCCTTGGTCGGAACCGGCACCGCCATGCCGTAAAAGCGCATGGCATCCAGGATGTCGTGGGCCTGTTCGGGCGTGGTCAACTCCCAGGCGATCGCCAGCAGGTTTCCGCTGCTGCTCAGGTTGTCAAAGACCTGGCTGGTGATGAAGTAGCCCATGTCCGGTCGCCAGAACTGCTCGTTGATCGAAGCGCGCACCCAGGCGGCCTTGCGCCCGTAGAGGTCCGCGTCGTCAAGCGAAGCCAGGGAGGCGGCCATCTCCGCCGTTTCCTGCAGCGCTTTCCAATACAGCACGTTGGTGTACAGGATCTTTCCCTGACGGGCGACAGTGTCCGCCCAGTCGGTGAAGGCCCCCTGGTGAAGCAGGCCGTCCTCATCTTCAACGTGGTTTTCCAACCAGGCCAGGGCGCGCTTGATGTGCTCCCAGTAGGACCGGACAAATTCGACGTCGCCGGAGCGGATGGCGTAGTTCATGATGGCGATCACCACCAGGCAGTTGCCGTCCAGGGAGATTGTATTATGTGCGGTGATGTACTTGGGGCGGATCGGCTTCACGGTCGGCTGGGTGCGCCGGAAAAGCGAGTAAATGTAGCGCTCCAGGATATCGGTGGAGTGGATCTTGACCGGGAACTGGCCGGTCTCCGCCTGCGTGAGCAGAAAGACCTCCAGCGCATCCCGGGCGGCGACGTAGTTCTCCAGTTCGAGCAGGCCGAACATTGCAAAACCGGTATCGCGGGCCCAGGGCTCGCGGAAGTTGCGCACCCCCGCACACAGGATCAGCTTTTCCGTGCCGTCTTCCAGGCGCCGGACTTCCAGCCCTTCCTCCAGGTTTTCCACAGCGATCTGGTAGGCTTTTTTCTCCAGCTGGTTCAGCCGCTCCGGAATCGGGCGGCTGCGCTCCAACAGCGGCGGCTGGTTGAAAATATTGAGCATGAAACGGATCAGTCGCGGCAGGTACAGCCCGAGTACGGTTCCCAGGATCGAAAAAATGAATAATTTCGTGATGCGCGGTCTGGCCGTGTCTTTGGTTTCCTCCTGTTTCATCACGCCGTAAATTTCTCCAGGTGCCGCCGCCAGCCGCGGGCCACCTCTTCGCCCGGACCGTTGGCGTCCAGCACCAGGCCGAAGACGCCGGCGAAAGCCCGCATTTTCTCCTGAGCAGCGGCCACCCCCTCGCCGCGCTGGGCGGCCAGCAGGATGTTGACCGCCAGGTCGTCCAGGATGCTGACCCCGCGGGGGGAATTGAGGTTATCGCTCAGGGCGGCGTGGAAATCCAGCTCCCAGGGCGCCGGGTCAAATTGTGTGCCGGGCCCGCCCTGCACCACCGCCGCCGACCGGATCCGTTCCGCAACCAGGGCTGCCCAATCCAGCATGCCGGGGTCGTGGCTCCATTCGATGGCGTAGTGGTGGCCTGCCATGTACAGGCGCAGGGCATCGGCGCTGTAGTGCTGCAGCAGCTCGCGCGCCCAGACCAGGTTGCCGAGCGATTTGCTCATCTTCTCCCCCTCCTGGCGCACCATGGCGGCGTGCATCCAGAACCGGACGAACGGCTGGCCGGTCAGCGGCTCGATCTGCGCCATCTCGCAGCAGTGGTGCGGGAACAGCAGGTCGGCGCCGCCGCTGTGAATATCGATCGTCTCCCCGAGGAACTTGGTGGCCATGGTCGAGCATTCGATATGCCAGCCCGGCCTTCCCTGCCCCCAGGGGCTAAACCAGCGCGGCTCATTTTCCGTCCAGCGCGACGGATCGGCGGCCTGCCAGAGCACGAAATCAAGCGGATCGCGCTTGTTCGGGTCGTCCGGATAGTTGCCGCGCTCGTTGGCGGTGGCCAGCATGTCTTCATAGTCCATTCCAGACAGGCGGCCAAAATCGGGATTGCGCCTGACCTCGTAATAAACGCTGCCGTTTCGCTCGTAGGCCACCCCCTTCTCGATCAGGGCTGAAACGGTGGTGATAATTTCGGGGATCACCTCCGTGGCGCGCGGGAAATGGTCCGGCGGGCGCACGTTGATGGCGATCATATCTTCGATAAAATGGGCTGTCCAGCGGTCCCCCAGCACTTTCCAATCTTCCCCGGTCTTCCCCGCACGGCGCAGGATATCATCGTCGACATCGGTCACGTTCTGTACGTAGCGCACGCTGTGTCCGCTGAACTCCAGGTAGCGGACCAGGATGTCGGCGCTGGCATAGGTGAAGGCGTGGCCGAGGTGGGTGGTGTCGTAGGGTGTGATCCCGCAGACATAAATCGAAACTTCCCGCTTTTTTCCGTTTTCGAAAAGCGGTTCCAGCCCCTTCGTATTTGGGTTGTAGAGCTGGATCATGGAGATGTCGTTCGGATCACCGCCGTGACTTCAAACGCTGTTTGCGGCGGCTGCGGCGAATGGCTTTCTTCTTTTCAATCCGTCGGACTTCGGACTTGGGGATGTGCCAGCGCTTTTTGCGGACATCGCTCAGGATGCCGGCGCGGGCGACTTTGCCTTTGAACCTTCGAAACAACTGCGCATCGCTTTCATTCGGCCTTGCTTTGACTTTCACCATAAATTGTGTCTCCTTTGTGATTGGCGTCAGGTGAAGCCCAATTATAAACCCTGAAATGGCAGCCGACGACCCTTTTGCGTGAAAAAAGGGACAATTTTTTCCCAATTTAGCGGGGAATGAGAACAATTCGCGGAAAAAAGGGTCTATGCTATGATCCCGGCGTGCGATTTCGCCGCCTGCTGCTCCTCCTAGCCTGCCTGGCCGCCTGCCTGGTTATTGCGGTTCCTGGGCGCGCGCAAACCTGTTCGCTGATCCGCTGGCAGGAGACCCGTTCGCAAGCCTTCACCTTCATTTACCCGTTGGGCTCCACCCCCTCCCGGCAAATCGCCCAGCAGTACGCCGGGCCCCTGGATGCGGAGTACGAACGCTTCGCCGCCCTCTTCGAAGCCTCCCTGCAGCTGCCGATCTCCGTACGCATCTACCCCAACCTGGCGGATTACGCCTGCCTCAATCCCCTGGCGCCGCAGGTGCCGGAAGGGCAGTTCCACAGCCGGGTCGGGGGCCGCGAGATCGCCCTGATCGCGGAGACCATCGAGCAGCGCCCGGACGCATGGCAGCGCGAGGCGCTGGACAGCCTGCGCTACGAGCTGGCAGCGCTTTTCGCCCTCCAGGTCAGCGGCGGGAAGGCGCCGCCCGGGCTGGCTGCCGGACTGGGGGTCTACGCCCAGGATCCCTTCATCACCTTCGAGAACCGCTTTGCCGCCCACCCCCCGCCCACGCTGACTCCATCCGCCAGCTGGCGCACTCTGTGGGAGAACCCCGAACTGGCGCAGCGGCCGGAAAACGCCCTCCAGGCCGCCAGCATCACCTCCTTCCTGGTGGACGTCCACGGTTGGGACCGGTTCCTGGATTTTCTCAGCGCGCTGCCCACCGCTGAAAACTGGCGCCAGGCTCTGGGAACGGTCTATCCGGAAAGCCCCGGCGAGTTGGAGGCGGACTGGCGCGAGCAGTATTTCGCGCTGTACTTCACGGAACGCTGGCGAAGCAACGCTCTTTACAGCCTGTCCATGGCCCCGTACGAGCAGCTGATCGCTGCCGGCGCCTACCGGGCTGCCGCCGACGGGCTGGCGCAGGCGATCGATTTGCTGATCACCCTCGAGGACTTCGACCTGCTCTCGCGCGCCCAGGAGCTCAACATCCGGGCCCAGAACGGCCTGGCGGCGGACGCCCTGGCAAGCCAGTCCAGGCAGGCGTACCTTGCCGGCGATTTTGGAGGCGCGCTGAGTTTCGCCGTCCAGGCGGACACCATCTACGCCGACCTGGGCGACACCCGCAACGCCGCAGCCCTGGCAACGTACGCCAGCCGGGCGCGCGAGGTGCTCGACCTGCGGGGGGAAATCGAGCAGATCCGGTCCGGGCTGGGCCTGCTCGGCGGAACGATACAGGCCGGGCGCCTGGTCGAGATCGGCGTCCGGCTGGACGAGTTGGGCGACCCGGTCGGGGTCTCGCAGGTCCACGCGCTGCTGGCGCTGATCAACAACCGGCAGCGCTCCTTTTCCGTATATTTTGCGATCGCCGGCGGCAGCCTTGCTTTGCTTCTGCTCCTGCACCGCATCCGGCAGCTGAAAGCCAGGCCTCCGGACGAGGCCCTGCTTCAGTGGCAGGAATCGGAGCGTTAGCCCATCGCCCCCATGACACCCTTCACCCGCTCGCTCTCATCCCTTCGCAGCTTGGTCTTCATCCAGCGAAACGCTCGCCTGCTGGTGCGCGCCCTGTGGACCGGACTGGCGGGCTACCTGATCGCCTGGGGGGTCAACAGCA
>JBFKII010000107.1:0-11431 GCA_041632295.1 Anaerolineales bacterium | reverse complement strand
AATTGATCGCATCCTGTCCTTCCGCCGAAAGCGTAAGCCCCGGCCCCTCACGGCTTATCTGCACTTCCCCGCCGCTCGTCAGCCTGAAACGTCCCTCCAGGGCAGCCAGGTCTTCCGCGCCAAACGGGCCTGCTTCCGGGGGCAGAACCAACCTTTCTCCGTCCAGGAGCTGCTCGACCACATCCTGCAAGGGCTGCACCATCGGCAAGCCTCCGTAGGAGCGGTTGCAGAAAAGCACCACCACCAGCCCGGCGTCTAGATAGCGCCGGAACAGCGCGCTGCTACCCAGGTCGCTGGCGCCGTTGTGCTCGATCAGGGTCCCGTAGCCGGTGCTTCCGATCCGCCAGCCGTATCCGTATTCCTGCATCGCAGGGGTGTACATCCGCGCCTGGGTCTCCTTGCCCAGCACCCGGCCGTCCCGCAGCGCACGGTCCCAGTGCAGCAGGTCGTCCAGGGTGGAGAGCATCTCACCGTTGCCCAGCACGTTCCAGGAGGGGTAGTGCTTTTCCAGGGCATGCCCGTTGTCAACGGCACCGCGATACCAGCTCGCTATCCGCCGCCCGTCCCAATCCGGCCGCCGGTATCCGGTCTGCTCGAGCCCGGCGGGGGCCAGCAGGTGCTCATATAGGAACTGCTCGTAAGGCTGCCCGGAGACGATCTCCACCAGCGCGGCCAGCAGGCTGTAGCCAGCATTCGAATACGCATAATCGCTCCCCGGACTGAATTGCAGCGGCGCCTCCAGCAGGGTTTCCAGCAGCTGCTCGCGGTCGGCCGGCTCGTAATCTCCCCCGGTGTAGCTGGCCAGGCCGGAAGTGTGGGTCAGCAGGTGGTGGAGCGTGATCCCGGATTTGTCTTCGGGGAACCCGCCGATGTATTTCCCGACCGGATCCTGTGGGTCCAGTTTTCCCAGCTCAAACAGCCGCATCACAGCCGCAGCTGTGAACTGCTTCGTCACCGAGCCCAGGCAGAAAACCGTTTCCGGAGTGTTCGCCAGGTTTTCGCTCCAATCGGCCAGTCCGTAGCCCCTGCGTACCAGGACCTGACCATCAGACGCCACCAGCAGCGCTCCGGAAAAGCCAAAAGGCGTGATGCGCGCCAGGTACTCGTCCAGGCGCATGGCAAAGGCTTTTTTGTCGAGCTCCATCCAATCCTCCTATTCGCTGTCCTCCGGCATGGAGAAATCCCGCGCCTCCAGCCGCGGGTTGGCCACGATCGAATGCCAGACCAGTTCGCTGAGCTGCTTTCCCGTGATCCAATCCCGCTGCACCTCACGAAATGCAAAGCGGACGCCGGAAACCAGGCGGAAATCGCTTCGCACAGTCTCGATTGGTCGCGCTTCCGGGTCCAGGCCGGGATGCAACGCCTGGATGCTGCGCGAACGGACAAGCAGTCCGCTCTGGCGGTCCATGTAATAGACTTTCTCAAAACCATCCCGTAATGTGGCTGCCAGCACATGATATCCCCGGCCGGCGATAATTTCGTCCCGCACCCAGGTCAGCTGGTGCCCCTGGGAGACGAATTCCGCCAGCGGGTTCATCGGTCCGGGCAGCTGCATTCCACGGCGAAGAGCATCGGCGGCCGCCCCACGTACTTGCCGGGCATGCCGGGCACTCACCGGCTTCTCCCAGGCCACCTGACCGTCAGTCCCCTCTGCAAACTCCCCATCCCCAAAGGCAAACCAGACTTTCTGGTAGGCCGGCTTGAGCCGCCAGACGTTGAAATCGTCGATAGTGAACTGCGGCTCGGTCATGCGGCCGCGCATGTGCACCGATCGTAGCTTCGCCAGCCCAGCCGCACCGCACAATGCGGAGGAATGCCGCTCGATCAGCGTCTGAATCTCCGCCATGAAAGGCTGCCGCTATCCGGCCGCAGCCGGGGTCGCCTCCCCCTCAACCCTGGCAGTTTCCTCGGCGGGTTCAACGACTGCGTCCGGGAGTTCCGATTCCAGCTGGCGGATGCGCGGGTGGGCATAGGCCATCAGGGCGGCCGCGATGGCCAGCACTCCCAGCACGCTGAACAGCAGGCCGATCCCCCGGCCCGGGCCGGTCCCGAAAATCAACCCAACACTGCCGGCCAGCGGGCCGTCCGGTTCCAAAAGCGGCTGGAAAACCCCGTCAACGGTGGGGCCTGCCAGGAGCACGCCGATCGGATTGAGCCCGCCGGCGATCACCCGGCGCACAGCGAAGACGCGCCCCTGCACATCGGCGGCGACTTTGCTCTGCCAGATCGCCTGGCTGTGAGCGTTCATCATCGGGATGCAGAAGAAGAAGATAAATCCACTTCCCGCAACGAGGGCCAGGGAAGGCCGGATCCCGAACAAAATAAACGATAAGCCGGCCAGCACGCCGAAACCCAGAAGCCCATTGACTCTGCGTTTCGTCCCGCCCCAGGCGCTCATCACGAGCGTGCCCGCCAACATACCCAACCCGGCGAAGGAGACGACGTAGCCCAACCGGTCCGGGGTTGCGAATCCGAGCACGTAGGGTGTGAAAAGCGGGTTGGTGAAGGCCATCAGCAAATTGACAATCGAAAAATAGGCCAGCAGTCCAAGCAACCCTTTCCGTGAAGCGATGTACTTCCAGCCGAAGGCGGCTTCGCCCAGCAGGGAGCCGCGCCCCTGCTCCCCCTCCGCGCTCCGCTCGGGGCGAGGGATGCGCACCGCCACCAGTGTCAGCACGGCGACCGCAAACGTGGCGAAGTCGATCAGGATGATACCCCGCAGGCCAATCGTCACGAACAGGGCGCCGGCGATCGCCGGGGAAAACAGCTGCGAAATGGCCTGCCCGATCTGGGTCAACCCGCCTGCCCTCCCAAGCTGGTTCTTCGGCACCAGCATCGTGATGGCCGCGCTGTAGGCCGGCCATTGGAAGGCGTTGAAAGCGGACCCGATTGCGGTGGTGGCGATAATGTGCCAGATCTCCAGCCGGCCCGAGGCCAGCAGCAGCCAGATCGCCAGGGTGGTCAGGCCGGCCCCGGAATCGCTCAGGATCAGCAACCTGCGACGGTCCCAGCGGTCCGCCAGAGCCCCGGCAAAAGGGGTGACGAGCAGGTTGGGCAGGGTATATGCCAGGATATTGATGGCGAACAAGGTCACCGACTCGGTTTCCTGGTACAGCCAGACCCCAAGGGCAAAACCGGTCAGGCCGGAGCCCAGGGTGGAGACCAGCTGGCCGAACCATATGGTGTAAAACGTAGGCATGGAGAGAGTCGATTTCATCGGGTCTGCTCCATAACACTTTCCATTGCCTGGCCGGCGGACTCCGGCTCCGGGGCCTGGCGCTGTTCCTCGATCCGTATAACTGCAGGGGTGGCCAGGCTCAGGACAGCCATCCCGGCGCATCCCAGCCCGGCGATCAAATACCAGGAGGTCACGCCAAAGGCATCCGCCACCGGGCCGGCGATCAGCAGGCCCAGGGGGATCATGGCCTGTGCAAAGCTGCCCAGCAGCGTGAACACCCGGCCCTGCATCTCCGGGGCTACCGTCGACTGCAGGATGGCGCGCACCGGGCCGTTGACAAAGGGCAGCATCAGGCCGCCGGCCCCGCTTGCCAGGATCGCCAGCCAGATCCGATCGCCCGGAATCACCCCCAGGGAGCCGTAAGCCACGCCTAGGAAGAACAGCCCGACCATGGACGTCACGATCCGCCGGCGGAAACCACCCCAGGCCCCCAGGATCACCCCGCCGGCCACAATCCCGATACTGAAGCCTGCCTGCAGCCAGCCAAGTTCTGGAGCACCGCCGTTAAAGTGATCTGCGACCAGAATGGGGAACAGCGCACCGCTCGGGGCCATGACAAAATTGACAACGGTGATGAAGATCGAGAGGATTAACAGCCCTCGCCAGGTGACCAGGTACCGAAAACCGTCTTTCAGCTGGCGCCAATAGCCGTTACCCGTCTCGCCATGTTCCCCCGGCCGAACTGGCGGCTGCGGGATGGCGATCCAGAGCAGCGGCGCAATGGCGAAGAGCGCCGTACCGACATCGATCAACAAAACTGTCTGGATGGGCAGCAGGACGACAAACAAGGCGCCCAGGGGCGCCGAGATGATCCCCAAACCGCCCTGGAGCATCTGGTTCAGGCCGGCCACGCGCGTCAGCTGGCGGTCCGGGACCATCAGGGAGGTGGAGGCGGTCATGGCAGGCTGGTGGAAACCGGCTCCGACTGCCCGCACGAAGACCAGCCCGATCACCACGGCCGGCGAAGCCAGCCCCAGGGCGAAACCCAAAGCCAGGACCAGGGTGGCGGTGGCGATCGCCCCGTCCGCCAGGAGCATGATGGCGCGCCGGTTCCAGCGGTCCACCAGCGGGCCTACGAAAGGGCCCAGCACGATGGTGGGCAGGAAAGCTACCAGGGAAGCCATGGCCAATACCGTCGCTGAGCCGGTCTGCTCCGTCAGCCACCAGACCAGCGAAAACTGGACGATCTGGCTGCCCAGCAGGGACAGCGCCTGTCCGCCCCAGATGGTGAAAAATCTCGGTTTCCAACCTTCCGCCTGCCAGGCTATCGTTTTCATGGAAACTTCCTTTCGGACGGCTTCGGGGACCATGAATTCTTACGAAAACTTAATAATTGTCCCTTGCTTTTTTTCCGCATGCCAATTATCATTATTCTCGTCGAACGTCAGGGTGCCCCCCTCACCCTGGCGTTTGACTTTTAAGCCGCCCGTATGTTTCGGGAAACCGGGGGACAGGCAACCGGAATGAAAGCCCCATTCGCGGGCTGCGCGGATAGCTTCGCCGAATAGGGTCCGGCGATCCGCTTACCGGTTTGGACCGGCAGCGCCGATTTTTCAGCAGTTTTTAGCAGTCGAACGGGGGTCGCACGCCGGCGACTCGTTTTTTTCCCGCCACGCAGACCTCTTTGTGCGGCACGGGAAACGTTCCGATTCCGCTATTCGATGTAGATCTCTACGTGCGAGTCTTCGTCGTCGACCTCAACGATTTTCCCGACCACGTCGTTCTCAATCGCTTCCATCAGCATGGCCATTTCATCGTCCAGGTCGTTCAGCTCGGAGACGAATCGCCCGCCGATCTTCAGCCCGACCTGCATTAGGCTCAGCGGCAGATTGACGTTCACGCGCGTGCCGTTGTCTTCGATGACCTTGACCCGCAGCCGGCGCACGGTCCCGTTGCTTCGCCGGCTGATCGTCGGCATGGCCGTTTCAGGTGCTTTCTGCACCTTCGTCGCAGCCTGCGGATCGGCGGCGTCCAGCAGCCGGGATCCCTCTGCGGCACTGATCTGGCCCTCGGCGATCATCTCCAAAATCCTCATTCTTTCTTCTGTAGACATCATAAATCTCCTTGGTTTTTGGCCCCGGTTTGAAATTCGGGGCAGGTGTACGGTTTGCGAATTGCGTCAGAACTCCGCCAGGCTACCGCTGCGGCGGGCATGGTCTTCCTCCCGCCGGTACAGCCAGTAGCCCAGGATAGGCATCAAGATTCCGAATAAGGTAACGATGACGATCTCCACCTCGATCGGAGCCAGCTCGGGAAAACCGGGGGGATAGCCCATTAAAGTAGAGCGGAACGCATCGACCGAATAAGAAAACGGAATGACCCGGGAAATGTACAAAACCGACTCCGGCAGGGCGGCAAAGGGAAAAAAGTTGGCCGTCAGGATCAGGAATGCAAACTGGAGAAAATTCGCCGCGGTGTTGGCTGTCTCTTTGACGCGCAGGGTCAGGGCGGCGAAGGCGAAGCCGATGCCGAAGGTGCCGGATAAAGACATCAGCAAGATATACAGGCCCAGGCCGAGGTTCTGGACCGGAAAACGCCCGAGGATAGCAGCCATGCCAAACAGCGCGATGACGCTTAGCGAGCCGGTCCAGATCAACAGGTTCGCGACGCGGGAGATCAGGTTGGCGAATTTGCTGGCCGGGCTCAGGTAGAGCTGCTCGAGGGTGCCCTGAACCTGCTCGTGGCGCACGTTATAGCCGATCGTCCACAGGGTGTCGGACAAAAAAAGGAACAATATAAAGCCGTATACCACCACCCCCGAAGTGACGCTGTCACCGCCGCGCGCGCCTTCGGTGAACATCAAGCCGGCCAGGGAAAACACGGCGATGATGATGAACACCTGTAAAAATGAGGTGACAAAATGAACGGGGTAGCGCGCCATGATGATCAGTTCTTTGCGCACCATGGCCCAGAATGCGCTCCAGGTAGC
This sequence comes from Anaerolineales bacterium, assembly GCA_041632295.1. Lineage (GTDB taxonomy): Bacteria > Chloroflexota > Anaerolineae > Anaerolineales > JABWBV01 > DATDOR01. Next base: position 5,264 of record JBFKII010000107.1, on the reverse strand, counting down.
CCGGAAGCCAGTGTACTGCGTCGGAGAGGCCTTTGCCTGGATTTTCTTTGTCGTCGTCGCCATCGATTACCTTTCGTGGGGCGCCCGGTCAGTACTGGCCGACGCCTTCATTGCGCCGGATGCCGGTCTCGACGCGCGCAAACACCCAATATCCCAGGAAGGGGGCGATGATCAGGAATGCGCCCAGCATGGCCAGGTCCAGATACCACTCCTGAAAAAAGTAGCCCACTCCCAGCAAAGCTGAGCGCACGCCGTTGGTCATCCAGGTAGGGGGGAAGGCCAATGCCAGCAGGCGCATGGCCGGCGGCAGCACCGCGATCGGGAAAAACACGCCCATCAGCAGGCTGACCGCCCATTGCATCACGTTAATCAGCGCGCTCGCCTCCCGAAGCTTGAGGATCAGCGCCCCAAACAACAGCGCCATGCCGTATAGCGGCACCGCCCCGACGAGGATAAAGAGCAGCGCCAGCAGCAACTCCCCCTGAAACGGGTTGACTCCCAGGATCCATGATCCGAGCAAATAGGCGATGATCGAAGAGAGCACGGAGCGGATCAGGCTGTACAGGGCGGTCCCCACCGCCACCCATAGACGGCCGCCAGGCGCCAGGTACAGCGCTTCCAGTGTACCGGTCTCCATCTCCCAGCGCACCCAGTGGGCGATGTGCCAGAAGGCGGAGGAGACAATCGTGAATACGCTGGAGCCGATGATCATAAAGCCGACGTAATTGGCCGTGCCGGCGTTGGCCTCGAAGACCGCAGCCGCCTGGTCCCCGGCGGTCGCCCGCCCAAGCAAGATCGGCATGGAGGCGATCACGATTGGCAGGATAATGTCCATGATCAGCTGGCCCGGATAGCGGGAGATGGTCAAGATCCGCATGCGCGTGCTGGCCAGCACGATCTGGAGTTTTTCGGGCAGGGCGGCGGTCTGGGCAGTCATCGGGCGACGGGCGGGACGCTCACTTTTCGCGCGTGTCCTCGGCCAGGGTGCGGCCGGTTTTGGCGATGAAGACGTCCTCCAGCGTGGTGTCCTGGGGGGTGATTTTCTGGATGATGGCGCCAGTCGCGGCCAGGGTCTCGATCAGCCGCGGCAGGGTGTTGTTCCCGTTGGCGGAGACGATGGTCAGCTCGCTGGCGCCATCTGCTGCTTTCAATGTGGCCTTCTGCACCTGGGGCAGCGCCCGGATGGCCTCGGCTGCGGAGGTCGGGATCACCCCCTCGATGCGGGTGATCTGCTCCCGCCCCAGAGAAGCTTTGAGCTCCCCCACTTCGCCGACGGCCAGCAGCTGGCCGTGATCGATGATGGCGACCCGTCCGCAGAGGGTCTCGGCCTCCGCCATGATGTGGGTTGTGTAGATTACGGTCTTGCCTTCGCCGTTCAGCCGCCGGACAATGGCGCGCAGTTCGCTGGCTGAGGGGACGTCCAGCGTGTTGGTCGGTTCGTCCAGCACCAGCAAGGAAGCGTCGTTGACCAGGGCCTTTCCGAAAGCAAGCTTCATTTTCTGGCCGGAGGAGTACGTTTCGACCGAACGGTCGGCGATGTCCTGCAGGTCCAGCAGGCTGAGGATCTCCTCGGTTCGGCGGGTCCGCTCCGCGGGGGTCAGGTGGTAGAGCGCGCCGAAATACATCAGGTTTTCCCGGGCGGTCAGCTTCCAGTACAGCCCGCGCTCTCCCATCAGCATGCAACCAACAGTTGCCCGCACCGCGTTGCTGTCCTTTTCGATGTGAAAGCCGTTCACCCAGGCGTCCCCCCCGGTGGGCAGCAGCAGGGTGGTCAGGATTTTGATAAGCGTGGTTTTGCCCGCCCCGTTCGGGCCCAGGAGACCAAAAATCTCCCCCGCTCTCACCTCCAGGTTGACCCCTTTTAGCGCTTCCACACTGCGCTTTTCGGACTTGAACAGCCCCTTGCGCTGGCGGGTCTGGTAGGTTTTTTGAATTTCTTCGATTACGACCGTTCCTTGCATGGTCCTCTCCCGATGCCTAAGCGGCCTTCATCCAGATCAGGGTGTGGTGTTTTTCCAGGCCCGCTTCTTCCAGCGCCGGCTCAGACCAGCCGGTAGGGTATTCCAGGTTGACCGCCTTGCGAGCCCGAATTTCCCGCCTGGCCACCGCCATCAGCCCGGGGATTGCCCGAGACCCATCTTGCGGTTCCACCGCCAGCCACAGGCGATCGCTGTAGCTGCCGGACCGGACCCAGGCCAGAACGCCCAGCAGCCGGCCGTTTTCCGTGGCCGCCCACATGCGCGGTGGATCCCCCTTTACCAGGCGGCGCAGCCAGCCGAAGAGGCCCGGCTGCAGCAGGCTGAGGTCCAGCGGCAGGTACCAGAGCAGGCCGGTGGGATGGGCGCGGTCCAGCCAGGCGAGCTGCAGGGGCCAGTGCTCCCGGCGACGCGGGACGATCCGTACCCCGGGCGGCCCGGCGGCCTGCCCCCAGTCGCCCGCCCCGTGCCAGGTCGTGCGGCGGTATTTTTCTACGAACCCCAGGCCGCTGTACAACGCCAGCGCTCCTGGGTTGTCGCTGCGGACGTGCAGCCAGACCTGGTCGGCGCGCTGGCCGGCACTATGGCTCAGAGCGGCCTCGGTCAGGCTGCGGGCGATGCCGCGCCGGCGGTGCTCGGGGTGCACGGCCACGTTGGCGATCAGGAAAATCCGCCGGCCGCGGCTGTGCATCGGGATCAGGCTCAAATTGCCGATTACCTGGCCGTCCTGCTCCCAGACAAAACCACTGAACGGCATCGCCATCCGGTCGGCCATGCCGGTCGCCCAGCGCAGGAACTGCGGGTGGCGGGCGGTGCTCCGCATCTGCATGATGTAGCGCCGGCCGTCTACATCCAGGCTGTCCTGGAAGCACAGCTCGACCAGATCGGCGACTGGCAGCAGGTCTCGGCGCAGGTCAAAGCGCCGCAGGTGGGGATGTGCGGCGCCTGTTTCGGTGTAAGGAAAGGTGATGATCGTCATCGCGGCAGCCGGGTCAAGATTCGAGCAGGGACATGGCCTCTTCGGCGGTCAGCTCGCCCTGCGCGATGCGGTCGAGGATCCGGGCGCGCTCTTCTTCCGAGATGGGCGCCGCGGGGGCCTCACCGACAGTATAGCCCAGCGCCCGGATGATATCGTGGAGGCGCGAGCGCAGCGTCGGGTAAGAAAGGCCGAATTCCTTCTCCATGCGGTTGAATTTACCCTCGCAACGGATAAAGGTCTCCACAAAAAACAACTGCTCGGTGGAGAGCTGGGCGAGCCCACTGAACGTGTAGCTCCCTTCGATCCCCGTGCCGCAGTTGCGGCAGTCCATGCGGGAAATCGTGAGATCATCCTGGCAAACCGGGCAGATTCTGGGGGCTGGGAACATTGTCTTTTAGAATATTGAGTCTACTGAAAGAATATTTAACTATTTCTTTATGGAATGACATTATCTTACAATATATTTAAGTTTTGTCAAGCATGACTTTCATTTTCCTAAAGGCAGGTTCCGTTTTCCTGCCGCGGGTCTGAGCGCCTGAAACAGTACCGGATTCCTAGTGTATCCGGTTTGGGCCGGCTGGCAAGCGGTTGGCGGGGAGTTCCGACGGTGCGATCCTGTCCGGCCCGACCAACAGCGGGACGCCCGAAAGCACCCAGTATTCTGGGTGCCGCCTAACGGGCGACGTTCGATTCGAAATCTTTTATGAAATTAGCCGGGATCCGGATCGGCCGGCCGGTGTTCAAATCCACCCAAACCCATACCGTGCGGGCGCGCACCAGGTCCTCCCCTTCCCGGCCGCGCCGGATCACATAATGCCGGACCACCGAGCTGCGCTTTGGCGGTGAGAGCCAGGTCTCGATCGAGAGATCATCCCCCAGGACCGCCGGAAGGCGGTATTCGATCCGATGCCGGCGCGCCAGGATACCAAAGCCCATCTCCATCATCCGGGACATCGGCCAGCCTCGGGCACGGGCAACGTCGATCCCGGCCTCTTCAATGTAGGCCAGGTACACGGCGTTGTTTACGTGCCCGACCGAATCGATATCCCGCCAGGCCACCCGCCGCTCCATCCGGTGCATCCCGGCAGGAGGGGGCGGGGCTTCGGGAAACGGTTCTCTTGCTGCCTGCGAGCCTCCGGCGTGTTCGGGCGCGAAAGCCCGCACCATCTCCTCCGGCACCGGCGCCGGGCGCAGGGTCTGGCGGTCCAGATAAACCCAATCAGTCGCCGCCCGGGCGACGATCGCATCCCCGCTTTTGAACACATAATGCCTTCTCGATCGCACACGCCGGAAATCCTCGACCCAGGTTTGCACGCCGACCGTATCCCCATAGCGCAGCGGATGGATGTATTCGATATCGGTCTCCCGGATCAGCCAGAACTGCCCAAGGCGATCGTAAGCGGCCATGTCGTACCCCGCATCGCCCGAGGCTTCCAGCGCCGCCTCCTGCATGTAATGCAGGTAAACCGCGTTGTTCACGTGCCCGTAGGCGTCGCACTGATACGATCGAACCCTGAAATCCCGCTGGTAGGTCTTTGGCATTGGACAATTTTACTCAGATCCTGCCAGACCACACATCTCATTCAGCAGGCTGCCGGTTGAACGACGGCAGGAGCGACACAACAGCGTTTTGTATGCCAAAGAACGGCTGCGAAGGAGCCGAATCGCCACCGTTCGAAGGAGCGGCGTTGGTTTTGGGTAAATTTCGCAGCCGCCCCTCAAACCGCTGTCTGCATGTAATTGCGAATAGCCTCAAATCCCCAGCGCAGGGTCAGGCGCAGGCGTTCTGCCCGCGCAACGCTGGCGGTCCTGAAGCCGTATATAATTATCGCAATCCACAGGAGTTGAAGATGAGTGAAAAATCCCGTGAAATTGACCCCGCCGGCGAGGGTCTGGTAGACGGCCTGCTGGTCCGCATCCGCCTGATCTTCCGCCTGATGTCGGACCCGCGCGTCAGCCCGATCGCCAAAATGCTGCCCCTGGGCGCGCTGATCTACTTGTTCGCCCCCGATATCTTCCCTGGGCCGATCGACGACGCCCTTGTCTTTTGGCTCGGGAACGTCTTTTTTGTCGAGCTTTGCCCTCCCGAGGTGGTACAGGAGCACCTGGATGACCTGCGCAACACCATCCCGGCCGAATGGCGCGACCCGGTCGAAGAAGATATCATCGACGGCGAAGCACGGGACTTGGACTGAACGCAGTTCTGTTCCCAGCCCAGGCGGGCGCCGGTTTTTCGTCGCTGCCGGCATCGACAACAATAAATAAATCCCGAAAGAAAAAAGGAGCGGCCCTGATCAGGCCGCTCCTTT
>JBFKII010000106.1:0-11683 GCA_041632295.1 Anaerolineales bacterium | reverse complement strand
CCGCTTCGTGTATGACAGCCGCGACCAGGCCGCCGCGCAGCGCCTCGAGATCCTGAACGAGCAGATGGGCGTCTGGCGCTGCCGCACGGCGTTCAACTGTACCGAAGCCTGCCCGCGCGAGATCCACGTCACACAAGCGATTGCCGACGTCAAGCGGGCGATCACGACCGGGCGACTGGATTGATCCTATCGGAACACATCGGCGTACATCTGGATAGGAACTCGAAGGCGCACCCTGCCCGCTGCATGTTGTACGCGGCACCTGGCACTCTCTTCTGCTTCGCGTAGCCGTCGATTTTCTCAGAAATCCTTAATCAAACCGGCCTGAAAAGGCCGGAATCGCTGTTTTTAATCCGCCAAGGGCCGGTCGTCTTGTGCGTTAAGCGCCCCGTCGCGGTATAATTAAGCTTCGTTTAAATTCACGAAAGCCGTCCATCAATGGCCTGGCATAAGTGGGGAAAGAAAATGGCTTCGGGGGCCGGAGCGGACGAACTCGCAGCTGCGGACAGCGAGATTCAAGGAAAATCAATGGAAGACAGTTCGATCCAATCGATAGACATCAACGACGAAATGCGCTCGGCCTATCTGGACTACGCCATGAGCGTGATCGTGTCGCGCGCCCTGCCCGATGCCCGGGATGGGCTCAAGCCCGTCCACCGGCGCATCCTTTTCGCTATGCACGACATGAGCATGCGATCGAATGGGCCGTACAAAAAGTCCGCCCGCATCGTCGGCGAGGTGCTCGGCAAATACCACCCCCACGGCGACTCGGCGGTCTACGAAACCATGGCGCGTATGGCCCAGGATTTCTCCATGCGCTACCTGTTCGTGGATGGCCAGGGCAATTTCGGCTCCATCCACGGCGATTCCCCGGCGGCCATGCGTTACACCGAGGCCCGGCTGGGGCGCATGGCCGAGGAGATGCTGGTCGATATCGAACAGGATACGATCGACTTCGGCGATAATTTCGACGGCTCGCTCAAGGAGCCGCTGGTGCTGCCCGCCCGCCTGCCCAACCTTTTGCTCAACGGCTCTTCCGGCATCGCCGTCGGCATGGCGACCAATATCCCGCCGCACAACCTGGTCGAGCTTTCGGGGGCCATCCGCCACATGATCGACCGCTACGACGAGGTCGACGAGATCACCATCGATGACCTGATGAAGTTCATCAAGGGGCCGGATTTCCCCACCGGCGGGATCATCGTCGGCATGGAAGGCGTGCGCCAGGCCTACACCTCCGGCCGCGGCCGCCTGGTGGTGCGCGGCAAAGCCCGCATTGAGGAGGCCTCCGGCGGCAGGTACCGCATCGTGATCACGGAAGTGCCTTACCAGACCAACGTCACCAACCTGATTGAACGCATCGCCGATCTGGTGCGCAACGGCCGGCTGGATGACATCAGCGACCTGCGCGACGAATCCGACCGGCGCGGCCTGGGCATCGTGGTCGAGCTCAAACGCGGCGCCCAGCCCAAGATGGTGCTCAACCGTCTGTACAAGTACACACCCCTGCAGTCCACATTTGGCGTCCAGCTGCTGGCCCTGGTGGATGGCGAACCGCGCCTGCTGTCCCTCAAGCGTGCCCTGCAGCTATACATCGACCACCGGCAGGTGGTCATCACGCGGCGCACGGAGTTCCAGCTCGAAAAAGCGCGCGCCCGGGCCCACATTTTAGATGGGCTGCTGATCGCCCTGGCCAACCTGGACGCCGTCATCAAGACGATCCGCGAGTCGCAGGACGTGGAAACGGCGCGCGACAACCTGATCGAGCGCTTCAAGCTTTCCGAAGCCCAGGCCCAGGCCATCCTGGACATGCAGCTGCGCAGGCTCGCAGCCCTCGAAAGGCAGAAGATCGAAGAGGAGCACCGCCAGCTGCTCGAGCGGATCGCCTATCTGCAGGACCTGCTTGCCAACCCCAAGAAGATCCTCGAGCTGCTCCGGGAAGACCTGCAGGAGATCGCCGAGACATACGGGGATGAGCGCCGCACCCTCCTGGCGGTGGATACCGACGGCGATCTGAGCGAGGAAGACCTGGTCAAGGACGAGGCCGTCCTGATCAGCCTGACCGAGCGGGGCTACATCAAGCGTGTGGTGGCCAAGACCTTCCGCGCCCAGTCGCGCGGGGGCCGCGGCGTCAAAGGACATGCCACGCGCGACGAGGACGAAATACTGATCACCCTGCCGGCGCGCACCCTGCAGACCATCCTGTTCTTCTCCGACAAGGGCAAAGTCTTTTCCGAAAAGGCCTACCAGATCCCGGACGCCAGCCGAACGGCTAAAGGCGTGCCGATCGTCAATGTGCTCGCCCTGTCTCCCGGCGAGACCATCACCGCGGCTGTGCCCGTGCCGGACTTTGAGCAGGCCGATTACTGCACCATGGTGACTCGCCTGGGGCGCATCAAGCGGGTGGAACTGTCCCAGTTTGAGGCCGTGCGGCCTTCCGGCCTGATCGCTATCAACCTGTACGATGACGATGAACTCGGCTGGGTGCGCCTGACCCACGGCAAAGAAGACATCATCATCGTCACCGAGCAAGGGCAGGCCCTGCGGTTTAACGAAGAGCAGGTACGGGCAATGGGGCGCACCGCGGCCGGGGTGGCCGGGATCAAGCTGAAAGGCAAAGACCGCGTCACCAGCATGGAGATCGTCGAGGAGGGCGGGGACCTGCTGATCGTCACCACAGGCGGCTACGGCAAGCGTACCCCGCTGACCGAGTACCCGATCAAGGGCCGGGCGACCATGGGCGTGGTCACCATCGACAAAAAGGCCATTCCCAAGGTGGGTAAAATCGCCTCCGCCCGGGTTGTCCAGAAAAATGACCACCTGACCCTGATGTCGGCCAACGGGGTGGTCATCCGGACCAAGGTTGCGGATATCACCACCGCCGGCCGGCCAACCCGCGGTGTGCGCCTGATGAACCTCAACCGCGGCGACTCGGTCGCCACGGTGGCCCGTTTCGAACTAACGGTGCTGGAGAGCGTCGGCGCCAAACTGGAGGACGACGAGATTCACAAGGTCGATCCGGTCACGCCTTCCGAGAACGGGCGGCCCTGATCGGCGTTCCGGGAGGGAAGGGGGGCGAGCCGTCCGGGCTGGGCGGCGCGCGTTGGTGGTAAAATTCCGGGGTTAATCCGGATTCTGATATGCGCCAAATACCCCTCGATCAGGACCCCGCGCGCCGCACCGGCGCAGTCCTGGCAGCCCGCTTGTTTTCCAATATTTTCAGCCCTCCGGCGGTTTTCGCCGCAGCCGGCATGGCGATGGCCCTGCTGGAAAGGCCAGATATCACCGGTTTTCTGTGGGGCGCGTTGTACGGCGTGGCCGCTTCCCTCCTACCGGTCCTTTTTGTCGTCTACCTGCACCGGACCGGGCGGGTGGGGGACCTGCACATGTCCGATCCAGGCGAGCGCCACTTGCCGTACCTGGTCGGCCTGGCGGGGGCCCTGCTGGCCTGGCTGCTCGTGCGGGCCAACGCCGGCCTCCCCTTGCTCCAAAACCTGATATTCGTCCATTTTGTCGTCATGCTCGCGCTGGCAGCGCTGAATTACTATCGCCTGATCAGCGCCCATGTGGCCAGCATGACGGCCATCACGCTGTATTCCGGGGTCAGCCTGAGCGTCCAGGTTGGCTTGTACATGCTGCCGCTGGTCGGGCTGACGATTTACGTTCGCCGCTTTCTCAAGCGGCATACCATCGGTGAGCTCGTCACCGGCCTGGTTGCAGGGGTAGGGGTGGTGCTGCTGCTGATGGCTTTTGGGGTGCTGGGCTGATTGGGCTAAAATGAAAACGATGCCGAAAAACAGACCGAATGTGGTCTTCATTGTGTTGGATACCCACCGCGCCGACCGCCTGGGCTGTTTCGGCTATGGGCGCGGCACTTCGCCGAACATCGATGCATTCGCCAGCCGGGCGACGGTGTTCGAAGAGGCCGTCTCGCCCGGCCAGTGGACCATTCCCGCCCACGCCTCGATGTTCACCGGCGAGTTCCCCACCACCCACACGCTGGTCCAGTCCTCCTCCGCGCTGGACGCACGCTTCCGCACCCTCGCCGAGCGCCTGCGGGAGGACGGGTACCGCACGGTCGGTTTCTGCAACAACCCGCTGGTCGGGGTGCTCAACAACGGGCTGAAGCGCGGGTTTGAGACCTTCTACAACTACGGCGGCGCCATCCCCACGCGCCCCGAAAAGCCGGTGCGCGGGGTACGCAGGGTCTGGCACAAGATCTGGGCCAAGTACACGCTGCTGCTGCGGAAGATCTCCTATCCGGTCCAGAACATGATCGCCCAGTCGGACAAGTTCTTCCAGCTGATCCTCAACCCGTTCATCGTCCCTTTGTGGGCCAAGTACGCCCATTTCAAAGGTGACACGGCCGCTTCGTTGGCGGACGCGGTGGAATTTATCGACGCTCATTTCAACCAGGGCAAGCAGCCGCACTTCATGTTCATCAACCTGATGGGGACCCACCTGCCCTACGGGCCGCCGGAAAATTTCGTTTCCGAATTCGCACCCATCCTCAAAGAGAACAAGAAAGCGCGCGATTTCCTGCATGCATACAACAACCAGGCCGTGCGCTGGTTCATCCCGATGGCCGAACCGTTTACCGACCTGGAGTACCAGGCGCTCAGCCAGATGTACGACGCCGAGGTGGCATACCAGGACAGCCTGCTGGCGGATCTGCTCCGGCGCCTGGATTCGCCCGGCCTGCGCGAGAACACGCTGGTGGTGATCGTAAGCGACCACGGCGAAATGCTGGGCGAGCACCAGGTGATGGGGCACGGCCTGGGGGTGTACGAGGAGCTGATCCACGTGCCCCTGATCGTGCGGGCGCCAGGCCAGCAGCGCGGCAGCAGGGTGGCGGAACCGGTTTCCACCACGTTCCTGTTCCACACCGTGCTGGACGCAGTCGGGCGCGAGGTGTATGCCACCGTGTATGCCCCGGAGATCGATATTCAGAGCCTGAGCCTGCTGCCCCTGGCGCGAGGTGCCCGCAAGGCGCCCCGGCAGGTGTATTCGGAAGCCTACCCGCCGGATCACGTCATCAAGACCATCCGCAATTTCGACGCCTCCCTGATCGACCGCTTCCACAGCGACAGGGCCCACTGGGCCGCTTACGAGGAGCAGTTCAAGCTGATCCATATCCAGGAGGTGCGCGATCTGCTTCTGGACCTGGGACTGGACCCGACCGAGTTCACGCTGGCGGATGACCGGGTCCGTTCGCAGAACATGCGCCGCGACCTGGAGGAGTTTATCGCCAGGATGGAGGCCCGGCGGCCGAACAACCTGTCCGGCGGCGGTGTGACCCTGGACGATGAAAAGCTGGCCCAGCGCCTGCGCGGCCTGGGCTATTTGGAATGATAGAGGCAGCCGGTTGGGTGATCCCCCCGGCCATGAGGAGCACGCATGATCGACCCTGTGATTTATTCTTTTGAAATCGGCACCCAGACGATCGAGATCCGCTGGTACGGGATCATCCTGATGCTGGCGGTCGTATTTGGAACCTGGCTGGCGGAGCGTGAGTTCCGCCGCAGGGGAGGCCCGCCTGATTTCGTCTGGAACGCGTTGATCTGGGTCCTGCCCGCCGGGGTGATCGGGGCGCGCCTGTGGTACGTGATCAACGCCACGCTGGGCGGCTCGACATATTACACCGAAAACATCTCGCGCGTGTTCAACATCTCGGAGGGCGGGCTGCACATCTTCGGTGGCCTGCTTTTCGGCGGCCTTGCGGCGTACCTGTACACCCGCAGCAACCAGGCAGACTGGTTGATGATCCTGGATTCGATCAGCCCTTCTCTCCTGCTTGCGCAGGCCCTGGCCCGCCCGGCCAATTTCATCAACCAGGAGCTGTACGGCCCCCCGACCGACATGCCCTGGGGCATTCCGATCGATGGACCCAACCGCATCGGCGAGTGGGCGGACCTGTCCGTGTACCCGGTTGAATCCACCCGCTTCCACCCCTCATTTGCCTATGAGATGGTCTGGAACCTGATCACCGGCGGCCTGCTTTTGTATTTCGTGCGCAAAAACCCGGATAAGTTCAAGCCCGGAGCGGCCTTTGCGATCTGGCTGGTCCTTGCGGGTGTCGGACGCTTCATTATCGAGTTCTTCCGGCCGGACCAGCCGACCATTCCCGGGACGATGTTCAGTTATTCTCGCCTGGTAGCGATTTTGATGGCGGTCTTCGGCGGGCTGTGGCTGCTGGTACGCTACGAGGTCGTTCAATGGTCCTTCTGGAAGCCGGGTTCCGAGAGCTATTCCCTGCCGCGCAAATGGCTGCGTCAGCAGGCCCGCGAAGCCCGCAAGCGCAGGAAGCAGGCCGGTTGATCCGGTCCGAATAGCGATGAAGGACAATCCGCACCTCGAGATCGACCGCCGGATCCTGGGAGACGCCTACGCTTCCGAGGAATCCTGGGAGAACCTGCGCATCCTGACCGATGAGTTCGGCTCGCGTTTCGGTGGGACGGAGGGGGAGCGCCGGGCGGCGGAATTTCTGGCTGAGAAGATGCGCGCCTACGGGCTGGTGAACGTGGACCAGGAGCCGGTGGAGTATCTTTCCTGGCAGCGAGGAGAGGCCTCCCTCGAAGTACTCGAACCGGTCCGGCGCACGATCCCCTGCATCAGCCTGCCGCACTCTCCAGCCCGGTCGGTGGAAGCTCCGCTGGTGGATATGGAAGAAGGCAGCCCGCGCGATTTTGAGCGCCGCGCGGCCGAAATCGACGGCAAGATCGTGCTGACCAACAGCGTGGTTTCCATGGCGGGGGTGCATCGCTGGATCCACCGCAATGAAAAGCTCGGCCGCAGCATGATGGCCGGGGCGCAGGGTTTCATCTTCGCCAACCACTATCCTGGCTACGGCCCCCCGACCGGCGGGATCGGCCATCGCGGCCGGGCCTCATTGATCCCCGGGATCGGGCTGTCCTACGAGAACGGCGCCTACCTGCAGCGTCTGATCCGCCAGCACGGCCAGTTGCGTGTGCGGCTGGAGACGCAGGACCGAATGAAATCCGGGGTCTCATGGAACGTGGTCGGGGAGCTGCCCGCGCAAGGGGAGGAGATCGTCATGCTGGGCTGCCACTACGATGGGCACGACATCTCCCAGGGGGCCCAGGATCCCGCTTCCGGGGTGGCTTCGCTGCTGGAAGCCGCCCGGCTTCTGGCAAGCCATGCGGGCGCCCTCAAAAGCCGGGTCCGGATTGTATTCTGGGGGGTGGAGGAGATCGGCCTGCTGGGATCGAACGCATACGTCGCGGCGCACGAAGCCGAGTTGGACCGGGTGCGCTTTTATTTCAACCTGGACGGCGCCGGTGCGGTGGAGGAAAAAGGGGTGGTGCTCAATGAGTGGCCTGCACTGGAGCCTGTTTTTGAGGGCTGGTCTCGCGAGATGGCGCTGCCGTTCCAGGTCGGCCAGTCTGTCAACGCCCACTCCGACCACTTCCCTTTCCTGCTGGCCGGCGTTCCCACCGGGGGCATGGAACAGGTCCGCCGCAGCCTTTCCGGGCGCGGTTACGGCCACACGGCCTTCGATACCCTGGACAAAGTGGACCTGCGCGGCCTGCGCGAGGCGGCCACGCTGGCCGCGCGGCTGGCCCTGCGCATGGCCAATACCGACCATTGGCCGGCCACCCGGCGCAGCCGGGAAGCGGTGCAGGCGCTGATCACAGCGCCCCCTTATGATGAAGAGGCTCGCTTTCGGGAGGCGATCGACGCCCACTACGCCCGGGCCAGATCTTAAAACCGTGCCTTCAGGGTGCGGGCAGCACCCCGCCCGGCATCCAGGAGATGAAGTCTTTCCGGTCTGGCGGGTGCCGCATCCAGCTGGTGTCAGGCAGGGGGAATGCGAAGCACTCCCGGACCGTGTAGAGGCGGTCAAAGGGGGTTTTGCGGTAGCCGCCGCGGCTCGTCAGCCATCCCATCTGCCCGCTTTCTTCGATCTTGCGAGCCAGTTCCAGCGGCTGGCGCACGTCATCCTTCAGATACAAGAGCACGGCCTCGTGTTCCCCCCGCGCCCACAGCTGCGGGGCCAACGCGCCGTCCATATTCTCAATCACCTCGCCGGTTGACAGGCTGACCTGCTTGCGTTTCCCCTGCACGCCGGATCCGCGCAGCGCTTTGTCCAGGCCGAGGAAGTGGCCCTGCTTGAAGGTGAACATCAACATCAGGTCGACGTGATCGGCGGCCAGGCGGGCACATGCTTCCTCCATTCCTGCCTCCTCTCCCAAAACCCGGAAATCGAATTTGCAGCCGTTCCAGGTCAGCAAGGTGTGGCCTTGTGCGACCAGGTCCTCCAGGGCGGATACCAGGTCCTGGCATTCCTGGGAACCCAGCCGTGGCACCCCCTGCCAGAGGATCGGTTCGGGGTGCCCCTCCAGCGCAGCCGCGGCGCAGGTGATCCCCAGCGGAAAATAAGGGTCCCAGCTCTTCGCGCCGGCCGGGATGGTCTTGGCGATCTCGAGGTCGAAAGCGGCATATCGGTTCATGGCTTTATTGTAAAGGAGAAACCGGAACGGCCGTCCCGGCGATGCGTTCGAAACCTTCACATCCGGGAGCTTGAAACCGGCATTGCCCCATATTTTATGGGTGGGGGCTGAAACAAAAGCGAAGAAAATGCGTATACAATGATACAATAATACGATGATACAAAGTTAGGGCGAAAGGAAACAGGAAAATACCATGCTCTCGCTGGAAATTGACATGCAATCGAATGTGCCGATTTACATCCAGATCGCCAACCAGATCCGGCACAAGATCGCCGCCAACGAGCTGAAGCCTGGAGACCAGCTGCCCACAGTGCGCCAGGTGGCAGCCGACCTGCGGGTCAACTTCAACACCGTCGCACGGGCCTACCGGCGTCTGGATGAGGCCGGAGTGATTTCCACCCAGCTCGGACGCGGCACTTTCATCCTGGCCCCGGAAAACGAGGCCCAGGTCGAATCCCTGCGCCAGAAAGATCTGCACAGCCTGACGCTCCAGTACCTTCACGACGTCCAGGCGCTGGGCTACCACGCAGAAGAGGTCCGCCCGGTGGTGGAGGGTTATTTCAAGAAATGGCAAGAAGACGACAAGCTCCCCGAAATGGAGTGAAACCAACTATTGGACGGCTCTAGGAGGCAACAATGACCACCAATACGCTTTTCAACCCCAGTCTGCTCAACCGGCGGAATGCCGGCACAGGCGCCCCCTTGCGGCTCAACCCCGTAGCGGTGACCGCCGCCATCCTGATCATCATCGTCAGCCTGGGCGGCAGCGCCTGGATGCTGGCGGCGGATACCGGCCCTGGCGTGTTGATCACCTACTTTATCGCCACCGAACTGCTCGCTTTTTACGTCCTGTTCGGCCTCAAGATCGCCAACCAGTGGGAGAAAGGGGTCGTGCTGCGCTTCGGGCGCTTCATCGGCCTGAAAGGGCCGGGGCTATTCTGGATCATCCCGGTTGTGGACTCGGTGACCGAGTGGATCGACCACCGTGTGATGGTCTCGCCGTTCAGCGCCGAAAAGACCCTGACCCGGGATACGGTGCCGGTCGACGTGGACGCCGTGCTGTTCTGGCTGGTCTGGGACGCCGAAAAGGCGGCCCTGGAAGTCGAGAACTACCGCAGCGCCATCACCTGGGCTGCTCAGACGGCGCTGCGAGAGGTGATCGGCGTCCTGGACCTGGCCGACATCCTGGTGGGCCGGGCCAAAATGGACGCAGATCTGCAGAAGATCATCGACGAGCGCACCACGCCCTGGGGCGTCACGGTGCAGTCCGTCGAGATCCGCGACATCGTTATCCCGCAGGAGCTGGAGGACGCCATGTCCCGCCAGGCCCAGGCGGAGCGCGAGCGGCAGGCACGCGTGATCCTGGGTGAATCGGAAGAGCAGATCGCCCATTCATTCGCCGAGGCGTCCCGGGCTTATCACGACAACCCGACCGCCCTGCACCTGCGGGCGATGAACATGCTTTTCGAAGGCCTCAAGGAGAAAGGCGCCCTGGTGATCGTGCCCAGCAGCGCAGTGGACACTATGAACCTGGGCGGGCTGAGCGGCACGGTCGCCCTGGCCCAGCAGTCCGGGATCAAACCGTAATCCAAATTCAATCCGTACAGGCGGTGGGTCTGCATGAAAACCGCAGCGCCCACCGCCCAATCTGCCTGAGGGTGGCCTGTCCCGAACGGCAAGTGGAGGAAAACCATGAGTGGCGCGCATGCCGCCATCGCGGCGGCCGAAAAACGGCGCAAAGAGCGTGAGGAGGAGCGCATGACCGGCTACAGCCCGGGAGACCTGGCGGAATATGAATTCAAGATCGTCCGCAGTGTCACGTCCGCCTTTTCGAAGCCGGCCGTGTTTTACCGTGTGGTGGAGGAGGAGGCGCTGGCCGGCTGGGAGCTGCTGGAAAAGCTGGACGACTCGCGTATCCGCTTCAAGCGGCATGTCCATGCCCGCAAAAAGGATGCCATGCTGCCGGCGGGGGTCAACCCGTACCGCACGCGCATTGGCATCTCCGAAGGCGGCCTGGCGTTCTGGATCGTCCTGGGGTCCCTATCGATTATTGGGATCATCGTCGGGATTGGACAGCTGATCGAAAGCGGTGCGCTTTTTTAGGAGGGCGAGATGAACCCCGGCATACATGCTGCGATCGCCGCCTCCCAGGCGGCCAGGAGAAGGAAGCAGGAGCAGGAGGAGGAAAGGATGACCAGGTACAGCGATGAGGAGCTGGACGGCGAGTGGGAATTTAAGATTGTGCGCAGCGAATTTCCTGTCTTTCGCAACCGGAATAGGCTTGCCCAGGTTGTAGAGCAAGAAGCGCTGGCTGGCTGGCAGATGCTGGAGAAGCTGGATGACAGCCGGATACGTTTCAAGCGTCATGTCAGCAACCGCAGGCGGGACGATATGCTGCCACAGCAGGTCGATCCCTACCGCACACAGGTGGGGGGCTTCAGCAGCAAAGCGCTGCTGACCGGCATGGTAGTCGTCTTGCTGTTGTTGGGGGTGGTCGGTTTCCTGTTCTTTGAATCCCAAAACGGTATCGGACTGGGGGGATCGACTCCCTGGGTGCTGCTGGCTCTGATCGCCGGGGTCCTCGTAGTTCTGGCGGCCGCCACCCTGGCATTCATGCGCAAATAACCAGGCCCACCTCGTGAAAAAACGGCCTCCCGTACGGAGGCCGTTTTTATTTGCCGGCAACGGACTGCGAAAATTGGCAGCGAGTCAAGAAAAAATGAGAGCGTTGCCGGAGATTTTCTGCGCCTCCACCCTTCGAAATCTACCTCACTACGTTCGCGATTCGCGCTGGGCAAGCTTTTTTACTTTACGCCTGGTACTTTGTACTTTTCACCTGGCAACCGGCACGTTGCACATTGCACTTATAGCATATCCCGGATCGCCTTGTGCAGGATGCCTCCGTGGCGGTAGTAGGCCACCTCCACGGGCGTCTCCAGGCGGACCACGGCCATGAACTCCGTCACGTGGCCCTCGGAGGACCGCGCCTGGACCGTAACTTCCTGCCCCGGCTGCAGGTTGTCGTCCAGGCCGAGGATGTCGTAGACTTCGCTGCCATCCAGGCCCAGGCTCTCGGCGTTTTCCCCGGCCGGGAACTGCAACGGCAGCACTCCCATCCCAACCAGGTTGGAGCGGTGGATGCGCTCGTAGGAATCGGCGATCACTGCCCGGACGCCCAGCAGCAGCGTGCCCTTGGCGGCCCAGTCCCGGCT
>JBFKII010000105.1:0-11737 GCA_041632295.1 Anaerolineales bacterium | reverse complement strand
GATGGGCCTGCGAGCGTCAATCCGATAACGGGCGCACTCATAGAACCTTAATCGGCCGGTTTTCGATTAGACTCCGGCCCATGGCACATTACAAACTCGCACTCCTCGGATTCGGCAACGTCGGCAAGGCCCTGGCCAGGCTGCTGCTCCGCAAACAGGCGGAGATCGAAGCCCGCTACGGGATCACCTACAGCTTCACAGGCGTGGCAACTGGCCGCCACGGCGCAGCCGTCCGGCCGCAGGGCCTGGACATCGCCCGGGCCCTGGCACTGGCGGAAAGCGGCGGCGACCTCGGCGCCCTCTCCGACCGCCCCCTGGGGGACAACTTGGATTTCATCCGCGCCAGCCAGGCGGACGTGCTGTTCGAAAACACGCCTGTCGACTATGAGCGCGGCCAGCCGGCGGTGGATCACCTGCGCTGCGCGCTGGAAAACGGCATGCACGCAGTCACCGCCAACAAAGGGCCGGTGGTGCATGCCTTTGGCGAATTAAGCGCTTTGGCCGGGGAAAAAGGGGTCCGCTTTTACTTCGAGTCCACGGTCATGGATGGCGCGCCGATCTTTTCGCTGCAGCGGGGGGCCCTGCCGGCCGCCCAGGTGCGATCGCTGCACGGGGTGCTGAACTCCACTACCAATCTGATCCTGACCCGCATGGAAAGTGGGGAGACGTTCGACCAGGCGGTGGCCCACGCCCAGCGCATCGGGATCGCCGAGACCGACCCGAGCGGGGATGTGGACGGCTGGGACGCGGCCATCAAAGTGGCGGCTTTGGTCACCGTCATCATGGAGGTGCCCCTTAAGCCTGCGGATGTGGCCCGGCAGGGCATTCGCGACATCGGGCCGGATGAGATCGAAAGCGCCCGGCAGCAGGGGCGGCGCTGGAAGCTGGTCTGCCGGGCGGAACGGGCGGGTGATGGCGTGCGGGCCAGCGTGAGGCCCGAAATGGTGGCGGCCGACTCACCGATGTACAACGTGCAGGGTACGACTTCGATCGTGCAGTTCGAAACCGATGTGCTGGGGCTGCTTTCCATTGTGGAAGCAGATCCCGGCCCGCATACCACCGCCTACGGCCTGCTGGCGGATTTTCTGAACGCCGTCCGGCCGGCCTGAGCGGATCGCGCCCGGCCTTGCCGGCGTTCTCTCAATCCTGGTCGTAGTAAACGATCATGCAGCCGTAGGCCGGCACGCTCTCCTCCGGAGGCGACTCCCCGGTTTGCAGCGCATCGACCGCTTCCTGGAGATAGTTTCGAGTGGCGGTTTTCTGCCGGAAAGTCCGGTCGTCGAAGGCGCCCTGGTAGCGGATCCGTCCCTGCGGGTCGATCACCACCAGGTGGGGGGTCATTTCGGCGCCGTACATCTCGGCCACGCTGCGCTCCGGGTCGTGCAGGACCAGCGGCAGTTTTCTCGCCACAGCGGCCGCCTTCAGCGTTTCGACCTTTTCGTTGGCGTTGGGGGCGATCGATATCCAGTTGATCCCGCTTTCCCAGCCTTCCATCATCACTGCGAGCTGTTCGTCCGCCCGCTGGGACCATTCGCACTCCGCCGACCAGAAGTTCAGGATCGTGATGCGGCCGTGATAGTGCTCCAGGGCATGCGGGTGACCGTCCAGATCGCGCAGCAAGAAATTGGGGGCCCGAGAGCCGGTGGGTATCCTTGGATCCATGGGGGTTCTCCTTGTTCGCTCTTTACGTTTCAGGGCAGCCACTGCGGTGCAAACCCGTTGATCAGGATGCGCAGCTGGCTTCCGGCAACGATATCGAACAGCCAGATTTCGGGGGGTTCGTTCAAATCGGCCTGGTTGGAGCGCAGATATGCGATCTGCGTTCCGTCCGGGCTCCAGGCGAATGCGGTGTGATTGTACAGCGGTGCGTCGGACAGCTGGCGCGGCTCCTGGCCGTCGGAGGACATCAGCCAGAGCTGGCGGCCAGGCGTCCAGCGCTGGGCGTCCTGGTAGCGACGGGCAAAGGCAACGAGCCGCCCATCGGGGGAGTAAACCGGTGAAATATCATCGGCATTGGGATCGACGGTCCGGTCCTCCCCTTCCGTTCCAAAAACCGGATAGTGCATCAAATGGCCGGTCAGGGCGTTCTCGCCGATTTCGAGGATATCGGCAGCCATGAACGCACCGCCGGAAGGCTGCCAGGCCGGGGGTTCCCCGTCCTCGTTGGGATACAGGCTGGTGGTCCTGGTGCCCGGGTTGAAGGTCGTGTATGCCTGCTGTTCGGGGTCGTAATACAGCAGCAGCCCTTCCGATGACCAGACCGGGAAGCGCCCGCTGCCCAACCGCTCGGGATCCCCGCCGGCCGCGCCCACCAAATAGACCGATTGCGAGGTGATTTCTTCGTAGGCGATCAGCGAGCCGTCGGGGCGGTACACAGGGTTTCGGCACAGCCCCCCTCCACAGTCGAGCACCTGGCTTACCGTGCGTTCCAGCAGATCCAGGGCGGCGATGTCCGCACCGCCGTCGGGGTTGGCCAGGCTGAGCAGCAGGGATAGGCCGTCCGGAGCAAGGGAGAAATCGAGCACGCCGTTTTCAGACTCGGTGAAGCGGACCGTCTCGCCGCTGTTCGGGTCCAGGGCGTACAGGTCGGCCGGGGCGTCCGCGGGCCAGAGATAGGCGAGCAGCGTCGGGGCGGTGCGGAAGGACCAGGTCAGGGGCTGGGCCAGGGGGATGCCCCCGGAAGTGCGGGCTGCGGTCGACAGGGTGACGGTGATGGTCTCGCCGCGCGGCCAGGGCGAGTCGGGCGTGAAGACCAGGGTGTTGCCCTGCCACTCGAAGGTGCCCGGCCTGGGTGGATCCGCCAGAAGGGCGGATTCCGTGCCCGAGGGGCTCATCTGGCGGTCGAAAGTGACACGCAGCGGGGCAAAAGCAGGCACTGCGATCGCATCCGCATCCGGGAAAAAGCCAAGCACTTTCGGACGGCCGCGGGCGATCAACCCGCTCGCTCCCCACACGACCAGGGCGACCATGGCAACGCCCAGCAGCCAAAACAGGGAGGAGCGCCTCGTGCGGCCCATGGCCCCATTTTAACCGGAATGAAAAAGGGGGGTGAAAGGGGAGTGACTGTCACCTTAAGGTGACAGTCACTCCCCCCAAAATGGTACAATCCAGCGCCCTGAAAAGCTGGAGATTCTGGTTGGGCGTTGCCATCAGCGTCGTGTTTATGTGGCTGGCGCTGCGCGGGCTCGGGCTGGACGACCTCGGCCAGGCCATCGCCGGGGCCAACCTTTGGTGGCTGGCACCCGGGGTCGCAGTGTATTTTCTGGGGGTCTGGGCGCGGGCCTGGCGCTGGCATTACCTGCTCCACCCTATCCGCCCCATCCCGACCCGCATCACGTTTCCTATCGTGGCGATTGGCTACATGGGCAACAACATATACCCCGCCCGGGCCGGTGAACTGCTGCGAGCATACGTCCTGCGAAAACGCGCCGGTATCTCCGTTTCCGCCTCCCTGGCGACCATCATCGTCGAGCGGATCTTCGACGGCGTGGTCATGCTGGCCTTCGTGTTCCTCAACCTGCCGCGCCTGGCCCAGCTGAGCGGCGATTCGGGTTTTGTAGGCAACATCCAGCAGGTCGCCGTTTGGGGGGCGATCATTTTTTCGGCCGCCCTGGTCGCTTTTATTCTGGCGGCGATGTTCCCCCGGGCGGCGGTACGGGCCTCGAACTGGGGCATCGCCCACCTGACCCCGCAGCGGTTTCACACCAAACTGGAAGAGTTGGCCGGCAAGTTTCTCAACGGACTGGTTTCCCTGCGCTCCCCTGGCAACGCCCTGATGGTCTTATTGACCTCGGTCGTCATCTGGCTGTTCGAGACCGGGAAATACTGGTTTGTCTTGCTGGCCTTCCCTTTTTCGGTCGATTTCTTTACACTAATGCTCATGAACGGGATCGTCAACCTGGCCACCACGATCCCTTCCGCCCCCGGCTACGTGGGCACATTTGACGCACCCGGGATCGCCGTACTGGTCACCGCCGGCGTGGACCCCGTGCTGGCGGCCGGGTACACACTGACCCTGCACGTGGCCCTGTGGATCCCGATCACCCTGCTGGGTGCTTTTTACGCGTTGCGCGAGGGGATCTCGTGGCAGGGTGTGCGCAGCGATATGCTGCAAGAGGCCGTGCAGGAAAGCTGATCTCAATAAAAGAGGAGTTTAAAGATGTCCTACCTTGTCCATGCCCTTTTCTCATTGCCGGCTGTCCCCCTGCTGCAGGAAGATTCCGGTAGCCCCTTCGATTGGGGCCTTTCTCCGTTCACCATGGTGCTGATATTCCTGCTGGTCGTTTTCATCCTGTGGCTGGCCCTGCGAGGCGAATCCGGCCGCAACGATCTGCACACCGCCGGTCACGAGGACGGCCACGACCACCACGGAGGTCACGCTGAAGATCACGGCCAGGCCCATGCAGCGATGATGGAAGCTCCGGCACCCGCCGCTGAGGCACCAGCCGCCGAGACTCCCGCTTCCGAGGTGCCCACCGCCGAGGCGCCGGCCCCAGAAGCAGCTGCCCCGGCTGCCGCCACGATGGCCGCGCCGGAACCGAAAGCAGCGGAGGCACCGACAACATCCGGGCCCGACGACCTGACGCGGATCGAAGGGATCGGCCCCAAGGTCCAGGGAGTTTTGAACGCCGGAGGGATCCACACATTCGCTGCGCTGGCCGCAGCCGAACAAGATACCCTGCGCCGCCTGCTGGACGAGGCTGATTACCGCTACATGAACCCCGGTTCCTGGCCGAAACAGGCCGGGCTGGCGGCGGCCGGAGACTGGGAAGCGCTCGAAAAATTGCAGGATGACCTGAAAGGCGGCGTCTGACCCACCCCGGCCCCTGAAGCCTGACCAAGACATCCTCTTGGGGGTTCCGGGCTCCCGCAGCGCACTTTCTCGCCGGGTTGTGGAAAAAGGGGCAGAATCTGTGGAAAAGCAGGCCGGATCTGAGGAGAAATGTGGATAACACTGCGATCCCACACGCCCAGCCTGTGGATAACTCCCCAAAAACTGTGGATAAACTCGCCGGATCACCGGATAACCGTGGATAAACCGGGAAAACTTTCGGGACAAAAAGACAAACATGACATGCGGTAGGCCGCCGAGACCGCCCGCTGGCAGCACACGGACGCCCGGGCCGGCCAGCTCCCCTGCGATCCGAGATGCAAACACCACCTGCGGCGATTTTCCTGCAGCGCGCAGACCGGCGAAAACGGAAGGGCCCCTTCACCCGCATGGATTAAGCCCGGGAAACGTCATCCACAGCCAACCCAAACGTTTAACTTGACAGCAGGCGCACTGCCTCCTGCCGAGTTCAACTCTGCCTAGAAACCGACCATGACCGACACCCCTGCCTGGCCACCCCCCCGCGCCGGCCTTACCCGCACCGAAACCGCCGTGATCGGAGCCGGCTTCGGCGGGCTGGCCGCCGCCTGGGACCTGCAGCGCGCCGGGCACCAGGTCACGATCCTGGAGGCCGCCGGGCATGTCGGCGGGCTGGCGGCCGGGTTCCGCCAGCCGCACTGGGATTGGTCAGTGGAGAAGTTCTACCATCACTGGTTCCAGTCTGATGCCCACATGCTCGGGTTGATCGACGAACTCGGCCTGGGGAAAAACGTGATCTTCCCCAGGCCGTACACCGTCTTGCTGCACCGGGGCCGCTGGTACCCGTTCGACTCCATCCCCCAGGCCCTGGCCTTCCCCGGCCTGGGGTTCGGCCTGAACAAGGTCCGCTTCGGCCTGGTCGGGCTGTACCTGCGGCTGACGAACAACTGGCGCGCGCTGGAACAGCACACCGCGCACGAGTGGATGCGCCGCTGGGCCGGCCGCCGGGTTTACGAGACCATGTGGGAGCCGATGCTGATCGGCAAGTTCGGACCCTATTACCGGGAAGTGAATATGGCCTGGTTCTGGGCCCGGCTGAAAGCACGGACCACCCGTCTCGGCACCTACGTCGGGGGGTTTCAGCAGTTCGGCGATGATTTCGCCGCCCGTCTGCGCGCCCTGGGGGTTCGGATCGAGCTCAACACCCCCGTTTCGGCCATCCGGACCGGCCGCGATGGCCGGCTGGCGGTGGAAACCGTGGGACAAGCGGCCAAAACCTTCGACCAGGTCCTGGTCACCACTTCCCCTGGGCTGCTCGCCAGGATGGCGCCTGAACTGCCGGAGGGTTACCTGTCCGGGCTCCAGGCGTTGAAGAGCATGGGGGCCGTAGTGATGGTTTTTTCGCTCAAGGAGCGCCTCTCGGAGCAGGGCTACTACTGGTTCAATATTCCGAAAAACGCCGGCTACCCCTTCCTGGCGCTGGTCGAGCACACCAATTTCGTCTCGGAGCGCCATTTCGGCGGCGAGCACCTGGTCTACTGCGGCGACTATCTGACCACCGACCACGAGCACTTTTCCCTCTCTGAGGAGGAATTGGCCGCCCGGTTCAGCGCCACATTTCCGCGCTTCAACGCCAAGTTCAAGCCGGATTGGATAAACGGCTTCTGGCTGTCCAAGACCCCCTACGCCCAACCCGTGCCCCTCTTGAACCACTCCCGCAATATCCCCGCCATCCAGACCCCCATCCCCGGGCTGTACTTCGCCAGCATGAGCCAGGTCTATCCCTGGGATCGGGGCACGAACTTTGCTGTCGAGATCGGTCGTAAGGCGGCCGGACTGATGCTGGCCGTGCCGGCTGTCCAAAACGGAGGTTAGCACCCGGGCCCGGATGGATTCCGGATGATCCCCCGGGCTTTATGACCTTGTTTCTCGGGATGCAGCCCCGTTGCCGCGCACTTCGCTCCAAAACGCAGCGATCACATCCCCCAGGTTCTCCCCCTCCACCAGCTGGTCCCGGATGGGGGAGATATCCACCTGGCGCACCACCAGCTGGTGAATCGGTCGCGAGAGGGTCTGGTCGCCCATCACGATGGCGCCCAGCAGGTGGTTTTCCCCGATCATCAGCCGGATGCGGTTGACGTCGAAGCCCTGCTGCGAGATCAAGGCATCGGGGATCTGGCGCCAGGTTTCGCTGTCGCCGCGCACGATCCCGAGCGTGTCCTCGCTGCCTGCCCGAGTGCTGACCGCACCGATGATGGTGGTGGTCAACCCCGCAAGCCGGGTGACGTTGAGCGGGATCTCCCGCTCGTAAGAAACCGGAATCCCGGCCATGTTTGCGCCCGCCACCCGGCCCTTGTCGCGGGCGATCGGCCACAGGGAATCGAGGAGCGCTTTGCCGCTGACCGGATCGTAAGCCTGGGCGACATCACCGGCGGCGAAAATGTGGGGATCGGACGTCCGCATCCGTTCATCGACCAGCACACCGCGATCCAGGTCCAGGCCGGCGGTCCGGGCCAGTTCCAGGCGGGGCGCCACCCCGATCGCCATGGCCACGATCTGGCAGGGGATCGCTTCGCCCTGGACGGTTCGCACTTCGGACACCGCAGGGGCGCCGCGCCCGAACAGGCCCGTTCTCCGCCCGACGATCGACTCCGCTTCCGTGTGGAAGTGAATGCGGACCCCCTCTTCCACCAGCCGCTTCTCGACAATCCGCGACTCAGTCTCATCCAGGACGTTGTTCCAATAGCGATCCCCGCGCAAAAAATAATGCACCCGGACGCCCTGGGCCACCAGGCCTTCGACGATCTCCAGCGCGGTGATCCCCCCGCCGATCACCACCGCCGCCTTCGCTTTGCGGGCCCGTCGCATGATATCCCGAGCACCAGAAATATTGTCCAGCCGGACAACACCGGGCAGGTCCACCCCGGGCAGGTCGGGCATCCGGGCGGCGGCGCCCATCGCCAGCAGCAGGCGGTCGTAGGCGATAGAGGCCCCGCTTTCCAGCCGGACCCGGCGTTCAGCAGGGTCGACCCCCACTGCCTGCTGCTGCACCACCTGAAATCCACGGGCGCCAAACTCCTGGGCAGACATGGGATAGAGCTGGGATTCAGGCAGCTCCCCGGTCAGGAAATACGCCAGGCCGGGCCGGGAATAATAGCCATCGGGCTCCTCCCCCACCAGGACGATCCGCCCTTTGGGATCATAAGACCGAATGGTTTCGGCGGCTGAAACGCCGGCCGCCCCTGTACCGATGATGACGTAGTCCATCATTCCCCGCCCTTTGAGGCGCCGGCCTTGGCATCCCCCGCCTCTTTATCGAACAGATGGGTGCGTTCGAAACGCAGCACGCCGCGCGGGCAGCGCGCCACACATTCCCCGCAGGTCAGGCAATGGCTGGCTTTGACCGGCACCCCCTCCCAGGCGTGCCTGCGCACGTCGATCTCGATCGGGCAGTGGAAGGAGCAGATCCCGCACTGCACGCAGCGGGAGGGATCGGGCACGACATGGCCCTCTGCGATGATATTGCGCTTGGTCCGATCGCGCTGGAAAAAGGAGCGTAGTGGCATTTCGATAAAAAAAGGGCGAGCGATAGCAGCCGCCCGCCCCACTGGACTGGGGTCAGAGACTATTCTAACTGGTTTTGTCAGTCGTCGTCCGGCTTGTCGGTCTTGGTTGGCTCGGGGGTTTCGGGTTCCTCAGACCCCGTCGCCTCCGGGGTTTCGGGCTCTTCAGATTCGGTCGACTCAGGCTTCTCAGTCTTATCATCATCATCGGGGGTCATGGGAAACGGAGATGGGGTCCTCGTCCTTGTCGGCGTAGCCGTCCGTGTCTGGGTGGCCGTGGGCGTTGCCGTAGGCGTGCCGGAAGTCGTGGCATCCGGCTGTTCTCCGGTGCCAGGCGCCCCTTCCTGCTGCGGCCCGCCGCCCTCAAGCACATCGGCCAGCAGGATCGCCCGTGCGGAGATCGTCCCCGCCTCGCTGACCTGGGCAAGCACCACCACCTGCACCCCGACGGCAACCCCGGGTGCGACCTGGGTGTTCACAGTCACCAGCACCGGCACCCCGGAAATCACCCAGACTTCGCCGGTGCGCGAGTCGACCGGGCCAGTGAAGGCATAGGCGATCACCTGGATGCTGCCCGCCAGGATCTCCCCGCGGGCGGTCGTCCGCCCCAGTACCCGCACCAGCATGCCGGGCAGAATTTCACCCTGGATCGAGGTCTCCTCGTCCAGCAGCACGGTAAAGCCGGCGATCTGCCAGGCCGATCCGCCGGTCTGGTTGACCACTCCCTCAAAATCCACGGCAATCTGGCGCCCATCGGCGATCACACGCCGGATTTCATCCAGGCGCCGCTCGCGGAAAGCCCGTTCCAGGGAACCCCGGGCCTGTGGCTGTGACAGGTTGAGCCGGACGTCCTCGACGGTGCGCTTGAGGCCGTACAGCTGATCCCCGGGGATCGTCTGGGCGGAGGCCGCCGCCAGGCCGGTCAGGCTGGCGACCAGCACGACCAGCACTGCCAGCCCCTGGAGGCTCAGTCGTCGAAAAAAGGGCCAGCTGAACCGGGAGGGCCTGCGCCGGCTGCGCAGCTTTTCGGCGTGCAGCAGCATGCGCGTGCGGCTGCGTTGCTGCGCTCCGGGTGGTACCGCCCTTTCCCCCCGCTCTCTGGCCTGTGAGGCGGCTTCCACCAGGGGCAGCAGGGCTTCGGCCAGGTCCGCGCGCCCCGACAGGCTTTCCTGCGGGGTCGCGCCTGCTTCCAACTGCTGGAGGGCGTCCTCCAGGGCTTCGGAAAGGGCTTCCTCTTGGGGATTTCTTCCGTCGTTCATGTCAGTCACCGGCGGCCCCCATCTCTCTGCGCAATGCGGCAATGGCGCGGAACTGGAGCGCCTTGATGGCATTGGCTTTTTTTCCAAGCGCCTCTGCTGTCTCGGCCAGGGAAAAGCCGCTGCCGAAACGCAAGGCCAGCACATGCTGCTGGTCGGCAGTCAATTTATCCAGCGCCCGGTACAGGGCGTTTTTTTCCTCAGACGACTCGGCCAGCGCCGAGGGGCCGGGGTTTTGCGCGGGGAGCTGATCGCTCAAAAACTCGGTCGGCCGGGCGTAGTGCAGCCTGTAGAAGTCGTTCACCAGATTGGAGACGGTGCGCATCAGCCAGCCGCGCACCGAGTCGCGCGGGCCTTTGCCAGCATGCGTGTTTTCCAGCAGGCGGGTAAACGCCTCCGCGGCGACATCCTCGGCCAGCCCGTCGTCGCTCAGTCGGAAGCGGGCGTAGCGATAGACCATCGAAAAATAGCGGTTGTGAATGCGGGTGATGGCTTCGGGATCCAGCCGCCGCAGGCCATCCAAGTCCCGGCGGTCGTTACCAGGATCGGCAGCCTGAGTCTGTTCCGCCCTGGCGGCGGAGCCGGCCTGGCTGCGCAGATCGGCCGCAAATTGCAGCAGCCGTTCGAGATGAAGTTGGGAAACGGTCGGGGAGTTCATGGTCAGCGCAGTAGCGTCGCGTAATATACAGCCGCCACGATATGGACGGTTGCAGTGGTGAACAGGGCCACCCCGATGGGCACGTGCACGGTGTGCCACAGTCCCAGCAATCGGCGGGCGAAACTCAGCGATGCGACCTGCCGTTCCAGGCCCCGCCGCCGGGCCAGGAGACGTTCGAGGCGGGCGATATGCTCGTCGGGGACGCCTTCCAGCCGCCTGCGCATGCCGCGCCAGCGCAGGCGCGCCTGCCATTCCCGGAAGGTGCGCCCCAGGACGAGCCCATACCCCGCTTCGACTTCGGCCCTGGAGGCCTCCAGGATAGGCTGCAGGATGTTTTCTGCCTCCGGCTGACGCTCGATCCAGGCAGCGATCTCCCCTTCCAACCGGTCCATTTCCCCCTGAAGCGCTTCCGCTTCGATCTCCGCCCCGTCGGCGGTGCGCGGGATGGCGGTGTAGATGTAGCGGCCGAAGAAGCCGCTCAACACGATGATGACGGTCAGCAGCAGGACCACCCCGGCCAGCCCGTTGAACTTGAACGAAGTGTGCAGGAAGACCAGGTAGGGCCCGACCAGGCCGGTGAAGATGTGGAACTGCAGCCAGGCGGACATCTTCCCCCAGCGCGCCCGGCGGCTGCGCTTGCGGCGCGAGTACAGCGTTTCGGTCATCAGCATGAGGGTAAACCCGAGGATCCCCAGGGAGTGGCCAAAAAACCCGCTCGCCGCCGGGATGCCTCCCAGGGAAACGGCCACGAAAAGGTAAAGGATGGTGATAACGAGTATCGCGGCAAACGCCAGCCAGAGCTCTTTTGCATTTCGGTTCATCAGTTTCGATCGCGCCGGTTTCAATCACCGTGGCAGCTGCTGCAATCTGCAGCCTTTTCCAGGGTGTCCAGGAAGCCGTTCTGCGTGACCGGAATTATAGCGGCATGGAAGAACTGTTCCGCAGCTTCCCGGCCCAACTTATCATTGACTTCGTCCCAGTCCTGGGTGTTGTGACAATCGGAACACTGCTGGCCGATGGGATGATCCTCGTCATCGGGCTCCTCCCCGGCGTGGCAGGCCAGGCAGTTGAGACCTCCGCTGTTGTGGGCGAAATCCCAGTTGTCGTCCACATCATGGCAATCGGAACACTGGCCGCTGAAGTGGTTCGGGGGCGCTTCGGCGGCGTGGCAGGCGGCGCAGTTAGTCTGCCCGCTGTGGTTGAAACTCACGTTCGACCAGTTTGAGGTGTTGTGGCAGGCGGAGCACTGCCCGGCGTAGTGGTTGGCCGGGGCGTCATCCGTGTGGCAGGCGGCGCAGTTGGTCTGCCCGCTGTGGTCGAAATTCACGTCTTGCCAGCCTGAAGCGTTGTGGCAGGCGGAGCACTGCCCGGCGTAGTGGTTGGCCGGGGCGTCATCCGTGTGGCAGGAAAGGCAGTTGTTCTGCCCGCTGTGGTTGAAAGAGAGGTCCTC
>JBFKII010000104.1:0-11765 GCA_041632295.1 Anaerolineales bacterium | reverse complement strand
GATGGCGCCACAGGGGAGGACGTAGCCCGGTTGGCCGAGGAGGGAGATACGAACGCCCGAAGGATCCTGCTGCGAGGGGCGCGCGCTTTGGGGATCGCCATCGGCAACGCCGCCAACCTGGTCAATCCCCAGCGCTTCGTCCTGGGCGGCGGAGTGACCAAGTCTGGACCCATGTGGTGGCAAGAAGTGCGGACCACGGCAATTGAAACCGCGCTGCCCGAGATCCGGGATTCCTTCGAGATCCGCCCGGCCGCCCTGGGGGATGAGGCGCCTTTGTGGGGGGCGATCTGCCTGGCGCGGGAATCCTTCCCCGGTTAAATCTGTGAATGAAGTATCCGCGGTTTTTTACGGCCTGCTCTCAGCCCTGACCTGGGGCTCGGGGGACTTCAGCGGCGGCCTGGCTTCCAAGCGCACGGATGTCTTCTCAGTCGTTCTGATATCCCAGTTTTTTGGCGGTCTGCTGGTCCTGGCCCTGGCGCTGGTCTTCGAACCCGAAGGCTTGACCGGCCAAGACTTTGCGCTGGGCGCGGCTGCAGGAATTTGCGGCGCGCTCGGCTTGCTGGCTTTTTACCAGGCGCTGGCGAGCGGCCGCATGGGCCTGACCGCTCCTTTGGCTTCCCTGGTCTCTGCCATCGTTCCTGTCTTATTTGGCTTATCACTGGAAGGCCTGCCTTCTCCAAAGCAGGGATTGGGGTTCCTGATCGCATTTGTTTCTGTCTGGCTGATCTCCAAGGAGGGGGGAGGAAAAGTGCGTACAGCCGTGCGGGATTGGCTGGCGCCGCTCTTCGCCGGCCTGGGTTTCGCCTTCTTTTTTATCATTATCGACCAGGCGGGTGAGCAGACGGTGTACTGGCCGCTCTTTGGCGCCCGGCTGGCTTCGACGACTTTCCTGCTCGCCAGTGGTTCACTGCTTGGCCGGATACGCCCGCCCGCGCGGGGAAACCTGCCGCTGATCCTGCTTTCCGGGGTCCTGGACGTGGTCGGGAATATCTTTTTCGTGCTGGCCGCCCAGACCGGGCGCCTGGACATCTCGGTGGTGCTATCTTCTTTTTACGCCGCCGTGACGGTCTTCTGGGCCTGGATTCTCCTGCGGGAAAAGCTGGCTTCTGGGCAGTGGGCAGGGGTGCTGGCCGCCGTGCTGGCCGTAGTCTTGATCGCGTCCTGAGCGTTATTCGACTGTACTTTGGTCATCAGCTGGGGGGCTAGTACACCAGATAGTTATCCGGCTCCACGTGGCCACCAACGAGGGCCTTGCCCAGACCGAATGTGGCATCAATCGCGATTTGGTGTCGAATTCCGTTGACCGGGTTGGCGGTGAACAGCACACCCGAAGCCTCCGACTGCACCATTGCCTGGACGACCACCGCCAGGGATACCTCCAACTGGAGAATGCCGTTGCGGGCCCGGTAGCCGATGGCTCGCGCCGTCCACAGGCTGCTCCAGCAATCCACCACCGCACCCATGAGTGCCTGTACCCCAAGCACGTTGAGGAAAGTGTCCTGCTGCCCGGCAAAGGACCTGTCTGGCAGATCTTCCGCCGTTGCCGAGGAGCGGACCGCAAGGGCAGAATCGCCCAGACCGATTCGGGCTGCCTGGATTTCCGCGAGCAAGGTCCCTGGCATCGTCCCTTCCTTGAAAAGCCGGCGGATTTATCCAGAAACGCTTTCCAGCTGCTCAGGGTCGGCGAGATCGGCCCCGGCGAGCTTGTCCTGGATGTGGGCTTGAAGGCCGTTGGTTTCAGTATAAGCCCTGTAAGCTGCAGGGGTGATCAGGAATCCTGGCGGCACCCGAAATCCAGCCCGCATCAGGCGGGAGAGGTTCAGGCCCTTGCCGCCGGCGTTATCCAACGACGATTCCGGGCTATCCAGAGGCAGGGTGAAATAGTTCATTCGATCTTGGATTTGTTCGCGCACGATAAGAGGGAATTCGATTAAATTCCCGTGACATCGGATACCAGGTTAATCATATGCCTGCTTTTCTGGGGCGGTTTATAATTTTGTCCTCAAACTCAGGGCTCGGTGTTCAAATGGCTTATTTTCGAAAATCCATCCCTTTTTTGTTGCTCGGAGTGATTGCCGCCGGGTTCGTATACTACGCAGCCACACGCAATCCCTACCGAAATGTCCCTCTGGCCAATTTCCAGCGGGTGACCACCGGCGAACGGAGCTGGTTCGAAGCCGGGATCCTGGACTACGATATTTCTGTTCAGATCGAATTCTCGACCGAAAAACGGGTGAACAATCTGGAGATCCGCCAGGGGGTGGTCACCATGGCGGAGTACGCACGCTGGGATGAAGCCTCCGGAACCTGGAGCCCTTTTACTTCGATGGATGAGAACGAATTCCGTTTTTACACCATTCCAGGGTTGCTGGAGACCGTTCGGTCGGCCCTGCAGAATGAAGAGGTCCCCCGCACCGAGATCCGCATGCAGTTGGAAGAAGCTCCGCCGATCCCTTCCATGATTTACATGGGCGACATCATCCAGAACGGCATCGTGATGGATGCCACCGGCCTGCTGATGGAAGTGGTCTCGTTTCAGATTCGCTGAACAGGCAGAGATGCCGGAGTGGAAGAAACTGGCGGAAAGGGCCGGCGCCTATCAGGGTCTCTGGGCGGGTCGTAGGGCGGCTTCGGTATACTGCTGGGCGTTGACCAGCGGTGGGATGTCCATCGGGACAAGCTGGCCGCCGGAGTTCAGGGTCGCAAACTGGACGTAATAAAATACGGTCGTACTGTTGGCCCCCTGTGCAAAATCCTGAAAAGCGAAGAAAACATAGCGCCCATCCGGGCTCCAGGTCGGGGACAGGTAACAGCAGCGTTCTCCGATCGGGTTGATCTTGCCCCCCCGCTTGTTCACCATGCTGTAAGAGTACATATCGCCGTAATTCGCATTGCGGACAAAGTTGTTCATCAGGAACAAGAATCCCCCGTCCCAGTCCCAGCTTTTCAGCAGCGGGGTGATGTTGTAGTTGTCGATCACAAACCGCGTGCCGGGGAAATTGTCGACGATGTTGGGCTTTTCGACACAATTTTCCAGGTCGATGATGGTGACCAGGTCCTCCTGCAGGCCGGTGGCACCCGCACTGACGATCAGAAGCGCCACCCGGGTCCCGTCCGAGCTGAACTGCACGCTTTTGGCCGGGACATTGCTGCCCCGATCGTAGGGGGCGAAGTGTTCGCAGCTGCTCAGCGCGATCAGGTGGGTCCGGAATCGAGCGGCTTTGAGCGCTTCGCGGTCGAATTCGGCGATGAACAGTTCCCGGTTGAGGCTGATAGCGATCCGGGAACCGTCAGGGGAGATATCAAAGCCCTCGAAAAATTCGGCGATCTCAAAACAGGCAATATCGTTCTGCACTCCCTCCAGGCTGACTTCTTTGATGCACCCCCCGGAGATGTAGGCGATCGTCTCGCCGCCGGGCACCCAGACCAGGTTGAATTTGGCCTGCCCATCGTTGGTCAGCTGGGTGATCTCGGTTCCATCCAGGTTTGCGGTGTGGATGTTGTTGCCGTCGATATAGGCGATCAGGTCGGCGCCGCCGATGATCGGTGCGGCCGGCAGCAGGGTGGGCGGGGCCTCGGTGGGTTCGACGGCAGGTTCCGTGGCGGTCGGCTCCGGGGTCGGCTCCTCGGTGGCGATCACCGCCGGAACATCTGTTGCAGTCGGTTCCAGGGGAGTGGTCGGCTCTATTGTGGGCGCCGGCCGGTCGGTCGGCGTGGTCAGGGCGACCGGTGTGGCTCCGATCGAACCCAGCGCGTTGAAAATGAACAGCCCGCCGACTACGGCGAACACCACCAGCACCAGCACCAGTCCTATCCCGAGCACGCGAGAGGTGGTCGACCGCTGGAAGGCTTCAGTGGGCGGGGCCGCCATTGTGCCGGTCGCAGCCATTCCCCCGGCTTCCTGGCCCCGTGCGACCACCGTAGCGGCCTCCTCGGGACTGATCGGGCTGGTCTGGATCGTAGGAGCATTCTCCAGGTCGAGCCCTTCGCTGACCCGGGTTGCCTCGTCTGCCGGCGCTCTCCCTTCGATGGTGGCGATATAGTCTTCGGCCAAGGCCACTCCGGTAGGGTATCGGTCGTCCGGGTCCTTTTCCATCGCCTTGGCGATCACCCGGTTGACGCCTTCTGGCAGGGAAGGCCGGACGCTGGTGATATCGGGGACGGAGTCCAGGACATGCGCCATCATCAGTTTGGCCGGCGTGTCGGCCTTGAAGGGCATTTCTTTGGTCAGGATGTGAAACAGAATGATGCCAAGGGCGTACAGGTCGCTGCGCCCGTCGATTTCCTTGTTGCCCTGAATCTGCTCCGGGCTCATGTAGGCCGGCGTCCCGATGATCTGGCTGCCGGTCAGTGTGGAGCCGGAGTCGGTCAGGCGGGCGATACCGAAATCAGAAAGGAATGCGTTCCCATACTGGTCGAAAAGGATGTTTCCTGGCTTAAGGTCTCGGTGGATGATTCCTTTCGAATGGGCGACATCCAGTGCCTGGCCGACGCGCATGATGATCTTGCCGGCTTCCTCCGGCGAGAGCGGACCATTTTCCAGCTTTTCCGTCAGCGACCCGCCGGTCATCATGCGCATCACGATGTAGGGCTGGCCGTCCTCTTCTCCAAAATCGTACACAGGTACGATAGCGGGATGTTCCAGCAGTCCGATGGTCTTGGCTTCGCGTTCGAAGCGGACCCGGAACTGCGGATCATGCATCAGGGCCTGGGGCAGCACCTTCAGAGCCACGTCCCGGTCGAAGCGCGGGTCGTGGGCGTGGAATACGGTCGCCATCCCCCCGCGACCGATTTCCCCTTGGATGATATAACGCCCGGTTTTATTGGTTTCCATCTTGTTAGGCGTTCACCTCGCCCAGGACGACGCTGATATTGTCAGGTCCCCCGTTCTCGTTGGCAGCGTCGATCAGTGTTTCGGCGATCTGGTTCAAGTCAGCCGGACTGGCGAGCTGTTCCTGCATGAAGGGATCGCGCACCATCTCCCATAAACCGTCACTGCACAGCAAGAACCGGTCTCCGGGGCGGATTTCCCCAGTCCAAAGGTCGATCTTAAGTTCGTCCAGCTGGCCCAGCGCGCGCGTGATCACGTTTCGCCTGGGGTGGTCGTACAAAGCATCGGCGGAATACTCCCCTTTACGGACCATCTCACCTACCCAGGAATGGTCCTCGGAAAGCTGGGACAATTTGTTGTCCCGAAACAGATAAGCCCGGCTGTCCCCGACATGGGCCAGGATCATGTGTTTCCGCCAGACCAGCAGGCCGGTAATGGTGGTGCCCATATTCCCCGCCCTGGCGGGATTGTTGCGAGCGTACTCCATGATCTTCTGGTTAGCCGCCTCGATGGCGACCCGCATTCGGGTCTCGAGGAAATTTTCCCCGTCTGCGCTTTCAAGCAGTTCGCCGATATCAAACCCTACCGGCCGGGTGTCCTCCGACTGGTCCTGATCGAGGAACCACTTCAGTTGTTCGTGGATCGAGTCGATGGCGATCTTGCTGGCGATGTCGCCGGCTTTGTGCCCCCCGATGCCATCGGCAACGATCAGCAAACCGAGCGCGCCCCCTTTTTCCGAGGGACGAACGAAAGAGAACACCGAGTCTTCATTGATTTTTCGGACTCGGCCGGGATGGGTTTGCGCAACAGCTGTTAATCGAATGGTCATATAAAACAGTTTAATGCCGAAGTGTAATTCTAAGGTACAAACGACCGGATCGCAACAACGCCGGGCGGAGGATTTTAGATCACCGGCGGAACATCCTCCCTGAGCTCCATGATCCCGCCGGCGCCAGCCACGTAGGACATGATCCCCTGAGGAATGTGATTGTCGATCACCAGGCGGCCGTCATCCATCATTTCATAGATCGCCTGAAATGGTTTTTTGCCGGGGACCCATTTTTCCGCGATCACCACCCCATGTCCGGGAAGCACGGTAAAGACAAGGCTTCGAGGGTCGCCCGGGTTTTGGAGCGCTTCGGCGCGTGAAAAAGCCCGGACAATCCCCCTGGCCTGTGCCTCCGTGGCGCAGGATACCGGGTAATGATAGAAAGGTGGGTCCAGCGGGACGAACTCTACCGCCGACGGATCGTAGGCCCGCACCCCGCGGTGTCCGTGAAGCTTCGATCGCACCACCGGCACTTCCCTGCGCACCTCCCATTCAGGCGCCAGCCGGATGCGCGGCAGGTCGGCGTCCATTTCCATCATCTCGACGGATTCTGAGGAAGGAGGGTCGTTCTGTTTGCCGGCCACGTGCCGGACTAACGCACCCGAGCCGTCCTCCCGGACCCCAACGATCACAGCAAGGTCGGCGTCCGTGATGGCGTCCTTTTCAACCGGGCGGGCAGAGCCCGTGACGGTGGCGATCAGCGCATCCAGTTCCGGTTCCCAGGTGGCGAAACAGCCTTCGCTGTACTGGTTCGATAGGCTTTCGGAAATCGAAGGCACATGGACCAGGTTGGCGACCACCACAATTTCAGTAAAAAACCTGCGGCGGCCAAGCTGGTTGGCGGCCTCCTGCATGTGCTGGACGGTGGGCAGCCGCCGCCAGAGCGCTTCCGGCACCTGGGGAAAAACTACCTGGTGGTTGGTGATTTCTTCGGTGCTCATGGTGGTCACGATCCGCAGCGCGATCTCCCGGTAAAACCGGGCTGGGTTTCCGGCATGAATTTTGGGATGGGCCCCCACCAGGTCGAAAAGGTAGGCGTAATCCGGTTCATACTCTCCAACCACCAGCAGGATCCGGATGCTTTTGGTCTGGCTCTGCAGGAGGCGCGCCAGGGCCATTATCGGCCCGCCGCGGGTGCCCTGTTCGTAGAGGGTCTTGTAGGCGCTTGGCGACATCCCTGGGAAATCGTAGTCTGCCGGATCGGGCGGCGATTTGGGCAGAATTCGTTCGAATTTGGCCAGCATTGCAGCAAGCTCTTCCGGCGTCGAGTGAACGATCGAAAAGATCGTCGGCGTTGCTTCCAGCCCGTAATCCCGCCGGGCGGTGAACAGCTTAGCCTGCCGCCAGTTTAGCGGCCTGCCGAAAGGTGCGGTGGTGAAAATGACCTCGGTATCCGGAAGCGGGCTAGCTGGCACATCGTGGCCCAGGGTTCGGAATTGATCCATCAAGCGGTGGGCAAATGCATCCGTCAGCGGATGGCGCTCGCCGGGAGCATAGGCCACCTTCAAAAGGCGCAGCCAGGGATGGGTCTTTTCAACCGGTTTTTCAGCAATTTTGGAAGTCATAGCGATCGGTTCAACCGTGTACAAATATCCGGGAGAGCTCATCCAGGGTGACTGGCGTTTCCGGGGCTTCAAAATATGGCGGGATGGCGATCTCCCCAGGATCCGCTCCGGATCGTACCAGACTTTCAATCGCCTTCAGATACCCCTCGGCAGTGCGGTCCCAGGTGTATTGATCCCGGACCCGTTGCAAGCCCGCGCGGTGGTAGGCCTGCCAGGTTTCCGGGGACGCCAGGATCTCCATCAGCCCGCGGGCGATGTCGGTTGGGTCCTGGGGGTCGATCAGGATGCCGTAAGCCTGTCCATCCTCTGCCAGGCTTTCACTCGGCCCGCCATTTTTTGTAACGACGGCCGGGAGACCGCAGCTCATCGCTTCCAGCGGGGCCAGACCGAACGGCTCGTAAAGCGGGGTCAGCGCAAACACCGATCGCATTTCAGAAAAAAAGCGGTAAGCAGCCGCCAGCTCTCTCTGGCTGTTCAGTGGGAAAGCGGTGATCTTCCCATCCAGGCCGTTTTGGCGGGCGATCTCAATCAGTTCGGAGAAAACTGCGCGCTCGCCAGGATTCATCCGTTCGTAATCCGCCAGCGGATTTTCCAGGCCGCGCACGACGATCGCAAGGTTTGCAGATTCTTGAAGCTCTCTGCTGAAAGCGAACGCCTGGACCAGCGATCGGTGGTTTTTCTTGGGGTCCAGCCGGCTTGAACAGACCACCAGCGGCAATTGACGGCGCTGCGGTTCGATATCCCGTTCCAGCGCCTGCTGGATCCGCACGCCGATCGCCGCCTCCAGCCCGGAAGAGTTCGTGGAAAACACCGACAGATTCACACCCGGGGGGACGACCCTGAACTGTTCTTCATTTTGAGGGTCCACAGCACCATGGTAGGCAGGATGTCCGTACTGCTCGAAGCGTTCCTGCCGGGTAGAGGTGAAAATGATCCCGGCATAGCGCATCGCGATCCGCTCGGCCTGGATCCGGATCGAAAAGCGGTACTTTTCGTCCAGAGAGTCCAGGTTTTCAGCGCCGGCACCCAGTTTTTCCAGTTTTTGCGCCCCGAGCGAATGGCCGGTAAAGGTGAAAGGAATGCCGGTTTTTTTCAGCAGGAGAGCGCCGCACAGGCCGCCGTCCCCGTAATGGGTGGTGAAGCAATCCGGAAATTCGCCTTCCTGTGCATAGAAAGCACGGATATTCGGGACCCATTCCGTCCCCAGGTGCGGCCAGAGCGATTCTTTGGTCAGGAAACCCGGTGGGCCGCAGGGGATACGGACGATACGCAGCCCAGGTATCCCCTCGTAGGCGTCGAACGGCGTTCGAAATTCCGGCCAATTGGGGTCCACGATCTGCCGGGTGACGATGTCCACGCGGTGCCCCATCCCGGCAAGCGCGGCTGCCACCTCTTTGACGTACACCAACTGCCCACCGAAGTCCGCGTGTTCGGTCCAGTAGCTGTCCTGACGGTCGAAGTTGCCCTGTGGGTTCAGAAAACTCAGATACATTGCTTGCGGTTTTTGGGTTAGGGGCCCGGGAAGTCCATGTACAGGCCCCGAGCAGTATAACATTGACTTGAGGAAGTATCCATTGTAGACTGATAACCGATGTGTGCTCCCCGGCATGATGTTCGAAATTTAACATAGCAATTGCGCCTTTCCGCCCGGAGGCTGGATGGATAACCCGTTTCCCACGTTTACCGACAAAATCACGACAATCGAAAGGCACATTCTCGAGGGCCAGCGGGCGTATCCGGAAGCAACCGGTGTCCTGACCAACCTGCTCTACGACCTGGCGCTTGCAGGGAAGATCATCGCCAGCCACACCACCCGTGCCGGGTTATCCGAAATCCTGGGGGATACGGACAACACCAACGTCCAGGGGGAGACGGTCATGAAACTGGACGTCTTTGCCGACCGGACGATCTATCGCATGAATGACCACACCGGCCGGCTGGCCGTCATGGCCTCGGAGGAACACTCCGGAATTTTGCCTATCCCCGACCACTTTCCGACCGGCAAGTACGTGTTGCTGTTCGACCCTCTGGACGGATCGTCCAATATCGATTTCAACGTCAGCATTGGGACAATTTTCGCCGTGTACCGCCGCATAACCGAAGACGGCCCCGGGACCCTGGAGGACTGCCTGCAGCCGGGAAGAAAACTGGTCGCGGCCGGGTACCTGATCTACGGTTCGAGCACAATGCTGGTGTACACCACCGGCAATGGGGTCCATGGGTTCACGCTCGATCCCACCATCGGGGAGTTCTTTCTCTCCCACGCCAATATCCGCCTGCCGGAGAAGCCCAGATATTACAGTGTCAACCAGGGCTACGAGTGCTACTGGAGCGAGGGGGTCAAGCGCTATACCGAATTTCTTCAGGGAAAAGAAGCGGACTCCGCAGGCCTGTCTCTGCGCTACATCGGGTCTCTTGTGGCGGACTTTCACCGCAATCTGCTGGCCGGAGGCATTTTTTATTATCCGGCGGATAGCAAAGACCCGGAAATGCCTGCTGGAAAGCTTCGCCTTCTGTACGAGGCCTGCCCCCTGGCGTTTATCGCCGAGCAGGCTGGCGGGTACGCCTCCGATGGCAGCCGCAATATCATGGACATCGAGCCGGAAGACCTGCACCAACGCGTGCCGCTGTTCATCGGGAATAAAGACCTGGTCCAAAAAGCCGAGCAATATATCCGCAAATTCGATCGCTGAATCCGTTTTCGGATTTCGCCGAGGAGAGCAGCATGGCCCCACCGGAATATGAATACGATATTATCGTCATCGGCTCCGGTCCGGCGGGGCAGCGCGCTGCGATCCAGGCGGCAAAAATCAACAAACGGGTGGCGATCGTCGAAAAGAAATCGGTCGTGGGAGGGGTCTGCATCAACCTGGGGACCATCCCCAGCAAAACCCTGCGGGAAGCGGTGATTTACCTCTCCGGCTACCGCATGAAAGAGATGTACGGCGCCGCCTACTCCGTCAAGGAGCACATCACGGTCGACGACCTGCTCTACCGCGTCGATTATGTCATCAAGCACGAAATCGACGTCACCCGGCACCAGCTACTGCGGAACGGGATCGACCTGTTCGCCGCCCGGGCTTCCATTATTGACCCCCACACTGTGCGCCTCGATTTTGTCGACGGGCGCGGGACGCGCGATTACACCACGGACAAGATTGTGATCGCCGTCGGCACCACGGCCTCCAAGGCTGACAATATCCCCTTCGACGCCAAAATGATTTTCACCAGCGACGATATCCTCACCCTGGACAAGCTGCCCAAGACCCTGACGGTGGTCGGGGCGGGGGTGATCGGCCTCGAATATGCATGCATTTTTGCCGCGCTTGGGGTGCGGGTGACGCTGATCGACAAGCGTCACCGCGTGCTCGATTTTGTGGACGAAGAGATCACAGATGCGCTGATCTACCACCTGCGGGAGCAGCGGGCGACCATGCGGCTCGGGGAGGCGGTCCGCTCGATTGAGCCGGTTGAAGATGAGCGCGGGTCCCGAGTTCGCATCAACCTGGAAAGCGGCAAGCAGATCATCACGGAGAAGGCGCTTTACTCGATCGGCCGCACCGGTGCAACTTCGGGTTTGAACCTCGCCTCGGTCGGCATCAAGGCCGATTCTCGCGGCCGACTGACGGTCAACCGAAATTACCAGACCGAAGTGGACAACATCTACGCTGTTGGGGATGTGATCGGCTTTCCGAGCCTGGCCTCCACCTCAATGGAACAGGGCCGGGTGGCCGCCTGTCATGCCTTCGGGATCGACACCAACAGCGTCCCGGCGCTGTTTCCCTATGGCATTTACACCATCCCGGAGATCTCCACCTGCGGCCCGAACGAATCGGAGTTGACCGCGGAGGGCATCCCCTACGAGATCGGCAAGGCGCAATACCGGGAGATCGCCCGCGGCCAGATCATCGGCGATCAATCCGGCCTGCTCAAGCTGATCTTCCACCTGGAAACGCATAAGCTGCTCAGCGTCCACATCATCGGGGAAGGGGCCAGCGAACTGATCCACATCGGCCAGACGGTGATGGCCTTCGGGGGGGATCTGGACTATTTCGTCAACACGGTTTTCAATTACCCCACGCTGGCCGAGTGCTACAAAACGGCCGCGTTCGATGGGATCAACCGCCTGGTTTAGCCTGCCATCCGGTTTTCGGTAATCATCTTTTCCAAATCAACCAAGGAGTGCCCATGCTCGATATCGCCATCATGCTGGAAGGCCAGAATGGCCTGAACTGGCGGCGCTTCCAAAAAATCGCCCGCGCGGTCGAAGAGCTGGGCTTTTCCGGCCTGTACCGCTCCGACCATTACACCAACTCCGGCCCCCCAGATCTGGATTCCCTCGAGCTCTGGGTCTCCCTGACCTGGCTCGCCAGCCACACCGACAGGATCGAATTCGGCCCGCTGGTTTCGCCTGTCTCATTCCGGCAGCCCACGATGACGGTGCGCATGGCCGCGGCGGTCGATGATCTGTCGGCCGGCCGGCTGCAGTTGGGCCTTGGGGCCGGCTGGCAGGAGCGCGAGCACCACAATTATTCATGGG
>JBFKII010000103.1:0-11832 GCA_041632295.1 Anaerolineales bacterium | reverse complement strand
TGGGCGGATGTGGATGCGGGCAGCCTGCGGATGGTCCATGACGGGCGCCCTTACCCTTTTCAGGCCAGCGGGCGGGGCCGGGACCTGCAGGTGGTGTTTTACGGCCGCCCACCCGGCAATGAAGCCGCCCGTTTTACATCTGCCAGCGCCTATTTCCTCTTCCGTGATGGGGATACCGCCCAGCGCGTCGCGCTCGCCTCGCTGGAAGCCACCGCCGGCCCGGCCGAGGAGCAATTCCGGGAGCGCCTGCTCCTGGAGCAAGACCTGCGCTACGAGCCGCTCTCAGCGGAAAACGAGACCTGGTATTGGGAGCAGCTGATCGCTCCGGGCAGCACGGCGATCGATTTTGAGGCCCCCGGGCTGGCGCCCGGCCCCGCCCGGCTCTCGATCGCGCTGCTGGCCGTCACCCAATCGCACGAAGCCGACCCCGATCACCACCTCCGGGTAGCGCTCAACGGCGATGCCGTTCTGGACGAAAGCTGGGACGGATTGGGGCCGGCCGTGCTCACGGCGGAGCTGCCCTCGGGGCTGCTGGCGGACGGCGACAACCGCCTGACCCTGGAGGCGGTGGGCGATACCGGCGTGGCCGCTGACATCGTGCTGCTGGATACCGTCGCCTTGACGTACACCCGCGCCCTGCGGGCGCTCGACGACCGGCTGGTGTTTACCGCACCAGGCGAGGCCGCCGCGCTGGAGGGCTTCTCGCTGGCGCCGCTGGTCCTGGAGGTCAGCGACCCCTTCAAGGCCGGGATCGTGCCCCCGGCCGAGGATGGCCAGATCTATGCCACCACGCCCGGGGGCCGATACGCTGCCGCCGGGCCCCAAGGATATGGGGCGCCGCTGGCGCTGGAACCCGCCCTGCTGCAGCCGGACCTGGGCTCCCCGGAAATGCAGGGGGCGGATTACCTGGCGATTGGGCCGGCCGGGCTGCTCCCCCCGTTGGAACCCTTGCTGGACTTGCGCCGGGAGCAGGGCCTTTCGGTGATGTCCGTGCCCTGGCAGGCGATCGTCGACCAGTTCGGCGGCGGGCAGGAGACCCCGGAAGCGATCCGCAGCTTTCTGGCCCACGCCGCTACCAGCTGGCCCATGCCGCCGCGCTTCGTCTTGCTGGTCGGCGATTGGACCAGCGACCCGCGCGGTTTCTCCGGCGAACCGCCCGAAAACCTGTT
This sequence comes from Anaerolineales bacterium, assembly GCA_041632295.1. GTDB lineage: Bacteria > Chloroflexota > Anaerolineae > Anaerolineales > JABWBV01 > DATDOR01. The sequence goes on along the minus strand of JBFKII010000103.1, from coordinate 10,663 downwards.
GCCTTCGTATTTTATCTACACCGAGTTCGGCGGGGAGACCACCAGCGACGTGCTGCTGGCAAAGCTGGACGGAGACCACTGGCCGGACCTGGCGATCGGGCGAGTTCCCGCCCGCAGCGTTGAACAGGTGGCGGTGTTCGTCGACAAGACGCTGCGCTACGAACAGGCGCCCGCGGCCGGCTGGGAGCGCCGTATCCTGGCGATCGCCGACGGCCAGGATGCATCTTTCCGCGGGGACGCCGAACGCTTTCTCGGTCATTTCTCCGAGGACTTTGACGGCGTGCTGCTCACCCCCGCACGCGGGGAGGCTGGCGCACACGAGCAGATCGAGCGAGAGCTGGAAACCGGCGCGCTGTTTATGTCCTACTTCGGGCACGGCTCCATCAGCCAGCTCGGTAAAGACGCCATTTTCACTAACGAGCACGGCGCCGCCCTGGCCAACGCCGAACGGCTCCCGGTGATGATCAACATCACCTGCCTGGCCGGGCTTTTCAGCCACCCGGAGGTCGAATCGCTTTCCGAGATCATGCTCTGGAACCCGGACGGCGGTGCAGTGGCCTCGCTCGGCGCCACCAGCCTGACCCTTCCACCGGATCAGGCGTTTCTGAGCCGGGCGCTGGTCGAGACCCTGCTCGCCCAGCCGCAAGCCAGGCTGGGGGAAGTGCTTCTGGCTGCGCAGCAAGCCCTGCCAGCTGGGGAATACCCGGGGGTGCGCGAAGTGATGGACACATTCCTGCTGTTCGGAGATCCCGCCTTGCGGCTTCCGCGGCCCTGAGCGCATCCGGTTTCATCACAACCCGGATGCGGGGAAATGGCATGACTTTCGGGCTAAACCGTATTCTCCACCCCTCTCAAAAAAACGTGTTAACCACCCCTGATATAATTGCGCTAAGGGTTTATTTATTCTATATTATTGGGAGATCATCTCGTGTCGGAATTAATACCTGTTCCCAGCAAATATTATTTGATTCTCAACAGCCAGGTGGTGCCGCTGCAGAGCGAGACCCTGACGATTGGCCGCCACCTGGAAAACGACCTTGTCATCCAGAACCAGTACATTTCCCGCCAGCATGCCGCTATCCAGTATGAAAACGGCGAGTTCGTCATTTATGACCAGGGCGCCCGCAGCGGGATATTCGTGAACAACAAGCGCATCACGCGCTGTGTGCTGTGTTCCGGGGACATGATCACGCTCGCAAATGTCCAGATCATGTTTGTCCATGATCAGTCACAGCTGAAAAGGGTGGCAACGAAGGACACCACGGGGCTCGACTCCGGTATCCTGGAAGGATGAATCCGCAAAGCGAAATGGACAAAAAACACAAAATCCTGATCATCGATGACGAAAAACCGCTGTTATTGGGGCTGAAAGCCCTGATGCGCCGCAACGGGTACGAAGTATTTGCCGCAGAAGGGGGGCAGACAGGGCTGGACCTGGCCAAAAGCGAGCACCCCGACCTGATCATCTGTGATGTGATGATGCCCCCGCCCGACGGGTTCAAACTGCGCGAATTGTTGGGACAGGACCCGGAGACAAGCGCGATCCCCTTCATCTTTCTGACCGCTCACACCGGCCAGGAGGAGAAGCTGATCGGATTGACCTCGGGGGCGGATGATTACATCACCAAACCGTTTGACAAAGACGAACTGCTACTGCGCGTCAAGGGGCTGCTGCGCCGATCCAGCATCGAGCGGGAAATCGGGCGGTCGGAAATGGAGCGCCAGGCCGAAGAAAAGATGGAAAACTTCAAGCATGAGGTGCTGCAAAATTTACATCACGAAATGCGCACGCCGATGGTGAACATCCTCATGCCGCTGGAGGCGGCCATATCAGAGAAATTCGGTGAGCCGGAAGAAAAGATGCGCTTCCTGGACATGGCGGTCAACAATGCCCACCGTCTGCACGGCCTGCTGGAAGATATGATCATGCTCAGCAACATCGACCATGGCAACTTCAACACCATCCGCCAGTCCGTCGACACCGAAGGGATCAAGTCCATGCTGCGGCAGGATCTGAACCGCTACGCGGACAAGCAGCTGGACGTGGCCATTCATTTTCAGATCAAGGGCGAACTCTACGCCCCGCGCAACGAATACAAGCGCGCCTGCCTCCACCTGGCCGACAATGCCTTCAAGTTCAGCCAGGAGGGAGGCCGGGTGGAGATCGTCCTGCGCGCCCCGGGGGATGGCAGTGGAGAATTCATGGTCCGGGACTACGGGCCGGGCATCCCATCCGAATTCTCCGAAAAAGTTTTCGAACGCTTTTTCCAGGTCAGCCAGGGGACCGCGCGCCATTATGAAGGGCTGGGCGTCGGCCTGACCATCGCCCGGGCGGTCGCCCGCGCCCTGGAGGGGGACGTCGGGCTGCTGCCCGTCGATCAGGGCACCCTGGTCCGCTTCTGGATCCCTCCGGGGGCCGATCATTTCCAGAATTTTTCCCAAACCGCATGATACAAAACGAGTTTCACCTGAGCGACCAGATCTACCGGGCGCTTTTTGAGCAAACCAACGATGGGGTCTTTTTCATTGACCTGGACCTGAAAATCGTCGCCGTAAACCAGAAGGGCGCCGATATGCTGGGGTACGAGATCAGCGAACTGGCCAGCAAATCGGTCAACGAGATCGTTGCGCTCGAGGAGCGCGATCAGCCCAACTCCTCGGCGTTCCCGGAAGCCGGTCAGGGCCCCTTTTACGAGCGCATTTACCGCCGCAAAGACGGCTCAACCTTTCCGGTTGAGATCAGCATGTCTTTCGTGTTCAGCCCGGGGGAATCGAGGCCCTATATCCAGAGCATTGTCCGGGATATCACCGAGCGCAAGCGCTGGGACGAAAAACTCAGGGAAAGCGAAGCGCGCAACCGGGCGATCGTCGAAGCCTTTCCAGACCTGGTGGTGCGGCTGGAAGAGGACGGCACGATTCTGGACATTCATGCCGGAGAAAACCACCCGCTTTTCTTTGAAAAAGGAAAAGCGATCGGCAAGACGATGCCCGATATCTGGCCCCGCCTCGACGCCAGGGAACTAAAAAGCTCGCTTCAAAGCCTGAAGCAGAGCAACGCCCCCCAGCTGTTTGAAGCCATATTTTCCGAAGCCGGTCACACATACGAAGTCCGCCTGAGCTCGATCGGCGGCGGCGAGGTCCTGGCGCTGGTGCGGGATATCAGCGACCGGGCCCGGCTCGAGCGCATGAAAACCGATTTCATTAACCGGGCCTCCCATGAACTGCGCACTCCGGTGACCACCGCCAAGCTGATGGCCGAGTTGATCCAGGAGGGAGGTGAGGAAGAGGAGCTGCGGGAGTACTGGCATATCCTGGTCAGCGAGCTGGACCGGCAGAAGAAGCTGATCGATCGGCTCTTAATGGCCGGGCGGCTGGAGGACAACAAGCTGCTGCTGGAGACCAATCCGATCGAACTGCTGCCGATCATCCATGAATCGATCGAATCGCTGGGGCCCATCGCCCGCGAAAAGAACATCAAAGTCGAGTTGGATGTGGTCGACCCGCCGCTGCCCCCGATCCTGGGAGATATTCACGGCCTGGAGCAGGTCTTTATCAACCTGATCAACAACGCCATCAAGTTCTCCCCTGCGGGGACCACGGTGTTTGTCAGCGCGCAAGCGCACGACGGGAAAGTGCTCGCCAGTGTGAAGGACCAGGGGATGGGGATCCCCAAAGATGAGTTGCCTTACCTGTTCCGGCGCTTCTTCCGGGCGCGCAACGTCACTGTCGCAGAAATCCCCGGCAGCGGGGTTGGGCTGTATCTGATCAAAGCGATTGTGGAAGAGGTCGGGGGCACGCTGCACGTGGAAAGCGAGGAAGGACAGGGGTCAAGGTTCACGGTCGCCCTGAACCAGCCGCAGGCGGTGCAAAACCAGGCGCCTGCTTGAGACAGCGGCCTGCGGGGATCGGTGTTTGACAGAACTGGGGCGCGATCCGGGCTGTTCAGCCCGTTCGTTTCCGGCCCGGGGGATCAGAAAACGTCATCCAAACCCATTTTCAGAAACGCTTCTACAACCTTGGGATCGAAATGCGTGCCGGCCTGTTCCTGCAGATACTTTCGCACACGTTCCGGCTTCCATGCTTTGCGGTACGGGCGATCGGAACTGAGCGCATCCCAAACATCCACAATGGCAAAAATGCGGGCCCCCAGCGGGATGGCCTCTCCGGATAAACCGCGCGGGTAACCTGAGCCATCCCATTTCTCATGGTGGTAATGGGGGATTTCGAGCGCCGGGCGCAGGTAGGAAATCGGAAAGAGCAGGTTGAAGGCGTACTCCGGATGCTTGCGCATCACCTCCCACTCGCTATCGTCGAGCGGGCCCGGTTTGTGCAGGATGCTGTCCGGGATCCCCATTTTTCCGATATCGTGAAGCAGCGCCCCTCGCCGGAAATGGACGATGTCATCCTCGTCCACCCCCATGCTGCGCGCCAGGCGCAGCGTCATTTCCGTGACTCGCTGGCTGTGCCCCTTGGTTTCCATGTCGCGCATCTCCAGGGCGCGCGCCCAGCCTTCGATGGTGCTGTCGTACGCCATGATCAGCTCGACATTCGAGCGCTGCAGATTGTCGAAGAGCTTGTGGTTGTCGATCGCGATGGCCGTTTGCCCGGCGAGGATATCCAGAAAATCTTCCCAGTCCTGGTCGGGAACGAAGGGCCGGCGCAGGAACAGCTCCAACACCCCCTGCACCTGGCCTTTGGCAATCAGCGGCACCGCAAAATAGGAGCGGAAACCTTCGTGCGTGAGCCGGGGTGAGCGCCGGAACTCCCCTGCGTCCTGCATCAGGTCCGGGATAGCGATCACCCGGCGTTCCAGAGCGGCCTGCCCGGCGTAGCCCTCCCCCATGCGCAGGTGGGTGTGTTTCAGGGCGCCGGTGTTGAAACCCGCCCGGGCGGCGTAATTCAGGGTCAGGGAACGTGGCTCGAGAAGCAGGATATCGGCCGCATCGACGTCGAGATGTTTCATCACCTGGGCCAGGATGATGTTCAGTGTGATGGGCAGTTCCAGGCTGCCGGCGATGGCCCGGTCGATTTCATGCAGGGCGGCCTGGCGCTCCAGCTGCTTCTTGACCAGCTGTTCGGCGCGCTTGCGTTCGGAAATGTCCGCCACCATGACCTGCCAGTGGCGCCTGCCGTCGACCCGGATGGGGGAAAGGCTGAGCAAAGCGTGGTAAAAGCCGCCTTCTTTGGTCTTGAAGCGGACTTCGGTCTGGTCGATATATCCCTTCTCCCGGACCGTGTTCTCAATCCGTTCCCCCGCCCGTGGGTCCAGGTACAGGTTGGCGACGTTCTCGAGCACCCGGATGTCCTCCGGGGTGTACCCGCCGGGCTCAAGCATTTTATCGTTGAACGAGATCAGGTTGCCATGCCGGTCGACGATCCCCAATCCGACCGGTGCGTTTTCAAACAGGAGCCGGTAGCGCTCTTCGCTCTCGCGCAGGGCTTTCTCCGAGCGCCTGGTCTCGGTGATATCTCGCTTGACGGCGATGACCCCTTCTACCTGCCCATCCTGGAAGTCCGGCAGGTAGATCACCTGGACCAACCGCTGCTGGTCAGCAGCGTTGGTTTGCACCCGCTCGAAGGTGATCTCCTGGCCCGTCAGGGCCTGCATGAGGTTTTCAAGGCTGGCCTGGTAGGCCTGTTCATCCAGGATTTCCCAGATATGCTTGCCGCGAATCTCATCCCGGGAAACCCCGTACCAGTCCTCGTAAACCTTGTTGTTGAAATGATAGCGCTGTTCCTTATCGATATAGGCGATCAAGATCGGGACGGAGTCGGTGATCTTGCGCAGCTGCTCCTCATTTTTTCGCAGCGCTTCCTCCGCCTGCAGCTGCTTCTCGTGGCGGCTCGCCAGCGCCAGCGCCATCTGGTCGACAGCCACCGCCAGTTCGCCGATCTCCCCGCCTTCATCAGACAGGCCGGTGCGGGCGTCCAGATCCCCAGCGCCCAATTGCCGGGTGGTCAGGACCAGGGAGTCGATCTGCCTGACCACCAGTGCGTATCCCAGCACCCATCCGGCCCCGAGGATCAGCAGGGTCAGTGCCGCCAGGCCGAACAGGTTGCGGGTCAGGGTGCGGTTGGCCGTGGCGATGGCGCCTTCGATGGGAATGCCGACCGTCAGGACGAGATCGCGCCCGGAAGCGCCGAACGATGAAATGCCGTGCTGGCGCCGCATCCCATCCAGAGCATCGCTCTCAAGCGCAACTTCCTCGCCGGCGAAAATGGCCTGTGCCAGTTCCCCATCGGGAATATTTTTCCCCACCCAGTCTTCCGGATCCGGAAAATGGGCCAGGATAATCCCGTTTTGATCGGTGATGGTCAGCGTGGTCTGCTCGGGCAGTTGGACTTCACCGAGTATGACGTTCAGCCAGATCAGGTCAAGGGAGGAAAAGACTACCGACTGGACGAAGCCGTTCGGATCGGCGACGGGGTAGCCAAAACTGAGGGCGTTCTCCCCGTTGATCGGAGCCATTTCGAATTCCCCGACCGAAAATTCACCGGTCTCCAGCACGTCCCGGAAATACAGGCGGCCGGACAAATCGACCGGGCCGCCGGGGTCCAGACCGCTGCACACCAGCTGGCCGTCCCGATCGATAACGCCAATATTGGCAAAGCGGGTGTACTGCGAGAGCAGGTCGCTGAACAGCGCATTGCAGGCGGCCCAATCCCCATCCTGGACCACCGGGAGTTGGGAAAGCAAGATGAGGATTTCCTGGGCGCTCTCGATCAGCTGTATCTGATCCGCGCTGAATATTCTGGTCAGCCGTAAAGCTTCTTCGGTCGTAATCTGGACATAATCCTGACGCTGCTCCAGATCGTTGTAGAGCGTCAGCCCCAGAGCCGGCAGTACGGCGATCAGCACCAGCACGATAAGCCGAACGCGCAGGCTGGATTTCAGGTTCATGTTGAGTTTCGTCAGCGTCTCATGCGGCGGCGTTCTTCACGGACCTCGAGGATATTTGACTGAAATAGCTGTGCACCCAGCTTCAGGCCGGCCTCTTCCAATTTCGGACCAAACAGCGGTCGCAGGCCGGTGGCCACCATTTCACCCTGGACGTGACCCTCCGGGTCTACCCCGGTCTGGTTGAAGCGAAAGATCTCGGTCATCACGATCACATCCCCTTCCATGCCGGCCACTTCGGTGATGGAAACGACCTTTCGGGTACCATCCCGCAGGCGGGTTTGCTGGATTACGACGTCCACAGCGGAGGCGATCTGCTCGCGGATCACGCGCAGGGGCAGGTCCAATCCCGCCATCAGGGACAGGGTCTCGAGGCGGGAGATGGCGTCGCGCGGCGAGTTGGCATGGACCGTGGTCAGAGAACCGTCGTGGCCGGTGTTCATGGCCTGCAGCATGTCCAGCGCCTCACCGCCGCGCACCTCGCCGACGATGATGCGGTCCGGCCGCATGCGCAGCGAGTTGCGCACCAGGTCGCGCACCGTGACCATGCCCATGCCGTCAGCGTTTTTGGGTTTTGTCTCCATGCGCAGCACGTGGTCCTGGCGCAGCACCAGCTCGGCCGCGTCCTCGATGGTGATGATGCGCTCGTCCTCGGGGATGAAGCCCGAGAGGATGTTCAGCAGGGTGGTTTTCCCCGAGCCGGTGCCGCCGGCAACCACGATGTTTAGGCGCGCCAGCACGCAGGCTTTGATGAATTCCGCCATGCTCTCCGTGATGGAGCCAAATTCGATCAGCTCCTGGACGCTCAGCTTGTTTTTGGTGAACTTGCGGATGGTGATCGAGGGCCCGTCGATCGCCACGGGGGGAATGGCGGCGTTGACGCGCGACCCGTCGGGAAGGCGGGCATCCACCGTCGGGCTGTCCCGGTCCACGCTGCGGCCCAGGGGCAGCACGATCCGGTTGATGATGCGCAGCACGTGTTCGTCATTTTCAAACATCGCCGGGGTGCGGATCAGCTTTCCGTTCTTTTCGATATATACCCGGTCGGCCCGGTTCACCATCACCTCGCTGACCTCCGGATCGTCCAGGTAGCGCTGGATGGGGCCGTATCCCAGGATCTCGTCGCGCACTTCAGCGTACAGCGTCCGCTTCTGGTTGTCCGGGATGTTCAGCTTGTGGTGGTTCAGCGCGTCTCTGAGGTACTGCTCCACCAGCTGGACGCGCGCTTCCGGCTGTGTGGTCTTTTCATCCAGCTGCTGGGTGATGTTGTCGATCAACTGGTACTTCAACTGCAGGAGAAGCGGCAGCTTGTTGTTGGTCGTGTTGGGCTGGACCTGGGCAGTCATGCCTGCCCTCCGGTAGGCTTGGATGCGCTGTCTCGCTTTTCCTCGGCCACCCAGACCACATAGCGGGTGTTCAAGGCCAGGAACTCGGCTTCCAGGATCATCTCGCCGTCCGGACGGTACGCCGTAGCCTGCGTCACCGCGACAAAATCACTGCTTTCGTTCAGCAGATCCTTGATGCGCTCGCCTGGCCGGATATGGAGGTTACCGCGCACCATCCCGTTGGTGGTCTGAATGCGGGACGGCACAACATCCTTATCCACGACCGGGGTAAAGAACTTCCCCTTGCTGTCGAATTGAATATTTGATTTCATGTCTTAAAACTCCTGAACCGCAAATGGTTAACACCATGTGCCAATAATAAAAATTGCTTACCGGTTTATGTTACTTCAGAACATGCAGGGCCACAAGCCCGAACAGGCCACCGCCCCTGGTGATGGCCCGTAGAAGGCCGGGAATGGGGCTTCTGGCGTCGGACCCCTATGCATATTCAACCGACAAATCCGCGCTTCATTACGCCATAAACCGGCCAAACCACCCGAAAGTACTAAGGGAAAAATAACCCCAATTTTGAACCTCCGAGCAAGGTATTAAGACTACAGTATTAAGACCAAACCGCGCCGCATTTTTCAAATTCATTCCCCGGCGGGCGGGAACATAATTCGGATCATTGCGCTGATTTCACCATGACTTTCAAACAGACACGCCCCCTGATCGTTTTACTGGCCCTGATGGGAATGATGTTCGCCTGGCGCCTGACCCCGACTGCCAGGGCGGATGCGGGCCTCGAACCTGGCGCCCCCCTGCCTGCCTGGTCCGTAGCCGAGCAGGGCGGCGAGGTCAGCCAGGCAGCCCCGGAAAATCCATCCGAGCCCACCGCCCTCACGCTGGTGACCCTATCCACCCGCACGGACAGTTCCACCCTGGTGATCTTCGGCGGCGTATTGCTGGTGGCCGCCGCCGTCCTGATCATCGTGGCAGCCTGGCGCTCGCACAAGGAGGCGCGCATCCGCTGATCAATACAGGAGCCTCCCGGGCGGGGATTGGCCGGTAAATACACTTGAAACGGCGCTTTCCGGGCGCTTTGGCCCCCTTCCAGACCGAAGCGGCCCTGTTTGCGCGCCGGTTTTCATTTCAATTTTGAACTTTTTGGCCTCGAAATAGGACTATAGGATGAGGGGAGCCAAGGATTGAGTACAAATTTGCCTTTCCTGGCCCCAAAATCGCTCAGTCGCTTCAAAACGAGGAGAAGAAATGAAAACCAACCGAGCCCTTAAACTCCCTATTTTTGGGATCCTGGCCGTGATGCTGCTTGCCTTCGCCATCACCCAGTCCGCCAGCGCAGACCTGAAACAGACCAACGTGTTCAAAGGCTGGGACCGCAACAGCCTGTCCATGGAGAACGGCAACGTCGATATCTTCTGGGATGGGGGCCAGGTCGAAGTGTACGCCAGGCTGGGTTTTGACAACGACCTGTACACGACCCAAGGGACTGACGCTTCCGCTTGCGGTACCGGGGCCCAGACCAAGTGGGGCGGCCGGGTGGCGCTCGGTTTCTACAATACGGACAATGCCCCTGCCGGAGCCGCCGGGTTCACCCACTCCGAGGCCTGGTCGGTGGTGGACTGCGATTTTAACGGGGATGGCAACTATTCGCCGGCAGATGACAAGGTCGACCTGGGCGCCAACCCCCCGGCCCCGCTGCCGGTAGATTTCACCGTCATTTCGGTCGATCAGCAAGTCAACTGCACCACGGGGAACTGCGCCAAGGAAATCGTCACCACCATGTTCATCAACCTGGACAACGACTGCGACGGCAGTATCAGCGATGAGAACGGCGGGGCCGGCTGGCCCGCCCAGGTGTGCTTCTTCGCCCGGGCTTACTCGCCCACCCTGGCGTCCGGGCCGCCCTACTGGGCCGGTCCTCTGCAGGCCCGCTTCACGGTCGTCGGCGGCGGCGATAAGACCGTCAACTTCAACCCCTTCGGCCCCTCCGCCATCACCCTGGAGAACCTGACCTCCCGCAGCGACTTCTCCACCTTCGTGGTCTTCGGCGGCGTGCTGGTGGTCCTGCTGGCCAGCCTGATCGTCCTGGCTGCCTGGCGCATGCGCAACGACCGGACCCCAGCCTGAGCGACTTTACTCAGTAGACAAAAAGCCCCTGCTTTTTCGCAGCAGGGGCTTTTTCGATCCGGGCCGGGCGTTGACGCCTCGGATTCGTTTGCCGGCGCTGACGCCTCGGATTCGTTCGTCGACGCTGACGCCTCGGATTCGTTTGCCGGCGCTGACGCGTCGGATTCGTTCGCCGGCGCTGACGCGTCGGATTCGTTTGCCGGCGCTGACGCCTCGGATTCGTTCGTCGACGCTGACGCGTCGGATTCGTTTGCCGGCGCTGACGCGTCGGATTCGTTTGCCGGCGCTG
>JBFKII010000102.1:0-11900 GCA_041632295.1 Anaerolineales bacterium | reverse complement strand
TCAGCCATGACCAGCACATCTTCAAAAAATGCATCGATCGGCTCGACCAGGTCCTGAAAACAGGAAAAAAGATCGTCGACCGACCCGGGCGCCCTGGGCGCGGCCTCCACCTCTACCAGTTTCTTGTACAGGGCGGTTTCAGCCGTTTCTTGCAGCAGGTCGGGATCGAGCGGATGGCTTTCGAGGCTGTCGCGGCTGATGCGCACACAACGGGCGTAGGCTTGAAGAAGCCGATCCCAATCCGCTCGCTGCCGCCATGCGACCAGCGAACGCACGTTCTCAACAGCCGAATGCGGGTTTGCCTTCTGCACCGACACAACCGCATCAACCGCATCATACGGCAGGCCTTCTTCCCGCAGTTGGCTGTTAAGCCGGCCGGCAATGAATTCCAGCACTTCGGACTGCACCTGCGGAGACACCGGGATCGGCTGCCTTGTCGCAGCCGAACGCAGGGCGGCTTGCAGGTCGAAATCGATCTCACCTTCCACAAGGATCTGGATCAGGCCCAGCGCCGCCCGCCGCAACCCGAAGGGGTCCTTGTTTCCGGTGGGCGCCAGCCCGGCCGCAAAAAGCCCTGCCAGCGAGTCCAGCCGGTCGGCCAGGGCGACCACAATACCGATCGGGGTTTCAGGGATGCGGTCCCCAGAGAAGCGCGGCCAGTAGTGCTGCTCGATGGCCGCGGCCACTTCCCCCGGCTCCCCGATTTCGAGGGCGTAGTAGCGGCCCATGACCCCCTGAAGCGAAGTCATTTCGACCACCATGTCGGAAGCCAGGTCCGCCTTGCACAGCTGCGCTGCCCGCTCGGCCAGCGATTCCTGGTCGGGGGCCAGCCCCAGGCGAGGGGCCAGCGCCGAGATCAGGGATTCGATCCGCCTGGCCTTGTCGAGCATTGAACCGAGATCAGCCTGAAATGTCAGCGTATCCAGCTGCAGTCGGAATTTTTCAAGGCCGCGCTGGCGGTCATGCTCGACGAAAAAGGCGGCGTCGGCGAAGCGGGCACGGATGACGTGCTCGTTGCCCTCCACCACCAGGTCCAGGGAACGGTCGTCCCCGTTGCGCACGGCGATGAAATACGGCAGCAGGCGGACATCCCCGCCAGATGCGTAGATCGGGAAATAGCGCTGGTGCTTTTTCATCACCGAGACCAGCACTTCAGGCGGCAGCGAGAGATAATCGGCCTCAAAACCGCCGCGCAGGGCGGTCGGCGCCTCGACAAGATGTGTATTTTCGAGCAGCAGTTCGTCATCCGGCTGGATCAGCCCATCGACTTCCCCCGCCAGGGCAGCCACTTGTTCCCGGATGGCAGATTTCCGTTCCCCGACGTCCAGCATCACGCCCTGGCTTGCCAGGAAATCGAAATACTCGGGCGGCGAGGCTACATCCTGCGCCTCGGGGCTGTGAAAGCGCAGCCCGCGGGTCTGCCGTCCGGAAACCAGGCCGGCATATGTAAAAGGCACCACCCGGTCGTCCAGGAGCGCCAGCAGCCAGCGGATCGGCCGTGAGAACGAAAGCACCGGGTCATTCCAGCGCATCGATTTGACGAACCGGATTCCGGCGATCAGGCCGGGCAGCGCTTCTGCCAGCACCTCCGCCGCCGGCCGGCCGGGTTCGGACACGCGCGCCACTGCATAGCGGCCGCCGTCGACTTCCTCGACGACCAGGTCCTGCGGGGTCAGCCCCTTGCCGCGCGCAAAGCCCTCCGCCGCCCGGGTGGGCGCTCCGTCGGGATCGAAGGCGCGGTCGGCGGGTGGCCCGCGGAAGACCACCTCCCGGACCGGCTGCCGGCCAGCAAGGGCCTGCACGTGGACCACCAGCCTGCGCGGCGTGGCGTACAGCGAAATCGAACCGTAATCCAGATACAGCTCTTCCAGCAGGGCAGGCAATGCAGCGTCCAGCTGCGCAAGGGCCGCTTCCGTATCCGCCGGAGGGAGTTCCTCAACACCGATCTCAAGCAAAAAATCGGCTCTTTCCACCCCGCCAGCACTATCCACAGCCTGCGGGATCGAGTGGCCCGGCTTTTCTTCGCCGTTTTCCAACCAGGGGTAGCCCAGCTCCTCTCGCTGGCGTAGGTAGGCTTCGGAAACTGCCCGGGACAGGGCGCGAATGTTTTTGAAGAAAGCCTGCCGCTCCGTCACTCCGACAGCACCCCGGGCGTCCAGGATGTTGAAAGTATGCGAAAGCTTGAGCACGTAATCGTGAGCCGGCAGGACCAGCCCGCGCGCCAGAGCGTTCTTCGCCTCCGCCTCGAACAGGCGGAAAAGCTCGAACTGGTTTTCGACATCGGCGGTTTCAAAATAGTACGTGCTGTGCTCGCGCTCGGCGGCCAGATTGACATCCCCGTAGGTCAGCCCGGCGCCCCAATCGATTTCACGGAAACCGCGGATGCGCTGCAGAGCGATGGCGATGCGCTCCAGCCCGTAGGTGATCTCCACCGAGACCGGGTCCAGGGACATCCCCCCAGCCTGCTGGAAATACGTGAACTGGGTGATCTCCTGACCATCCAGCCAGACCTCCCATCCCAGCCCCCAGGCGCCGAGGGCGGGCGATTCCCAATTGTCCTCCACGAAGCGAATGTCGTGCTGGCGCGGGTCAATCCCCAGCGCTTTCAGCGAGTCGAGATACTGCTCCTGGGGATCGCCGGGGTCGGGCTTCAAAATGACCTGGAACTGGTAATGCTGCTGCAGCCGGTTGGGGTTGTCCCCGTAGCGGCCGTCATCCGGCCGGATGGAGGGCTCAACATATGCCACGTTCCAGGGTTCCGGCCCGAGCACCCGCAGGACGGTGGCGGGGTTCATGGTGCCGGCACCGACATGGGTGTAATAAGGCTGCCAGATCAGGCAACCCCGCTCCGCCCAAAAGTGCTGGAGCGTCAGCATGATGGATTGAAAATTCATAGTCATAAAATAGGCTAACTTCCCGGCGTGGCAGTCGCGGTCGTGGGGGCCCCCTCCTCGACGGGAACCAATAGGGAATCCCAGATCCAACCCTCCAATCCGTCAACAGTGATCACCCGCTGCCAGATGACCCCGTTCGTCTCGCGGGTTTCCCCCAGCACGGTGACGATCGTGCCGTTCGGCAGGATCGTGATGGTCGTGCCCTGGGGCTCCTGGCGCAGGTTGGCACCTTCAAATCCGGGCACGTTGACGAAGGCCAGGATCGGAGTGGGCGTCGGGGTCGGCGGGACCGGGGTGGGGGAGGGCGTGATAGTCGGCGTGGGAGTCTCGGTCGGCGTGAGCGTGGGAGTGGGAGTGATCGTGGGCGTCAGCGTGGAGGTCTGGGTGGGTGTGATCGTCGGGGTCAGCGAAGGGGTCAGGGTATAGGTCGGGATGGCGATCTGGGCGCGGACTGCCAGGCCCTGGCCAACCGCGCCAACCGAGATGATCAAGCCGAACAGGACGACGGCCGCGGCAGCCGAATATCCGAGAATGGACGGCGGTTTGTATCCGACCAAAAACAGGATCAGCACCCCGGCGATCAGCGCGGTGACCAGGTGGAGCAGGAAAACAAGCAGCGCATCCGGCCAGAGGAAAGGCACCTGGCTGGTGATGCCGAATCCGGCGGTGACCAGCGGGACGTACAGCCCGTACGCCAGGGCGATACTGGGCACAACTGCCCTTTTGTTATCCCGGGCCAGCCAGAAGGTGGCCAGCATGGCACCGATGGCCACGACCAGGAAATTGGGCCACAGCAGGCGGGCGAAGAAACGGGATTGCAGGTACAGGGTTTCCGGGGGCGGCAGGAGGGATTCGGAGAGCAGCCCTGCCGCCCAGCCCATCCCAAAGACCAGCAGGCTGCCGATCCCCAGCCCGGCCAGGGCGCGGCCGAACAGGCGCGGCGTGCCCAGGACGGTGCCCAGGGCGATCCCGATCACAGGCGCCATCAGCGGGGCGACCAGGGCACCCAGGACCAGCAGGGCAGGTTGGTCCAGCACCAGGCCGAATCCCATGACCGCCCCTGCCAGCAGGGAGAACAGGAAGAAATCAAAGGTGGGCGCCGCCCGGTGGACCAGCGCGCGAAAATATGCATCGCGCTCATCGGCGTCCATCGGCACCGGCAGGCGGCGGGCTCTGCGTCGGCGTGCGGGGGGCAGGTTTTCCGGATCGTCCGGTTCGGCGGAAGTCTGTGGCAGGCTCATAAGCCGCAATTATAATCGCATGGATTGCTGTAAAATACCCCTTCAATCCAATCGGAAACCGGTTTGCCCGTCCAAAACGCCGCACCGGCCAAAAAGGGCACCAAAGTACCCCTTTTTATGGGACCGTGGCGATGAAAAAACCGGCCGGGAGCGCATTTGTTCAAAAAAATTCCACTTCTGTTGTTGATTCTGTCCCTGGCGGGCTGCAGCGGCCTTCCCGCCGGAACCACGGACACGCCAGGTCCGCCAACTGCGGTGGCCGAGACCTCCACCGCGCCGGCCACTCAGCCGCCTGCCACGGCGACCGATCTCCCCCCGGCGCCGCTGGCCGTAGCGCTCATCCCTGAAAACGCGGACCCCGCGCTGGCAGATCTGGTTCAGGCGGAAAGCGCGCGCCTGGCGGCCGAATTGGGCTACCGCTGGCAGGTGCGCCAGTCCCTGACCGTCGAGGAAACCGCAGCCGAGGTCGATTTCCTGGTGGGCCTGCCGCAAGCGGCCAACCTGCCGGAGCTGATCCAGGGCGCGCCGGAGACCCAATTTCTGGTCGTCGGTTACACAGGTCTTCAAGATGCCCCCAACCTGATCAATATCGGCGCCGAGCCCGCCCCCCAGGATTTGAAGGCGTTCATGGGCGGCTTCATTGCCGCGGTGATCACCCCGGAATGGCGCGTTGGCCTGATCACCGTGCAGGATGGGCTGGAGAACCTGCGATTTCCGGCATTTGCAAACGGGGTGCGGTTTTTTTGCGGATTGTGCCGGCAGCAATTCCCCCCTTTTTACGAATACCCCTTTCTGCTCAGCCTGCCGGCCACAGCCAGCGATCAGGAATGGCGCGCCCTGGCCGATTTCATGCGAGATAGGCTGGTCGAAACGGTCTATGTCAGCCCGGGCGCCGGCGGGCAGGTTGTCTATGCGCAATTGGCCGACCTGGGAGTCCGCATAATCGGTGGCGAAGCGCCGCCTGCCGGCCTGGCGGACTACTGGGTGGCTTCGCTGCGAAGTGATCCCGCCGGCGCCTACCTCGACCATATTCCTGATCTTTTCAACGGCGAAAGTGGTATCAGCGCCCCCCTGCCCGTTCGGCTGACGGATGTCAACCCCAGCCTGCTGACCCCCGGCCGACTGCGCCTGGCAGAGGCCACCCTGGACGATGTGCTGGCCGGTTTCATCCAGACCGGCGACCCCATGCAAAGCGAATAGGAAATATAAAGGACTCCCAGGACTCTGGTGTTTTTTTGGCATTGCGATTCTTTACGAAATGCCGGATCGTCGTTATACTTGCCACTGTGGTCTGCAAGACCAAAGCCCCCCTGTTTTCTACTCTTAGGAGGATTAGATGACAAAACGCACGCTTTTTCTCTTTTCTTTGCTGGCCCTTGCCGCGCTGGCCCTCAGCGCCTGCCAGGCAGCCGGCACCAGCGGTGACTGCTCCAGCGAGGATGTCCTCTGTATCGGCCTGGTGACCGACGTCGGCGAGATCGACGACAAGTCGTTCAACCAGTCCGCCTGGGAAGGCGTCCTGCAGGCGCAGGATGAGCTCGGAGCCACCGTTGACTTTGTCGAGACTCAGGATGCCAAGGACTATGAAGCCAACATGCAGCTGTTCTTGGACCAGAACTACGACATCATCGTCACTGTCGGCTTTGCACTCGGAGAGGCGACGCTGAACCTCTCAGCCGCCAACCCCGACACCCACTTCATCGGCGTCGACCAGTTCCAGGGCGATACCGCCAACTTTACCGGCATTCTGTTCCCCGAAGACGTCTCCGGGTTTCTGGCCGGCGCACTGGCCGCCCTGATGTCCGAGACCGGCACGGTGGCCGCGGTGTTAGGCACCGACCTGGTGCCCCCGGTTGTGGCCTTCAAGGAAGGCTATGAGAACGGCGCACGCTTCATCAACCCCGACATCAACCTGATCTCCACCTACCATCCCGGTGGGCTGGACGTGGCCTTCACCGATCCGGAGTGGGGCGCCTCCACCGCTCGCCAGGCCCTGGACCAGGGTGCGGATGTGGTTTTCGGCGCGGGCGGTAATACCGGCAACGGCGCCCTGATCGAAGCTGCCTCCACCGAAGGCGTGTACTGCATCGGCGTCGACACCGACCAGTGGGAGACCGTTCCGGAAGCGCATAGCTGCCTGATCTCCAGCGCCATGAAGCTAATCACCCCTGCAGTCGTAGACGTAATAAACCAGGTGGTTAACGGCACCATCACCCCCGGCCTGTACTTCGGCGGCGCGGGGCTGGCCCCGTTCCACGACTTCGAGGATCAGATCCCGCAGGAAGTCAAGGACCGGCTGTCCGAGATCGACGCCAGCCTTGCCGCGGGTGAAATCTCGACTGGTTACACGCCCTGACGGGGGCCTGCCGTTACGCTCCATGCAATCCCACATACCCCGGAGGCTTTCCGGGGTATGTGTTTTAACACCAGTCCTGTCTGGTAAGCTTTACGCCGCCCGGTTTGGCATGTACAATAACGTACCTTCACAAGACCGCGCCACATGACCGACTCGCAAAGCAACGCGACCCAAACCAACCGAATTGAATACCTGCTCAGCCGGGCCTGGCGCGCTGTCAGTGTTCCACTGGCTGCGGTGCTGCTGGCGGCTTTGATCGGCGCGGTGATCCTGATCGCCTCAGGCGCCAATCCCCTGTCCGCCTATGCAGCCTTGCTGCGAGGCTCTTTCGGCAGTGCCACTGCCATCGGCCGGACGTTTGAAAAGGCCACTCCACTCATATTTAGCGGGCTGGCAGTGGCTTTCGCATTTAAGGCCGGGTTGTTCAATATCGGCGCGCAGGGGCAGCTCCTGATCGGCGCGATTTTTTCAGCCTGGCTCGGTTTCAGCATCAAGGGCCTGCCGATTTATATCCACGCCCCCCTGGCCTTGCTCGGCGGAGCGCTGGCCGGAGGGCTGTTCGCCGCCATTCCAGGTGCTTTGAAAACCTATACCGGCGCGCACGAAGTGATCACCACGATCATGCTCAACTTCGTGGCTATCAATATCACCGATTTCCTGGCCGACGGCCCCTGGAAGGACACTTCCCCGGGCAATATCGTCGCCCGCACCCCCCTAATAGAGGACAGCGCCCGCCTGGGCGAGATCGGGAACGTGCCGATCGGTTTTATCATCGGGGTCCTGGTCGCCCTGGTGACCTGGTGGCTGTTGTGGAAAACTACGGTCGGCTTCGAGATCCGCACCGTGGGGCTCAACCAGCATGCCGCCCGCTACGCCGGGATCCGGGTGCCGCGCACGGTCATCTTGACCATGGTGATCAGCGGCATTATGGCCGGCTTCGGCGGAGCCATCGAGACTCAGGGCGTGGTCGGGCGCTACCAGCCCGGCTTTAACGTCGGCCTGGGCTTCGAAGGGATCACCATCGCCCTGCTCGCCAAGACCCATCCTTTCGGCGTGATCCCCGCCGCGCTGCTCGTCGGAGCGATGAACGCCGGATCGAGCCAGATGCAGTTCGATGCCGGCGTCGCCAGCCAGATCATCGATGTCATCCAGGCCCTGATCCTGTTCTTCGTCGCTGCCGATGTGATCGTGCGCTGGATCATCCGCCAGCGGCGGGTTGAAGGGGAAGAGCAGCTTACCTTGAGCACCGGCTGGGGCGCACAGCAGTAGCGTCCCAATTATTGGAGCCTTCATGCAAGCGACCGCTCAAATCCAGGAAATCAGCCCGGCGCAGCGCTGGATCCGCCGTTGGGGAGCCACGTTACTGATCGCCGCAGGTGTGACCGCCGCAGTGCTGTACGCCTACTCCCAGAATGCTATCGTGACGACCGCCGTGCTGCGGTCGGCGGTGCGCCAATCCACTCCCCTGGTGCTGGGGGCATTGTGCGGCCTGATGGGCGAACGGGCCGGGATCATCAACATCGGCATTGAAGGCCAGATGCTGCTCTCCGCCTTCGTCGGCTTTATGGTCAATGTATGGACCGCCAACCTGTTTGTTTCGGTCCTGGCAGGGGTGCTCACCGGCGCGCTGCTGGGGCTGCTGCTCGGTTTCATGTCCGTCACCTTAAAAATCGACCAGATCATCGGCGGCACGGTGATCAACATCCTGGCTCTCGGGCTGACCGGATTCCTGTATACACCCGGGCTGACCACACAGGGCAAACTGCAGCCTTTCGCCCTCGGCCCACTGGAGAACATCCCGTTGATCGGCCCGATCCTGATCAACAACCCTCCGATCACCTACACCAGCATCATCCTTGTCTTTGTCATCCATTATCTACTTTTTTACACCCGCTGGGGCCTGCGCACCCGGGCGGTTGGGGAGCATCCACGGGCGGCCGATACGCTCGGGGTCAATGTTTTCAAGATGCGCTACTGGAACGTCATTATCGGCGGCGCCCTGGGCGGCCTGGCTGGCGCTTTCCTGACGCTGGAAGCGGTCGGTTCCTTCGAGCGCGCCATGACCAACGGCCGCGGCTTCGTCGCCCTGGCGGTGATGATCTTCGGCAAGTACACACCTTTCGGAGCCTGGGGCGCAGCGCTGCTCTTCGGGCTGGCCACCGCCATGCAGACACAGCTCCAGTTCGGTGGCACGATCGACATCCCCCACCAGTTCATCGGCATGCTGCCCTATGTCCTGACAATCGTCGTCCTGGCGGGTTTCGTCGGCCGCACCCGCATCCCCGCTGCCGACGGTATCCCTTACGAAAAAGAATAATCTTATGGATGATGTTCTTGCCCTCGAAGTCCGCAATATCACCAAGCGCTTTCCGGGCGTGCTGGCCAACGACCGCATCAACCTGAGCCTTAAAAAAGGCCACGTCCATGCCCTGCTGGGGGAAAACGGGGCCGGCAAGAGCACCCTGATGAACATTATCTACGGATTGTATTCCCCGGACGAAGGCGAGATTTTCATCAACGGGGAAAAGGTCCATATCGACAACCCGCATCATGCCATTGACCATGGGATCGGCATGGTCCACCAGCATTTCATGCTGGTGCCGGTGTTCAGTGTGGTCGAAAACATTATCCTGGGTTCCGAGGTCACCAAGAACGGCAGGCTCGACATCCGCACCGCCCGGCGGGAAATCCGGGAGCTCTCCAAGCGCTACGGCCTGGAGGTCGATCCGGACGCCATCGTGGAAGACCTACCGGTGGGGATCCAGCAGCGCGTCGAGATCCTCAAAGCTCTGTACCGGGATGCCAAAATCCTGGTCCTCGATGAACCCACAGCGGTCCTGACCCCCCAGGAGGCCCGCGAGCTGTTCCACATCATGGACCAGCTGACCGAGCGCGGCGTCTCGATCATTTTCATCAGCCACAAGCTGAAAGAAGTGCTCTTTGTTGCGGACGAGATCACGGTGATGCGCCGGGGCCAGGTCGTCGGCCACGCATTGCCGGAAAACACCGACGAAAAAGGTCTGGCCGAAATGATGGTCGGGCGTGAGGTGCTGCTGGAGGTCGAGAAAAAGGAAACCACCGCCGATACGGTGATCCTGGACGTATACAACCTGCACGTGGAAGACGAGCGGCACGTGGAAGCGATCCGTGGGATTTCCTTCCAGGTCCACGCCGGGGAGATCCTTGGGGTCGCCGGCGTGCAGGGCAACGGCCAGACGGAGCTGGTCGAAGCGCTGACCGGGCTGCGGGAGATCAAATCCGGCACGGTGACGATCAACAAGCACGTTGCCCCGACCATGAGCCCGCGCGCCCTGGTCGAGTTGGGGGTGGCCCACATTCCCGAAGACCGCCAGAAACACGGGCTGGTGCTACCCTACCACATCGGCGACAACGCAGTGCTGTGCACCTACTATGTCCCCCCATTCGCCAAGGGGCTGCAGCGCAACGAGCAGGCGGTGCTGAGCAACGCCGAACGCCTGATCGCCCAATTCGATGTCCGCACCCCGGGCCCGATGGTGCCGGCTGCTAACTTGTCCGGGGGGAACCAGCAGAAAGTGATCATCGCGCGCGAGTTCAGCCGCGATGTCCATATGCTGATCGCCAACCAGCCGACTCGCGGGCTGGATGTCGGATCGATTGAATACATCCACCGCAGGATCGTCGAAATGCGCGACCATGGCGTCGCGGTGCTGCTGGTCTCCGCCGAGTTGGACGAGATCCTTTCCCTGGCCGACCGCATCGCAGTCATCTTCCACGGAGAGATCATCGAGATCATGGACGCCAAAGAAGCCACCCGAACCAAATTGGGGCTGCTGATGGCCGGCTCCGCGCATGGGCAACAAGACGAAGCTATCCCCGATATAGCCGAAGTCTGATCCCCTCCTGCCGGCGGATCATCCGATAAAATGAAAAAGCGAGGCCATTCGCCTCGCTTTATTTTTTTATTGACCTGTCAGCCGGGCCGGTTAAATCTTAAGGCCGGCGCACGTTCGGCAGGTAAATCCGGTTCGGAAAGTCCAGCACGAGCTGAGTCGGCACCAGCAGTAGCGGTGTGTCCGGATCGTTGCTGCTGATGCACAGGTTGCCGTCGTAAAATCCGGGGCTGAGGCCGCTGGAATCGAAGACCACATTTAACTGGACCCCACCCCCCGGCGGGATCACCCCTCCGGTTGGGGACGCCGAGAGCCAGGGGTTGTTGTTGGCCGCACACTGCCCGGTCGCCAGGCCCATGTCGTATCCCACAACGGTGTCGTTGAACAGGCCGGCTTCGTGCAGGCCGATGAAGATCAGCTGGTCGGGGTACAGGCTGGCGGTGATGGTCGCCCCGCCCCCGTCCCCGCCAACAGCCGAAGAGCCGACAAAACTCACGCCTGTGGGCTGTCCCAAAACCGGATCGATCTGGACCGCTTTGGGAGGGACGTCGTTGGTCCAGGCCCACAGGTACGGCCCGCCTGGAGAGAGGTCGTCCCAGGCCAGGCCGGTCACGTTGCCGATCTGTGCGAAGACGTTGGTGATGGTGGAAATCACATTGCCGCTGCGGTCGAGTTCGTGGATGTCATCGCCGAAGCTGC
The DNA here is from genome assembly GCA_041632295.1 of Anaerolineales bacterium. Classification (GTDB taxonomy): domain Bacteria; phylum Chloroflexota; class Anaerolineae; order Anaerolineales; family JABWBV01; genus DATDOR01. The sequence goes on along the minus strand of JBFKII010000102.1, from coordinate 838 downwards.
CAACCCAGAAATGGTCTGTGGCCGGGTCGTAGGCCAGCGCCCGGTTGATTGAAAGCGGACTGGTAATCACGTTCCCGGTCGGCTGGCCGTTGGCAGGGTCGATTTCCTCGATCAGGCTGGAATCGCTGGCGTACAGGAATGCGCCGTCGAAAGCCAGGTCGCGCCAGCCGAAAGGGCTGGTGGTAGTCTGGGTGTAGAAGTTGACCAGCGCACCGCCGCTGTCGAATTCGTACAGCAGGTTCGGTTCGTTCAGGTTATTGGAGATGCCCCCGGCGGTCACCCAGAAGTTGTTCCCATCGAATTCGACCCCGACCAGGATGTCGTTCCCAAGCCGGCTGCCCAGGTCCAGCCGGAACACTTCATCCCCAAGCGCGCCAGGATTTTCACCCAGGCTGCCCGGATTCTGGTTTTCATCCATCGACCACGATAGGCCGACGCCGCCGATATTGCTGATGACGAGAGTACGGGTCACCTGGATCCCGGCCGGCTGGTTGGAGATCAGCGTGGCGGGGCTGACTAGGATGTCAGGCACCACCACCGTGACGGTGGCCGAATCCGAACCCACGGCTGCATTCCCGAATGTATCGAGGGCGGTCCAGGTGGCCAAGTTCGTGACCGAACTGTTGACCACCACGGTGGTTGAAAAAACGTAGGATTGGCCGGGCGGCACGTTGATAGCGGCGCCGTTCAGGAGCAGCCCCAGGGCGCTGTCCACCAGGGTGTGAGAGGAAAGGGTGATCTGGCCGGTGTTTTGAATGTCGTAGCAGTAGGTCACCGCTGATCCGGGAGGGACAGCGATATTCTGGGTAATGTCACAAACCCCGGGCGTGTCGCTGAC
>JBFKII010000101.1:0-12016 GCA_041632295.1 Anaerolineales bacterium | reverse complement strand
GTAAGCGGTATAAACCTCCTCCAGGCGCCTAGTAAAATCAGGCGAGATGGGCTCTACCTTCGGCACTTCTACCCGCTTCCCGGCCGCTGCCAGCAGCCGGGACAAACCCCAGGCCGGCAGCACCGCGACCACCCCGGCGATCAGTAAAAATCCCCCTCCCATCAGCGCTTCTTCCAGATCGGTCCCCTCTGGGCCACGACCGGTCAGGAGCCCCTGGCCGATCCACAGCAGCCCGGCGACAAACAGGGCAACCGGCACCTGCCGGCTGATGACGGCGATAAAACGTAGGCAGCCCAATGGGTTCAGTCCGCTAGCAGCTTTTGCAAAGCAACGATGTTGAGCAGGGCTTTTGGAACGATCGACGGCACGTAGATATATTCCTGGGTCTTTCCGTGCGCCGGATCGTGTTCGGATTGGTGCGCGCCTCCACCGCCCGGCCCGAGGGCGTCCAGGGTCGGGACGGTGCGCCAGATCTGGTTGCCGTCGCTCAGCCCCCCACGGGGTTCCGGCGTTACGGTAAACCCCAGCGACTCCCCGGCATGCTGCCAGATATCGAGCAGTGTCTGGGTGCCAGGGTTTTCAGGCCAAGGCGGGGTGGTGTCCTGCAGCTCGACCGAAATGCGGCAGGGATGGCCTTCGCGGGTAGTCACGCTGCCTTCGCCGGAAAGTCCGGTCAACTGCTTCGCCGCATCCTCGAAAATGCCTTCATCGAAAGCTCGCATTTCTAACAAAGCCTCAGCAAAGTGAGGTACACGGTTGGTCACCACACCCCCACGAACCACCCCGACGTTGACGGTCAGCCCCTTTTCATAATCCGTGAGACCTTCGATTCGGGTGATCAGTTCTGCCAGCTGCCGGACGGCATTGGCGCCGTTTTCGTGAGAAACCCCTGCGTGGGACGAATGCCCGTGCACCTGCACCTGGAAGTGGGCCATGCCCTTGCGGGCGGACACCAGGCGGAAATCGTCGGCCGAATTATTATAAAACCCGCCCTCGAAAACCAGCGCCGCCCTGGCGGAATCCAAACGCTGGCGCGCGATCCGGCCGAAATCCTCTGATAGGCGCTCCTCGGACGAGTTCAGCAGGACGATCCAATCCGTCCGGTCGAACAACTGCGGGGAATATTTTCGAAAAGCCTCCAGGATCAGGAGGATCATCGCCGTCCCGCCTTTGATGTCCACCGTGCCTGGGCCGTAGATCTTGTTCCCTTCCTGGCGCCAGGAGAAATGATTCGCGATTTCCTCCTCCGGGGGAAACACCGTATCCAGATGGGACACCAGGCCGATCGCCGGGCCGCTGCTGCCCCGGCGTGAGAAAATGAAATGGTCTCCGAAGGACGCGTTGGTGGACGGGACGCGCTCCTGGTCAAATTCAAGCGCAGAAAAAAGCCCCCCCGTGAGCTCACCGAGCGCATTGACCCCAACCGGATTCTCCGTAAAACTGTTGACCGCGACCATCTGCTGCAAGTTTTGCAGGTAGGCAGGCAGCTGGCTTTCCAGATAGGCTTTCAGGTTGGTCGTTTCCATTTTGGTGGTCTCAATATCGTTTTTTCAGGTCAAGTCTACCATCCCCGTTCGGAATACCATAGACCGCCGCAGCCAACCCCCATGGCTTTCTCAAAGTCGCAAAACCTGGCGGAAAACGCTGGTTGAGCATGCCCTTCGATTGCACTCAGGGCATGCCCTGAGCCTGTCGAAGGGCCTGTCAAAACCCAGTTTTCCGCCGTTGCTTCGGCAAGCTCAGCACAGGTCTCGGTTTCGATACGTCCGCTTCGCGGCCTACTCCACCAGCGAAAGGCCTTTTTGTCACCGGACTTTGAAATCGCCTTGAGCCAACCCCGCGTCGGCCAATGCATTCCGCCGGCGGATCAAGAAATACCGCAGGGTGTTTGTGAGCAAGGAGGGTTCGTTACATGCAGATGGTGCACCGACCCAACAGCGCTGTCAGGCGTTTTCCCAATCCCGGGCGCCGTTGAGAAACGTCTCTCCGGCCATGCGCCGTTTCCCGGCCGGCTGGACTTCTTCCAGGAGCAGAAGGCCGTCCGCAGTGCCGAGGGCGGGCAGCTCCTCGACGATCGCCCGCACACCAGGTGATAAGCTCCCTTCCAATTCCCGCGCCTGGTGGATTTTCAGGACCTGCCCGCTCCACTCGATGAAGGCCCCCGGCCAGGGATTGCAGGCCCGCACCTGCCGGGCGAGATGTGCCGCATCGGCCTCGAGATTCAAGGCGCCGGCCGATTTTTTCAGCATGCCGGCGTAGGTTGCCTGGGTTTCATCCTGTGGTTCCGGAGGCAGGGAGCCGTCCAGGTATCCAGGCAGGGATTCGAGGAGCAGATCTGCCCCGATGACCGATAACCGCCTCCCAAGCTCGCCTGCCGTCTCCCTGGGGCGGATTTGCACCGATCGCCGGCTGATGACCGGACCGGTGTCCAGGCCGGGATCCATCTTCATGATGCTGACTCCGGTCTTTTCGTCGCCGTGAAGGATGGCGGCATGGATCGGGGCAGCCCCGCGCCAGCGCGGCAGCAGCGAAGCGTGGACGTTCAGGCAACCGAAAGCCGGAAGGGACAGCACTTCCGGCTTCAAAAGCTGCCCGAAGGCAGCCACAACGATCAGGTCAGGGTCCCAGTCCCGCAGCTGCTGCATCGCAGCCGGTTCGGACAGGCGTCCGGGCTGAATCAAGGGGACCCCGGCCCGGACCGAAAACGCCTTCACGGGCGAGACGGCCAACCGGCGACCGCGCCCGGCCGGCCTGTCCGGTTGCGTGACCGCCCCGATGACCTGGTATGCCTGAACAAGCCGTTCCAGGCTGGGTACGGCAAAGTCCGGGGAACCCATAAAAACCAGGCGAACCGCTTTGTCCATTATCAAATTGTAACCCGCAACTACACCCGCTATTGCGGGTTTTTTTAAGTGAGACTGTTGCACATTCTGTTATTTCTACTTACAATTCTTGTATGGTTCGCCAGAAAGGCGGGCCGGATAACATCTTGTGGAGGTAAAAAATGACCGAAGAACCGATGAACCCTGAAGTGACCAGTGACGACAAGCTCTGGGCCGCGCTGGCGTATGTCTTTTCCCCCCTGATCCCCATCATTTTGTATCTGATGGAGGACAAGAAAAATCGGCCTTTCATACGCTCGCACAATGCGCAGGCGTTGATCGCCGGCATTGTCATTATCATCGTGAGCTCAGTCACACTTGGGTGCGGAAGTGTCCTTTGGTTCCTTATGCTCTGGTGGGCGTGGAAAGCGTACCAAGGCGAGCAGGTCGAAATCCCAGGGATTTCCAACTTCGCCAAAAACCAGGGTTGGGCCTGACAACCTCCCGAGCATTCTAGAAAAAGGAGTCAGCAGAAACATCTGCTGACTTTTTTCGTATAAGGAGTATGATGTCCGAACAAGATGAACGACTTTGGGCCGCGCTGGCCCACGGCAGCATCTGGCTGAACCTGGCTACCGGCTTCCTGGGGGTTTTTGCCCCGCTGGTGATTTACCTGGTCTACAAGGATCGCTCCCGTTATGTCGCCTTTCAATCGATGCAGGCTTTCATTTTCCAGCTTGTCTTTTGGGTGGGCGGCGGGATTTTGGCAGCTGTTTTCTGGGTCATCACCGGCATTGGGTCCGCGTTTTTGATCGGCTTGATTTGCATCCCGGTCGCCGGCCTGCTCAGCCTCGTACCGATCGGCGCATGCATTTACGCTACCGTTGGAGCTGTTCAGACCTACAGCGGCCAGGATTTCCGCTATTGGCTGGTGGCAGATTGGGTCAAAATTTGAGCCGGGCTGCCCGGTTACTTGACGAATACCCCTCTCGTTTATAGAATCGGAGGGACAAGTAAACGGGCTTCGGGGAGAGGGTGGCGACGCCGGCACAGGCTGGCAGGCCACGACCGAAGGGGCAAGGCTGGGGCCGCAATCCCAGCCGAAACTCTCAGGTAAATGGACCCGAGTCCGGCAGACCTCTGGAAAGCTGTTCACGGCACCGACGGTGCAAGGGATCGGTTTCTGTATGAAAATCCGGTCCTGAATCTCTCAGGTCGATGACAGAGGGCGCACGTGTTATCTTTGCGTGCGCCCTTTTTGATTCGGGATTTCGATCCCAACAACGAGACAGGAGGCAGTATGAACATCCCCGAAGACTTGCGCTACACCAAAAATGATGAATGGATCCGCCTGGAAGGCGATGTGGCCACCGTCGGCGTGACAGATTACGCCCAGGACCAGCTTTCGGACGTTGTTTACGTCGAAGTATCCCTTTCCCAAGGGGAAAGCGGGGCAAAGGGCGAGACTTTCGGAGCGGTCGAATCGGTTAAAGCCGCTTCGGATGTTTACCTGCCGGTTGGCGGAGAAGTCCTGGAGATCAACGACCTCCTGGAAGAGACCCCTGAATTGGTAAACACCGACCCGTATGGGGATGCCTGGATGGTCAAAATTCGGGTCTCCGACACCGCAGAACTGGATGACCTGATGAATGCCGCCGCTTACGAAGCCTATCTCCAGGAAAGGGACCACTGATCCGGCAGGATAACGCCCTTCCGTTCGACTGACTTCCGAATACAAGGAAAACATGCTAACCGTAAATTCGAACCAAAGTTTGCTGGCCCCTACGGACCAGTTTGTGCACCGGCACCTCGGGCCCCGTCCGGAAGACGTTCAGGCCATGCTGGAATTCGTCGGGGTCGACTCCATGGAAGATCTGGTCGACCAGGCTATCCCGGAAGTCATCCGGATGGAGGGACGGATGGACCTTCCTGCGGCGCGGGCTGAATCCGACGTCCTGGAAGAACTGCGCGAAATGGCTTCCCGGAACCGGGTTTTCCGATCCTTCATCGGCATGGGCTACTATGACACGATCACTCCGCCTGTGATCCAGCGCAACATCCTGGAAAATCCGGGTTGGTATACCCAGTACACGCCCTACCAGGCGGAGATCGCCCAGGGGCGCCTGGAAGCCCTGCTCAATTTCCAGACCATGGTCACCGATCTGACCGGCATGGACATCGCAAACGCCTCCATGCTGGATGAAAGCACCGCTGCCGCCGAAGCGATGACCCTCTGCCATCGCTCGATGCCGCGCAAATCCAATGCGAATATCTTCTTCGTATCGGAGCGTTGTTTTCCCCAGACCATCGAGGTGATCAGAACCCGGGCTGAACCGCTGGGAATTGAAGTGCTGGTCGGAGATCATGAGCAATACGACTTCGCCGAGGAAACTTTCGGAGTGCTGCTGCAGTATCCCACTGCGGATGGCGACGTTGTTGATTACGAGGGGTTCGCAGCCAGGGCGCACGAGCACGGTGCGCTGGTTTGCGTTGCGGCCGACCTGCTCGCCCTGACTCTCCTGCGGTCGCCGGGTGAATTCGGCGCGGACGTGGTGGTCGGAAACACCCAGCGTTTCGGTGTCCCGATGGGCTTCGGGGGGCCGCATGCCGCCTACATGGCCTGCCTGGACGACTACAAACGCCAGCTGCCCGGACGCCTGGCCGGGGTTTCCGTCGATAACCAGGGCAGGCCGGCGATCCGCCTGGCCCTCCAAACACGCGAACAGCACATCCGCCGGGACCGCGCAACAAGTAACATCTGCACTGCTCAGGTCTTGCTGGCGGTGATGGCTTCCATGTACGCCGTTTATCACGGCCCGGAGGGACTGACAGAAATTGCCGCCCGGGTCCATCTGCTGACGGAGATTCTGCGAAAAGCCCTGGCCGATCTGGGCTATTCGAACAACACGCTGCCGGTTTTCGATACGCTTCGGGTCCATTCCGGACCGCTAACTTCGGAAAAGGTTTTGGAAAACGCACGCGAACGAGAGATCAACCTGTTCGATTATGGAGACGGGTCGCTGGGCATCTCGCTGGACGAAACCGTGCGCCTGGAGGACCTGTTCCTGCTATACGAGGCTTTCGGCGGCGACGCCGGTGATTTTGATCCTGAGTTGATAGCGAATGTCGTTGAACGCCAATATCCCGACTTGCACGCCCGGAAGACTGCCTTTCTCACGCACCCTGTCTTCCACGCCTATCGCTCTGAGACCGAGATGCTGCGGTATATTATCCGCCTGCAGCGACGCGACCTCTCCCTGACCCATTCGATGATCCCCCTGGGGTCCTGCACGATGAAGCTGAACGCGACCGCGGAGATGTATCCGATCACCTGGCCGGGATTCGGCCACCTGCATCCCTTTGCCCCGGTTGATCAAACCGAGGGCTATCAGGAGTTGTTCCGAGAGCTCGAATCCCAGCTGGCGGAGATTACAGGTTTTGCTGCCACTTCGCTCCAACCGAACGCCGGCTCCCAAGGCGAATACACCGGCCTGCTGACCATCCGGGCCTATCACCATTCTCGAGGGGACCACCAGCGGGATATCTGCCTGATCCCTGCCAGCGCTCACGGCACCAATCCGGCCAGCGCCGTGATGGCGGGCCTCAAAGTCGTGGTGGTGGATACGGATGACCATGGCAATATCCTGGTGGAAGATCTGAAAAAGAAGGCAGTTGAGCATGCAGACCGGCTGGCTGCGCTGATGGTGACATATCCTTCCACTCACGGAGTGTACGAATCCGCCATCCGTGAAATCTGCGGGATTATCCATGAATGCGGCGGGCAGGTGTACCTGGACGGGGCAAATATGAACGCCCTGGTAGGGTATTCCCGGCCTGGGGAATTCGGAGCCGATGTCTGTCACCTCAATCTGCACAAAACCTTCTGCATCCCCCACGGCGGAGGCGGCCCCGGCATGGGCCCAATTTGCGTTGCGGAGCATCTGGCGCCTTTCTTGCCCGGCCACCCTTTTGTGCAGGTTGGCGGAGAAAAAGGGATCGGGCCGGTCTCCGCAGCTCCTTGGGGCAGCGCCAGCATTCTGCCCATTTCCTATTCGTATATCCTGATGATGGGCGAACCGGGTCTGCGCAAAGCCACGGACTACGCCATTCTGGGAGCGAACTACATCGCGGAGCGTTTGGAGTCCCATTTCCCGGTCTTGTATCGCGGCGAAAATGGGCGCGTGGCGCACGAGTGCATTATCGAACTGCGGCATTTGAGAGAGTACGCCTCCGCCGAGGACGTCGCCAAACGGCTGATGGACTACGGCTTCCACGCCCCGACCCTTTCGTTTCCGGTTCCCGGCACCCTGATGATCGAACCTACGGAAAGCGAATCGCGGCAGGAACTGGACCGTTTCTGCGAGGCGATGATCGCCATAAGAGAAGAAATTCGGGACATCGAGGAAGGGCGCAGCGATCCGGATAACAACCCCCTGCAAAATGCGCCGCACACCGCTGAAATGGTGACGGCGGCTGTCTGGATGCACCCGTATTCACGCCAGCAGGCTGCTTACCCCGCTCCCTGGATCCGGGACAATAAATTCTGGCCCCACGTCGCCCGCATCGACAACGTTTACGGCGACAAGAACCTGTTCTGCGAGTGCATTCCGATTGAAGAATACGCCTGAGTGGATCGGAAATCAGAAACTCCAATCGCAGATCCGGGATCTTGGATCTGCGATCTAAATCTGTGATCCATTCTAAATAATCAAGCTGTCCAGATCCCGAGGGTAGTAAGTCAGGATCTCGATCCCTTCTTCCGTGATCAGGACCGTATCTGAGTGTCGGAAGCCACCCAGGGTCGAATCGTATAGCCCTGGCTCGACGGTGAATACCATGCCGGGCTGCATCACCGTCTGATCTCCAACGTCAAGGAAGGGCGCTTCGTGGTAGCGAATTCCGATCGCATGCCCGACGTGGTGCTTCCAGTGGGGCATGAGATCATGCTCGGCATAGTATGCCCGCACCGCGATGTCTACCTGCGAACAGGGAATCCCGGGACCCATAGCCTCAAACGCTGTGTCTTGCAGGGCGACCATGTGATCGAACATACGCTTTTGGGCATCGCTAGGCGGCCCGATCACCATCGTGCGCTCCAATTCGGAGTGGTAACCCCATATTGGGGCGCCCGCTCCCGTCACCAGGACGTCTCCCGTTTGAAACACAATATTGTTGGCCAACGCATGGGGAATGGCTGCATTGCGCCCGATCTGCCCGCGGTATCCGGCCGAAGCGCCGTCGCTAAAATAACCCTGGGCCCGGTAGATCGGACCGATTGCATCCAGCATGGCAAGGGTGGCTTCCTGACTGGCTCGCATAGAGACCGAAGTTTCTGTTAAACCCGGGGCGGTATAGCGCTGCAACAGCCTGTGAGCCAGATTCCCCCACTTACAAGATTCACGCAGCAGGGCGATTTCGGCTGGCGATTTGACCATCATGCGGTCTTCAATGTATGCTGCGACGTGGTGGTATGTGCCGCCGGTCAACTCGGTCAGGGAAGGGCCGCGATAGCCGAATATCCACGGGTATCCGTTGTGATCAGCCCCAAAACTGTTGCTGATCCCCATCTCATCCAGCATGCTCTTGAAAATATCCATCGGATGCTTCTCATGAGGATATTCCGGATAGTGGACTACCCTTTCAATCATCGCGTTGGCAGCCGCATGCTCAGCCTCCAGACGTGGTACGAACATACCCGTTTCCCCAGCAGCGTTCATCACGAATGCGATTGGCCGCTCGGTAGGGATAAATGCAAAACCGGTAAAGTAAAGCAGGTAATCCCGATCAAACAATACAACACCGGTCAGGCTGCGGCTCCGGATGTACTCTCGAAAAGCAGCGATCCGCTCCCGGTATTCCTCGGCGGAGATCGCCATTGTCGTCATCATCGTGTCCTCCTACCCTTGTTTCCGCCGGCATCAGGCCGGCCGTATTCGGTCAATTAGAATCAGATTCAACCCGCCCCCTTGGCACTATCAGGCTTTTGAATGATACCCTTATTTGGCTTTTTGACCTGAACACAACGTGGTTTTCCATTGGCTGAAATTCTCTGGATTTGATCTTGGGCGACACTCACGGTCCTTTATGGAGGTTTCGTAATTGGCGGCAGGCAACCCCGGACGGGTCACGCTTGGCGATCCTGTCCGGCCTGTTGGTATTCACGCTGGCCTTGGATTATTGGATCATCCAGCAGTTTCCGGTCGTTTACTGGAACGATGCTTTCATACGCCTGGCCATGCGGGACGACCTGCTGGTCGGCAGATGGCTGCCCCTGCTCCAGCTGGCGATTTTGGTGACCTCAATAGCCAGCCGCAGCCTGGCGATCGTTCGCATCGCGCTCTCTCTTTTCGCCGTCATGGCGGTTTGGGCGATGCACCGATTCGCAGGCCGGCTCTTCGATCCAGTTACGGGATTGGTGGCCGCTTCCCTGCTGGCCAGCCAGACCATGTTCATCGCCCTGTCGACTGTCCCGTACCAGGAGGTTTTATTCATCGCGCTGATCCTGCTGGCTTTTTCAAAGCCGGACGTTCGACAACCCAAAAAAGCTCCCTGGCAGGCAGTAATTCCGATAGGTCTTGCCTGTGTCACACGCTACGAGGCCTGGCTGTTCGTACCGGTTTTCCTGATGCGTTTTTTTCCCAGGCACAGAAGGCAGCAAGGGAGCCGGGTCCAGGCAATGGATGCAGGTGCAGCCGCGATTGTGCTGGCGATCTTTCCGCTATTGTGGATCATGATCGGGCCATTTGATGTCGGTGAAACCGAGTTGGAAGTGGTGGCGCGCATCCTGGACGGGGACACGGGCGTTTTTTTCCGGGAATTCTTGAAATTGGCCGAATGGCAGATTCGCCCCGAGGGCTGGATTTTGGCCGGATTGGGGTTGGGATCCGGCCTTCGGCTTACGCGCACCCGCCGGGCGACCTTGCAGACGCTCACCCTGATCGCCTTGCAGCTGAGTTTCATCGCTCTCTTCAACCCTTTTTCCCGGGAAAATCTGCGTGTTCCGTTTTTTACCTCCGTCATGCTATTGCCATTTGCGGCAAAGGGCTACTGCCTGCTGGCAGGCGCGATCGCGTCCTTGCTCCATCGGCTCCGGCTGGCTGGACCAGGAAAACGGACCCGGCTCGCTGTGCTCTTCTTGCTTGTGCTGGCAGCATTTGTCACAGGAACAATACGCGGGATTCGGTTCGTTCGCGGGGCTGCTCTCACGGCAGATTATCAATCCCCTGCAGCAGCTGGAGTGCAGTTCGGGGGAACACCTCATGGCGGGGTGCTGCTGCTCAAAGATGATCCGCTTGCACCCTTCATCTTTGCGGCCTACGCGGATATTTCCCTAGACCTGCTCTATTCGCTTGAACCGGCTCCGCTAGAGAACAGGATCAGCGGTTTGTCGCCTGGCAGGGTCCGTGAGGCCGGAATCACCCACATTATCTCTTGGGATGCTCTTGAAGGTCTGGGGTTGCTTTGCGAACCGGGATTCGAAAATCTGCCGTTTTGCGGCATCGAGGTCACTGTGCGGACTCGCACAGAAGAGATTACAATTTGGGAGGTTGATGCACCCACCCGCTCTGACGAGTAAAACCGATACGGAAGTCCCTGATGATTGAAAATAATTTTCCTGAACCTGAACGCGTCCTGGTGGTTTCAGCCCATCCCGACGATCCCGAATTTGGCGCCGGGGGTACTGTGGCGCTTTTTGCAGGCCGTGGCGCCGTGGTGACATACGCTATCGTCACCGACGGCAGCAAGGGCAGCTCCGAGCCGGACATGACGAGTGACGAGTTGGTCCGCATCCGGGAGGAAGAACAGCGGGCTGCGGCAGCGATATGCGGCGTAAAGGAGGTCCTTTTTTTGGGCTACGAGGATGGTCGGGTGGTCAACAACACCCAGCTTCGGGAGGACATCGTTCGCCTGCTGCGAAGATACCGGCCGGATGTCCTGATCACGCACGACCCGACGGCCCGCATCATCAACAACCAGCGCCTCAACCACACCGACCACCGCGCCGTCGGGGACGCCGCCCTGGATGCCGTCTTTCCACTGGCGCGGGACCGGTTGAATTTTCCCGATCACGAGGCGGAGGGCTTGGAACCGCACAAGGTCCTGGACATTTTTCTGACTTCAACCAACGAAACCAATCTGACCGTCGATATCTCTGACACCATTGGAAAAAAAATCCAGGCATTGCTGGAGCATAAATCCCAGATCGGCGACCCCGAGCAGCTGACCAAGAGAGTCCACGAATGGACCGCCGGCAATGCACAAGGCACTTCTTTCAAATACGCCGAAGTGTTTCGGCGAGTCCAATTACCCGGATAGGAGGGCCACCCGACTTTGGAGATGAATGATGGATAAGTCCCACAGCTCGAAAGTTGACACCACTGAATATTTTGGATAAAATTCTAATAAATTAATCAGTATCTACCTTTTGAAAGGAAGTTATATGAGCGACCTGATCCAGATCCCGCTTCACACAAAAGAAAACACCATCGAGTTGACCGAATCCGGCGCCAAGGCCGTAATAAACCTGCTGGAAAAACGCAATCTTTCGCAAGAAGATTACGCCCTGCGAGTTTTCATTTCGGGTGGAGGCTGCTCCGGTTTCCAGTACGGCATGGCCCTGGAGGGGGAAGCCCGGGACACTGACTTTGACTTTTCTTACCATGGCGTGCGCCTGGTCATCGATGACGTCTCGATGGATTACCTGCGGGGCGCCCGCATCGATTACGTCGAAGATGTCATGGGCAGCGGCTTCAAGATCGACAACCCCAATGCCGTCGCTTCCTGCGGGTGCGGCAGTTCGTTCCGCACCAAAGACAGCGCCGAAACCGGCGCAGAAGCCGGAGGCGGCTGCGGGCACTAAACCGATATCCGAAAAGGCACCCGGTTTCATCCGGGTGTCTTTTTATTTAAGCTTCTGCAATGTTCTACTTCAAACCGGGGAAAAGGTGTTTCGACTCGTTTCGAGATGAAAAGGGCTCAGCCACGGCGGAGCAGAGATATAAAAAACCCGAACACCCCGATCACGCCCAGCGATAGGATCACGATCCCCATCGGAATGTTTGCGCTGGCTACGGGCGCCAGGGGCTGGGATTCAAAGGGTGGCAGCACCAGGGGGGGCGGCGGCGTAAACGTGGGCAGCCGGGTAGGGGTGGATTCGATTACGAACTGTGCCGCCAGCGTCGGGTCGACGGTGG
>JBFKII010000100.1:0-12037 GCA_041632295.1 Anaerolineales bacterium | reverse complement strand
GACGGGTTGATGCTGCTGACCTGCGGCCCCTGGGACAACACCGTGCGCTGGATCCCGCCGCTCAATGTCAGCATGGCGGAGGTGGGGCAGGCGCTGGGGATATTCGAGAGGGCATTATCGTTGTAGAAACGCCACATGTGGCGTCTCTACAACGGCGTTTCAACCGATGACCGTCCCGCCCTCCAGCCGTATGGCGGGTGGGTGAAGCAATTTAGTTCTCCGCCGCGCTGTCATGCTCGCTCAACCGGCGGCTGCTATCTTTCCACCCGTAAAACGAGGCGGCTGCAGGCCGCCGTGGCCATCTAAACGAACTCTGTTGTGGCGCTGGCAGGGAAGGCTGGGAAAGGAGGGGGGCGGCCTTGATTTCGACGGGCCCTTCGACGGGCTCAGGGTGAACTCAATCAGCGGCCGAGCCAGTGGAATGAGGCGGCCTTGATTTCAACTGGCTACAAACTTTGACCTTATTACTGCCAAACAAAAAAACGGCCGGTTTGACCCGGCCGTTCGGATTACCGGTACGTGCGATCAATCCTGACTTTCGGTTTTGATCGCCATGAATTTCTTGGCCGTCTCGACTGCAACCGCCGCATCCCGGCAGTAAGCGTCGGCGCCGATATCCTCGGCAAAAGCCTCGTTGAGGGGCGCACCCCCGACCATCACAACGATGTCCTTTCGGATGCCTTCGTCTTTCAACGCATCAATGACCACGCGCATGTAGGGCATGGTGGTGGTCAGCAAGGCGCTCATCCCCAGCAGGTCCGGCTTGTGCTCGTATATCGCCTCCAGGAAATCCTCGACGGAATTGTTGATGCCGATGTTGTGCACCTCGAAGCCGGCGCCCTCCAACATCATGGCGACCAGGTTCTTGCCGATGTCATGGATATCGCCCTTGACGGTTCCGATCACCATCGAGCCGACGCGCGGCGCCCCAGTCTCGGCCAGCAGCGGGCGCAGCACCGCCATGCCAGCTTTCATCGCCTTGGCGGCCATCAGGACCTCGGGGACGAACAGGATCCCGTCCCGAAAATCGACCCCGACGATATCCATACCGGCGACCAGTCCCTTGGTGAGGACGTCGTAGGGCACCATGCCACGCGACAGGCACTCGTTGACCTCTTCGACGATCTCATCGGCATAGCCGTCGTACAGATCCTCCATCATGAGCTCCAGCAGCTCATCTGTCGGCATCTGGGTGATATCAATTTCATCGCTCATATTTTTCTCCTGGTCGTACATACGCCACATGTGGCGTCTCTATCCATTAAAACAATCCGACCACCTTCCCATCTTCGTCGATATCGACGTTCATGTAGGCGGGAGTGCTGCCCAGCCCGGGCATGGTCCGCATGGTGCCGAGCAGGGGGTATATAAAGCCGGCACCCACGGAAGCGCGCACCTCCCGGACCGGAACTGTGAACCCGCTTGGGGCGTTTTTCAAGCCGGCATCGTGGCTGATGCTCAGGTGAGTCTTGGCCATGCATATCGGCAGGTCCCCGAAGCCGTTGGCTTCGAAATCGCGGATCTGCCGCTCGGCAAGCGGCTCGAAGACCACACCGTCGGCGTTGTAGATCTTTTTGGCGATCGTTTCGATCTTCTCCTTGATCGAGAGCTCCAACGGGTAGAGGAACTCGAAATTGGAAGGCTTTTCGCAGGCCGACACCACCGCCTCGGCCAGCTCGACGGAGCCGTCGCCCCCGTTGGTCCAGTGGTCGCTCATCACGGCGGTCTCGGCGCCGGCTTCAACGGCGAAGCGGCGGATCAGATCGACCTCCGCGGCCGTGTCGGTGGAAAACTTATTGACCGCCACCACGACGGGAACGCCGAAGCGCCGGGCGTTGCGGATGTGAACCAGCATGTTGGGCATGCCGGCTTCGAGCAGCGCCAGGTTTTCATCCGTGTAGGCCGGGTCGAGCGGCCTTCCGGGGATCACACGCGGTCCACCGCCGTGCATTTTCAGGGCGCGCACCGTGGCCACCAGCACCACGCAGTCCGGCGTCAGGCCGGAGTAGCGGCACTTGATGTTCATGAACTTCTCCATGCCGATGTCGGCGCCGAAGCCCGATTCGGTGATCACGTAGTCCCCAAGCCGCAGGGCGATTTTGTCGGAAAGGATGGAGGAATTGCCGTGGGCGATGTTGGCGAAAGGACCGGCATGCACAAACGCCGCCTGCCCTTCCAGGGTCTGCATCAGGTTGGGGTGGATGGTGTCCTTCATCAGTACGGTGGCTGCCCCCGCCACACCCAGATCCTCCAGGGTGAGCGGCTTGCGGTCCTTGCTCATGCCGAAGACCACCCGGCCGAAACGCCGGCGCAGGTCCTGGAGGGCGGATTTATAATCGTCGCCGTTGACCAGCGCCAGGATGGCCATGAACTCGCTGGCAACGGTGATGTCGTAACCGCTCTGGCGCGGGCGCCCGTCCCATTTCGTCCCCAATCCAAGGATGATGTTGCGCAGCGCCCGGTCGTTGACATCGATCACCCGGTTCCAGGCAATATCGTGCGGGTCGATGTCCAGCCGGGAAAGCCCGATCTCGGCCAGCTTTTCATCGCTGAGGCGGTCTTCGTGGTACAGGCGGGCGTCAATGGCGGCCGCCACCAGGTTGTGGGCGGCCGTGATGGCGTGGATGTCCCCGGTCAGGTGCAGGTTGAATTCCTCCATAGGAATGATCTGGCTGTAGCCGCCGCCGGCAGCGCCGCCCTTGATGCCGAAGGTCGGCCCCTGGCTGGGCTGGCGGATACAGGCGATCGGGTTTTTTCCGATCACCCCCAGGCCCTGGGTCAGACCCACGGTGGTGGTGGTCTTGCCCTCCCCCAGTGGAGTAGGCGTGATGGCGGTCACATCGACATACTTGCCGCGCGGCCGGCCCTGGACTTTTTTCAGTACATCCAGATGGACCTTGGCTTTGTCGTAGCCGTACAGGATCAGATCATCCTGGTCGAGGCCGAGGTTGGCCGCGATTTCGGTGATCGGTTTCAAGGTCGCCGCCTGGGCGATATCCAGGTCGGACGGTACCGGGAATTTTCGTGCAATGGTGGACATGCTTTCTCCTTTTCAGGCTCGCATCATTCGGTCTTCGTAAAAAAGGAGCTCACTCCCAACTGAATTCAACAACCGGGCCAGGGCTCGGACGCACCGGGCGCCGAACGCTCAGCCCTGCTCCATCGGCGCTAACTCCGTGATGAAGCGGAAACGGTCGCCGCGGTACAGATCCTTGCCGTACTCGATCGGCACACCTTTTTCGTTAAACGACAGCCGGCGCTCCAGCATCAGCGGGGCGCCAACTAGGATCTCCAGCATGCGGGCTTCGTAGTCGGTGGCGACCACCGCCTCCAGGCTCTGCCGGGCCCGGGTGACCTGCATCCCGTATTCGCTCTCGATGATATCGTAGAAAAAACGCCCGACCAGGTCGTGGCTCTCCAGGTCCGGAAAGCGCTCGCTCGAGACCCAGAATTTTTCCAGCATGACCGGTTCTTCACCCAGGTAGCGCAGGCGCAGGAAATGGAAAACATGGGAATTATCCGCCACATCCAGCATTCGCCCGACCGTGGACCCGGCCGGCTTTTTTTCAAAGTGCAGCACGCGTGCGCCGGGCAAGTAGCCGCGCCGGCGCATGCCGCGCGAGAAAGAGACCAGCTCGCCGGCCTGGCGTTCGATTTTCGGTTCGGCCACATAGGTGCCGTCCCCCTGCCGGCGGACCAGCAGGCCCTGGATTTCCAATCGCTGAAGGGCGCGGCGCAGCGTCATCCGGTTGACCCCCAGCCGCTTGCTCAGGTTCCGCTCGGACGGCAGCCGGTCCCCGGGGGGCAGCTCACCGGCTTCGATCTGCTCCATCAGCCCCTCAGCGATCTGCAAGTAGAGAGGCAGGGAGTGGTCAAAATGGTTGACCAGTTTATCGAGCGGAAGTTCTGCGATCATGCCTCGTTGACTCCCCTCTGGGAGGTGGTTATACTTGGCACAAAATGGTATATACCATTTTTAACATGGAAGTTGTTTTTTGACAATGAAAGGAACATCCGGCGCGGGTTGCGGCGGTTGGAAGCCAGCCTGCAGTGCCCCGGCGCCGGTTTGATTCCTGGGAAATGCGGGGGTCTTTGCATCCCTGCGATGAGGTGGCTGTGGCAGAATTTCAGGTCTTGTATTGGCACGACATCCCCCTCCAGGTACGGGCCCGCGCGAATCGGCAGCGTGTCAGCCGGGTTTTGGCGCCCCGCTTCCAGGCGGCAGTGGACAACGCTTCGATGAAATCCGGCCTGACCGGCGACGACGCTTACCTGGCCCAGCTGCGCTGGTCGGATCCGGAAGAAAGGCCCGGCAGCCTCGACGAAGTCGTTGAGGCGGTTGCGGCGGAGATCGAGGCCCGCTATCCCGTTGTGGATTGGGAATCCACGGCCGCTTCCTTACAGGGCTCCGAAAGCTGAACATGGCGGAGAAAAACCGGCCCCGGGTGATCTTCATGCCGTCTGGCCGCAGAGGCCAGGTGGCGCAGGGGGAATCGCTGCTGGAAGCCGCCCGCATGCTTGGGGTGGGGATCGAAAGCATTTGCGGAGGGCGGCTGACCTGCGGCAAGTGCAAGGTCCGCATCGAGGAAGGCCAGTTTCAGAAGCACGGCATCACCTCAAGCCCTGGGCACGTCTCCCCGCCCAGCGCGGACGAGATCGAATTGATGCGCTCGCTGGGGGAGAACGGCTACCGCCTGTCCTGTCAGACGTACGTCCAGGGTGACGCACTGGTGTTCATTCCGGAAGAGGCCCGCGCCCAGAAGCAGATCGTCCGCAAATCCGCCACGGAGCGGGCGATCGAGATCGACCCTGCCGTGCGGCAGGTGTACGTCGAGGTGGAAAGCGCCGAATTGGGCGAGCACCGCGGCGACTGGGGCCGGTTGCAGGATGCCCTGGCCGCGGACTGGAACCTGGAAGCGCTGACCATCGATCTGCACGCTCTTCAGAAGCTGCAACCCGCCCTGCGGAAGGGGAAGTGGGGAGTCACTGTCACGCTGTGGCAGGACCAGGTGATCGATGTGCAGCCCGGCTACCGGGAGGGTGCCTACGGGCTGGCGGTCGATATCGGCAGCACCACGGTGGCCGCCCACCTGTGCGACCTGCGCACCGGGGCCATCCTGGCCTCCGAGTCCGCCATGAACCCCCAGGTGACCTACGGCGAGGACCTGATGAGCCGCATTTCTTACGCCATGACTCACGCCAGTGGACTGGCGAAAATGCACGCGGCGATCATTGAAGCGCTCAATCTGCTGGCCGTCTCGGCCGCCCGACAGGCCGGCCTGCGGGCGCGCCAGATCCACGAGATGGTGGCTGTCGGCAACACCACCATGATCCACATCCTGCTGGGCATCAACCCGATCGAGCTGGGTGGGGCGCCTTTCGCCCTGGCCAACCGCGATGCACTCGACCTGAAAGCCCGCGACCTGGGCCTGCGGCTCCACCCGGCCGCCAACCTGCACATCCTGCCCGCCGAAGCCGGCCACGTCGGGGCGGACAATGTGGGCGCCCTGATCGCCGAAGCGCCGTACGAGGACGAGCGCATCACGCTGATGGTGGATATCGGTACGAATGCCGAGATCGTGCTGGGCGGGCGTGATTGGATGTACAGCGCCTCCAGCCCGACCGGCCCGGCTTTCGAGGGCGCCCAGATCACCTTCGGCATGCGGGCTGCGCCGGGCGCCATCGAACGCGTGCGCATCGACCCGCAAAGCCTGGAAGCCCGTTTCCAGGTGATCGGCGAGCCGCGTTGGAGCGACACCTGGCCAATCGGTGAGGAGGGGGGGGCAGAGGAACCGCCCTCCCAGCTGGCAGCGGGGATCTGCGGCTCGGGGATCATCGAGGCGGTCGCCGAACTCTTTTTGCATGGCCTGATCCTGCCCGACGGGCGATTCAATCCCGAAATCCGTCACGAGCGCCTGCTTTGGGAGGGCCGCCGGGGCGCTTACGTGCTGGCCACCGGGGCACAGACCTCCAACCGGGAGCCCATCCTGATCACCCAGGAGGATGTGCGCAATATCCAGCTCGCCAAGGCGGCGCTGTATGCAGGCGCACACCTGCTGATGCAGCGCGCCGCCGTCGAGCGAGTGGACCGCATCCTGCTGGCCGGCGCGTTCGGCAGCTATATCGACACGAAATTCGCCATGATCCTGGGACTGATCCCGGACTGCGACCTGGAGCAGGTCCATGCGGTGGGCAACGCAGCCGGGGACGGAGCCCGCATCGCCCTGCTCAACCGCACCAAGCGGGTGGAAGCGGAGCGCATTTCACGCTGGGTGCGCTATATTGAAACTGCGGTGGACCCGGATTTCCAGAATGCGTTCGTGGATGCCATCCACATCCCGCACGCCCGCAGCGAATTTCCCCATCTGGCCGGGGTGCTGCCGGCGCGAAAGGCTGCACTCGAGCGCCCCGAGCGCCTGCGAAGGCGGCGGGCGAGGAAATGATCGATGGCAAGCGAAGAAGTGCTGAGTAGATTTGCCATGGAAGAGTCTCCATCGCTGGTGAACAGACGTTATGCTGGGCCGTTCGGAGGTTCCAGTTGTGGGCTTGTGGTGAGAAGAATGGTGGAAATTGTGGTTTCGACAGGCTCAACCAGCAATTTCCGCAGTGGAAATGCGGTTTCGACGGGGGCAGCTGGTGAATTCTGCCCGGAAATTGTGGTTTCGACAGGCTCAACCAGCAATTTCCGCAGTGAAAATGCGGTTTCGACGGGGGCAGCTTTCTGCCCGGAAAATGTGGTTTCGACAGGCTCAACCAACAAATTCCGCAGTGGAAATGCGTTTCCGATTGATATACGAGGAACGGAGGGCGATCGGATTTCCAATGGTTTGAGACCTGAGGCCTGGTGTGAGCGGATATAAGTCGTCCGGGCGCCTCGAGCGCGTGCTGCGTGCGGGCCTGTTCGCCGTGACCGCCGAGCTCAACCCGCCGGACAGCGCCGATCCGGAGGATGTCTATGCTGCCGCCGTGGTGCTGTCATCGGTCTGCGATGCGATCAACGCGACGGATGCCTCGGGCGCCAACTGCCACATGTCCAGCGTGGCGATCTGCGCGCTGCTGACGCACGCCGGCTACGCCCCGGTGCTCCAGGTTTCCTGCCGCGACCGCAACCGCATCGCCATCCAGGGCGATGTGATCGGTGCGGCCGCCATGGGCGTCAGCAACGTGCTCTGCCTGACCGGGGACGACGTCAGCGTCGGCGACCAGCCACAGGCCAAAAGAGTGTTCGATTTCGATTCGATTCAGCTGATCCGCACTATCAAGACCATGCGGGACGAAAGCGTATTTTTGAGCGGGCGCAGGTTGACCACCCCGCCGCGCCTGTTTATCGGTGGCGCGGCAAACCCCTTCGCCCCGCCCTACGATTGGCGCCCCCAGCGGCTGGCGAAGAAGGTCGAGGCCGGCGCCGATTTTATCCAGACCCAGTACTGCTTCGACCTGCCGCGCCTGGAAGCCTTCATGGCCCGGGTGCGGGACATGGGCCTGGACGAAAAGGTGTTTATCCTGGTGGGGGTCGGGCCACTGCGCTCGGAAAAAGCCGCCGAGTTCATGCGCACCCGCGTGCCGGGGGTGCACATCCCGGATGCGGTCGTTGAGCGCCTGCGGAAAACGCCGGCCGAGCGCAAGAGAGAAGAAGGCAAGCGGATCTGCGTTGAGATCATCCAGCAGGTGCGCGAGCTGGCGGGGGTGGCCGGCGTGCACGTCATGGCATACCGCCAGGAGGAACTGGTGGCTGAAATCATTGAAGAGGCAGGATTACTGCCCAGGCCGGCGCGCCCTGGTGTCCAAGAGCCCAGCGGGCGGCGGGTGGGGCGCAGAAAAAAGGAGTGACCGTTGGCTGAAACCGTCTTATCTTCCCAATCCAGGACGGTCGTGATCGCAGACGACCGCCCGTTCACCATCATCGGGGAGCGCATCAACCCCACCGGCCGCAAACTGCTGGCGCGCGAGATGGCGTCCGGCAATTACGACCGCGTGCGCCAGGACGCCCTGGCCCAGGTGGAGGCAGGCGCGCACATGCTGGACGTCAACGCCGGCATTCCCCTGGCGGACGAACCCGCCATCCTGGCCGAGGCGATCCAGCTTGTCCAGTCGATCACCGATGTCCCGATCTCGATCGATTCGTCGATCGTCAAGGCGCTCGAAAGCGGCCTGGAAGTCTACCAGGGGAAAGCGCTGGTCAACTCGGTGACCGGAGAGGAGGAGCGGCTGGAGAGCGTGCTGCCGCTGGTCAAAAAGTACGGTGCAGCAGTAATCGCCATATCGAACGACGAGACCGGAATCTCCGAGGACCCCGATGTGCGTTTTGCAGTTGCCAAAAAGATCGTCGAACGAGCCCAGGACCACGGCATCCCCAAAGAGGATGTGCTGATCGACCCGCTGGTCATGCCGATCGGCGCCATACGCTTTGCCGGGCGGCAGGTCTTCCATATCCTGCGCCGCGTGCGTGAAGAGCTGGGCGTCAATTCCTGCTGCGGGGCCAGCAACGTCTCATTCGGCTTGCCGGAGCGGGGCCCGCTCAACGCCGCTTTCCTGACCATGGCGATCAGCGCCGGCCTGACTTCGGCGATCACAAACCCCCTTGAGCACCATATCAAGGAAGCGATCCTGGCTTCGGACGTGATGATGGGCCGGGACGAGCACTGCACAGCCTGGATCGCCGCTCACCGGGCGCCCGCAAGCGAAGCGGAGGAAGGGGAGGGCGGGGCTCGCCGGCGGCGGCGTAGGCGTAGTTAGGAAAAACGGGATGAGCACCGGTTTCATCATCTGTGGTGCACTTGGGCGTGAGGTCCTGGCGATCATCGAGAAATACGGTTGGGATGCGCAGGTTTTGGGCGTCCCGGCGCTGGACCACAACTACCCGGAGCGCATTGCGCCGGATGTGAAAAAGCAGATTGAGGCTTACAAAAACCAATTCGAGCGCCTGTTCGTGGTCTTTGGGGACTGCGGCTCGCGCGGCGCGCTGGATGCGCTGCTGGCGGGCTACCAGGACATCGGCCGTATCGAGGGTCCGCACTGCTACGAGATGTACGGCGGCCAGGCGTTCCACGACCTGATGGAAGAGGAGCCGGGCACGTTCTTCCTGACCGATTTCCTCCTGCGGGGATTCGAAGGCCTGTTCGTGCGCGAGCTCGGCCTGGACCGCTACCCGGAGCTCATGTCGGATTATTTTCGAAACTACAAGCGGGTGGTCTACCTGGCGCAGGACCCGGACGACGATTTGATGGCCGAGGCCGCCCGCGTGGCGGAATATCTGGGCCTGCCGTTGGAGACCCGCCAGACCGGCTACGGACTGCTGGAAGAGCGGTTGGTGGCGATGATGGGGGAAGAGAGTGAATCGTAATGCGTAATGAGTAAGGAGTTTTTATTCAGCTGGCTGACGACCTGGTTTCTGGATTATCCTGATTTGAAAGGGGATCATTGAATTAAGGCTCGCTTTCAGCGAGGCTTGCGGTTTCCCGGATTCGGTCGTAATAGCGGTCATTGACCGCCGAAAAGCGCTCCATCTGGCCCAACTTTAGAGACCCCCGCCCATCTTCCGTTGCGTTCATTTCCAGCAGTGCGCTGCGGAGCCGGGACCGCAGGCCGGGTGACACCTGGTTTGAGGCCACCCAGGGCGGAACTGGATATGGCCCGAAAGAGGTCACGATCCGCATCCTTTTAGGCAGGCCGGGGTCTTCCGCAGCCAGCTGGTCGAGAACGGTGCTGTCGATCGCGGCCGTGTCCGCCCCTCCGGAAAGGACCATCTCGATCGAGCGCATATGGCTGCCTGATTTCACAAGGGGACCAAAAAAATCCCGGGTCCCGCCCAGGTGGCGTATCCCGGCTTCCACACAGATCATGCCCGAGAACGAGCCGCGCTCGTTGTACGCAAAGCGGCAGCCGCGCAGGTCAGGTAGCCTGGAAAAGCGGCTTTCCCGCCGGACGATCAGGTCGGAGAAGTACACCGCTTTTCCGCCATAGCGCTGGCCGCGCATGACAGGGGCAGCCAGCAAATCCAGATCCGGTTGGCGCACGTAGACGATCCCGCAAACCCAGGCGGCATGAAACCGGCCTTCCAGCAAGCCTGTGTAACGAATCTCGTCCGGCAGATTCCGGTCATAGCGCACCGGGTGGTCTAAATGATTGCCCATGGCTGCCGCTAACGCAGCAACTCCTGGATCGGCGGCTTCGGACATGAGGGAGGTGATTTCCAGGGTGGATTTCATTCGCATCAGCAATAAATCTTTGCCAAGCCCCAATCAGGTTGGCAGCGACCTGGGTTAGATTGCTTCGTCGGACGGGATGCAAAAAGCGCTCCCGTCCTCCTCGCAATGACTTTTTGGGTGGTTTCTTCTTATTGGCGCGATCTCACTTCGGCACGTGTCTGAGCGGAGGGCGGTCGGAGACCGCCCGCAGTCGAAGACCGGTCTTTCACCATTGCACTGCATACCCTATTCGTGCAATCGCTCTTCGACTTCAGCGGCTGCGCCGCTTCCGCTCAGAGACGTCAAAGCTCGGTAACTTCGCACTTCGGTATGCGTCTGAGCGGAGGACGGTTGGAGACCGCCCGCAGTCGAAGACCGATCTTTCACACGTGCGCTGGACGTTACACCCCGCACCTTGCACGATGTACGCTGCCCCTTGCACGTTTTACACCCACGGCGAATGGCTGTTGGTCGAGCCGAAGGTACGGCCCTCGGCAAAGCGGCTGTAGGCGAAGGGCTTGAGCTCTTCGACGTCTTCGCCCATCAGGTACTTCGCCACCAGTTTTCCCGCCCCGAGCATCTTGAAGCCGTGGTTGCTGTCGGCGATCATGTACACATTCGGCGCAGCCCAATCGAATACCGGCACGTTATCGGGCGTGAAGGCGCCGATGCCGCCATTGCGCCGCTCGCGGAAGTTCGGGCGGATGCCTTCAAAGCGCGTCATGGTCTGGGCCATGGCGGCGCACAGGTAGTCGGCGAACTCGGGGTCGGCCTGGTATTCGTCGTTGGCATGGCCGTAAGGGTCGGTGGTGGCATCCGGCCCCAGCTTGATCGGGGTCGTGCCGCCCTGGATGCCTGGGCGGTCCATGCGCTCGTTTCCATTCTTGTAGTAGACGTAGGTGTAATCCCGGAGCTGCTTTCCGGTGGCTTCATCGATAACCGGCGTATTCATCAGTTCGACATGCAGGACGGGCGGGTTGAAGCCCTCGGCCGTGCGGTAGGGACGGTCGTCGTAGACCTCGCCTTCCAGCAGCCGCCAGTAGGTCCACATATCCTTACCCTGGATCACGGTCCCGTCGGGATAGTGGGCGTCGATCTTCATCGGGTTGCCCAGCTTTTCCCAGTGGACCGGCGTCCAGGCCCCCAGGCCCAACACCACCAGGTCGCAGCGGATTTCGCCCTGGTTGGTCTTGACCGCCGAGACCTGGCCGGCCTCCATGACGTAGTCCTGCACTTCCACGCCGCTGAGGATGCGCACGCCGGCCTGGCGGCATTTCTCGGCCAGACCGATGATGACCTGGCGGGTGCCGGCATATCCGCTGGGGTGCTCGTGGAGAACCACCCCGACGTTCTCGGTTTTGAAATCCGGCCAGATCCGCTTGAGGTAATCGCGGGCTTCCTGGCCGACGAAGACGTCGGAGTGATAGCCGACGCTGTTCTGGCTGCGGGTGATCTTTTCGTAATCCGGCAGCTGGTTCTCCTCGCCGACGGAGACGTAACCGACCTGCTGGAAACCGAAAGCGACCGGGTCGTACATCCAGACGTCCACGCTGTGGCGTAGGATGGCGTGCAGCGGCTCCGTCATGTACAGGTTGCGCACGCAGCCGCAGGCGATCCCGGAGGCGCCGGCCCCAGGAGCGGTTTTGTCCAGCAGCAAGATATCGGCGCCGGAGCCGCGCCCGCGCGCCTCCAGTTCCATGGCCAGGTGCCAGGCGGTGCTCAGGCCGTGGACACCGGCGCCGATGACGACATATTTAGTGGATTTGGGGATGGTGGTCATTTGGTTCTCCATTAATTTGAACTGTCGGGGCGGGTCTCAGACCCGCCCCTGACAGACCGCCCCGTACAGG
>JBFKII010000099.1:0-12097 GCA_041632295.1 Anaerolineales bacterium | reverse complement strand
TTGAAAGCCCGCCGGGCGGACCAGGTGCTTGGGATGCGCAGGTCCTGCCAGCTTGGTTCGGGCTGCCGGCTGGCGCCTGCCTCCGGCTGGGGGCGGCGAGGCATGCGCTCCGGCTCGTCAAGGGCCTCCAGCAACAGCCCGGCGCCCGCCTCGCCGGTCAGGCGCTCGGCCTCCGGTTCGCCGATCCCATCCTGGAAATGCACGCGCGCCTGGGCGACGATATCGCCGGTATCCGCACCCGCGTCCATGAAATGCAGGCTGACACCGGTATCCTGCTCACCGGCCCGGAACTGCCAGAACAGCGGCTGCGGCCCGCGGTAGGCAGGCAGCAGGGAAGGGTGCAGGTTGAGCGCTCCCAGCCGGGGAGCGTCCAGCCATTCCGGTGGCAATAGGCGCGGGAAGCAGGCCGTCACCAGCAAGTCCTCCCCTGCGGTTCGGACCCATTCGAGAGCCCGGTCATTTTTCAGGGATCCGACCTCGTAGATCGGGATCTCGTGGCGTGCCGCCAGTTCCAGCAGGTTCAGGCCGCCTCCCGCCATTGTGGACTGGGGTGGTGGAAACTCGAGCCGGCCGAACTGGCGTCCCATCCCGACCGGCGCAGGGATGACCAGGGCCGCAGGCTTCAAACCCGCCGAAAGCAGCGCCCGGAATGGTGGTACGGAAAACGCACCGTTCATGCCGAGAAAAATTAGCTTCATTCCCATCCAGCTTGATTTGTTTACTCCATTTCTCATTACGGGATACGAATTTCGTAATGCGTCTTACGTAATGCGTATGGCATATCCCCGATCGGTTACAATGATAGTCCAGTTTTTCTATCGCTGATCCCAATTTCCCCAAACCGCTTCTCCATCAACCGGAAGTGTTTCTTCAACCGGGATCTGCGGTCTGCGATCCAAAGGAGTCGAAGATGACCCGCATGGTGCAATGCGTGAAATTCGGAAAGGAACTTCCTGGGCTGGAGGTGATGCCGGTCAAGGGCGAGCTGGGCCAGCGTATTTTCGATAACGTTTCGGCCCAGGCCTGGGATTTGTGGAAAGAGCAGCGGGTCATCCTGATCAACCATTACGGCCTGTCGCTTTTTGACCCCGGCCACCAGAATTTCCTGCGTGAGCAGATGGAAGAGTTCTTCTTCGGCGAGGGCGCCCAGATGCCCGAAGGCTGGACCCCGCCGGGCACTCCGGGTGCCAAAGCGGGTGGCGGGAAGGGCGCGCCCGCACCCCAGCGCAAATAAACCCGGTCCGCCCGGACCACCGGCCGCGGCCCCATCGGCCCCATATCCACCTCTGTTATTTCCCGGTGAAAATCGTACTGCTGTCCACTTACGAGCTCGGCCACCAGCCGATCAGCCTGGCCTGGCCGCACGCCGCCCTGGAAGCGGCCGGCTTCGAAGTGCGCAGCGCCGATATGTCCGTGGAGTCTTTTCCGGCCGATTCGATACTCACCGCGGACCTGGTCGCGATCAGCGTGCCGATGCACACTGCGCTGCGCCTGGGTGTGCCGGTCGCTCGCAAAGTGCGACGTATGCGCCCGGATGCGCACGTCTGTTTTTTCGGGCTGTACGCCGACCTGAACGCCGGGTACCTGTTCGCAGAGGGCCTGGCGGACAGCATCGCGGCCGGGGAGGTGGAGCCGGTGCTGCTCGAGCTGGCCGGATCCCTGCAAAAAGGGCGCGCCGGGAGACCCATTCCTGGCCTGTCCACACCCGCCCGTCGCCGCGGACCCGCGCTGCAGCGCTGGGACTACCCGCGGCCGCAGCGGAATGGACTGCCGGGGCTGCAGGCGTATGCACGCCTGGCGATCGGCGGCGAGCAGCTCCTGGCGGGCTACACCGAAGCCACGCGGGGCTGCCTGCACACCTGCCGGCACTGCCCGGTGGTCCCGATCTACGGCGGGCGGTTTTTTGCCGTTCCGCTCGAAACCGTGCTGGCCGATGTCCGCCAGCAGGTGGCGGCCGGCGCGCGGCACATCACCTTTGGCGATCCCGATTTCCTGAACGGCCCGACCCACGCGCTGCGGATCGCCCGACGGATGCATAGCGAATTCCCCGATCTGACCTTCAACTTCACCGCCAAGGTCGAGCACCTGCTCCGGCACCATCGCCTGCTGTCGGAACTCGTTTCCCTGGGGGCGCTGTTTGCCGTCTCGGCTTTTGAGAGCACCAGCGATACGGTCCTGGCCGCTTTGAAAAAGGGTCACACCCGCGCCGACATGGACCGGGTCCTGGAGGCCAGTTCGCAGGCGGGCCTGGCGCTGCAGCCGACCTGGGTGCCGTTTACGCCCTGGTCCACCCTGGCGGATTACGTCGAAATGCTGGATTGGATCCGGGCTCATGGGCTGATCGGCCACGTGCCGCCCGTGCAGTACGGCGTTCGGCTGCTGGTGCCGCCGGGCTCGGCGCTCCTTTCCGGGGCAAAGAACGGGAGTGGTTCTTTTTTCACCACGCTGGATCCCGAGAATTTCACTTACACCTGGGCGCACCCTGATGCGCGCATGGACAGGCTGCAGGAATCGGTCGTGGGGGTGGTCGAGCAGGATTGCGGCTGCTCCCCGGTTGAAATTTTCGATCGTGTGGACTGCCTGGCCCGCAGGCTGGCCGGGCTTCCCCTCCGGGAACCCGCCGTGCCTTCAATGGCAGCCCCGGCCCCGCGCCTGACCGAGGACTGGTTCTGCTGAGCAGAGCCGACCGCCGGCCAGTTGGGCCGCATCAAATAAGCTCCAGTTCCAGCCAATGACTTCCATATCCATACTGCTGCCCTGCTACAACGCAGCGGAGACGCTGGCGGAGTGCCTGGACAGCTTAGACGCCCAGACGCATCCCGATTTTGAAATCATCGCCGTGGATGACGGCTCCAGCGATGCGACCGCCGAGATCCTGGAGGCCAGCGCCAGGTCGGACGCGAGGATCCGGGTCCTGCTGCAATCCCACGGCGGGATCATCCAGGCCCTCAACCACGGCTTCGACGCCTGTCGCGGGGACTACATCGCCCGCATGGACGCCGACGACCGGGCGCATCCCGAAAGGCTGGCGAAACAGGCTGCTTTCCTGAATGAGCACCCGCAGGTCGCCCTCGCCAGCTGCCTGGTGCGCGCCTTTCCCCCGGAAAACGTGCGCGGCGGCTTCCGGGTCTACCTGGAATGGCTTAACAGCCTGGTCCGGCCTGAGGACATCCGGCGTGAAATCTTTATCGAGAGCCCGCTGCCCCATCCCAGCGTCATGATCCGGCGGGAGTGGCTGGCCCGCTGCGGGGGCTACCGGGAGCGCGGTTGGCCGGAGGATTACGACCTGTGGCTGCGCATGGCGCAGGCGGGGGCAGTCTTTGCCAAGGTGCCGGAGGTGCTCCTGGAGTGGCGCGAGCGCCCGGAGCGCCTGACGCGCGTCGATGGGCGTTATTCCCTGGAAAACTTTTTACGCCTCAAAGCCCACTTCCTGGCTCGCGGGCCGCTGCAGGGGCGCAGCGAGGTGCTCGTCTGGGGTGCGGGGATGATGGGCCGCCGGTTGAGCAAGCACTTGCTGCGCGAGGGGGCGCCACTGCACGCTTTCGTCGACATCGACCCGAAAAAGATCGGCCGCACCCGCCGCGGCAGGCCGGTGATCGCCCCTCAGGACCTGCCGGCCGCCTGGTCCGCCCTGGAAAACCCCGTCTTGCTGGCGTCCGTGGGGGCGCGCGGTGCCAGAGCGTTGATCCGCACCCGGCTGGCGGAGATGGGCTTCATCGAAGGCCAGGACTGGTGGGGCGTGGCTTAGGTATCGTCGATTTATCGACGCGGTCTTGGAATCCGTCGAGAGGATTCCGTCAATTTATCGATGGAGGCCTTCGAGTCCGCTGAGCGGACCCCCAACCCCCCTGAAAACCTCGTTATAATCCCGCCATGCTCGAAATCACCACCCACAGCGCCGACGAAACCCGTATCCTGGGCCGCACTCTCGGCCGGCTGCTTGCAACTGGCGACCTGCTCGCTCTGGAAGGTGACCTCGGCAGCGGGAAAACCACGCTCGTCCAGGGGATCGCTGCCGGTTGGGGCTCTCCCGACCGGGTCACCAGCCCGACTTTTGTGCTGATCAACGTCTACCGGCGACCCGAAGGCCGCCTCTACCACATGGACGCGTACCGCCTGGGCGGGCCCGCCGAGGCGGCCGATCTTGACCTGGACGCCTGCCTGGAGAGCGGCCCGCTGGTGGTAGAATGGGCTGAACGGATCCGGGACGCCCTCCCGGATCATTTTTTACAGGTCCGACTGGCCTGGCAGGAGGCGGACCACCGCCTGCTGCAGCTGGTCCCCCACGGTGGTCATTACCGGCTGCTTCTGGACCGCTTTGAAGAAACATGGCGCTCCATCCAGCCCGCCGGAAGCCGGCGACCGCGATGATACTGGCGATCGACACTTCCACACGCCGGATCGGGATTGCGCTCCACGACGGCGACCAGGTGCTGAACGAGATGGTTTGGTCCAGCCCGTTCCAACACACGGTGGAGCTGGCGCCCTCTGTCGCTCTTTCCCTGGAGCGCGCCGGGGTGAGCATGGATGCGGTGCAGGCCATCGCAGTCGCAACCGGGCCCGGCTCTTTCACCGCCTTGCGCACCGGCCTGGCATTCGCCAAGGGTCTGGCCCTGGCCGGCGGGCTCCCATTGATCGGATTCCCCAGCCTGCAGGTTGCTGCGGCCTGCCTGCACCCTGCAGGAATCCCGCTGTGTGCGGTGCTGGAGGCCGGGCGCAAAAGGCTGGCCGCCGGCTGGTTTCAGGCGGATGGCCACAACTGGTCGCCGGAAGGTGAACCGGAACTGCTCACCGCCGGGGCCCTGGCCGAACGGATCGAGCAGCCCACGCTGGTGGCCGGCGAGCTGGACCCGGCGGCCAGGGCGGCGCTGTCCGCCAACCCATCCGTCCGGCTGGCGAGTCCGGCCGCAGGCCTGCGGCGGCCCGCCGTACTGGCTGAGCTGGGCTGGTCGCGCTGGCAAAGCGGCGATTCGGACGACCCCGCCGCCCTGTCGCCGGTATACCTGACGGAAGAAGGCCTGGTCCGATGAAGGCGACAGTCGATTTGGAGATCCGGCGCATGCAGGAGATGGATCTGGACGCCGTCCACGCCATCGACCAGTTGTCGTTCAGCGCTCCCTGGTCGCGGCGCAGCTACGAGAATGAACTGAACGACCGGCGACTCTCTCGTAGCTGGGTGGCGGTCCTGGACGGGAGCATCATCGGAGCGATTGTCGCCTGGCTGCTGGTGGACGAATTGCACATCGTGACGTTATCGGTCCACCCGCAGCACCGCCGCCGGGGCGTGGCCCGCTCGCTGCTGCGCACCGCACTGGCCGAGGCCAGGCAGCGCGGGGCGGTCTCGGCGGCGCTCGAGGTGCGAGCCGGCAACCGGCCGGCACAGGAGTTGTACCGGGATTTTGGCTTTAAAATTGTCGGGCGGCGTCCGAATTACTACCAGGACAACGGAGAGGACGCACTGCTGATGACCCTGGGGAAAATCAGAGAAATGGAGGTGTGACCGGCGCCCAGGTGCCTGCCGGCCGACGCCAATGAACACCAAAGAACAGCTGCTTCAAAAAATAGAAAACCGGACCGCCCGGGTGGCGGTGATGGGCCTGGGGTATGTCGGATTGCCCCTGGCGGTTGTGTTTGCAGACGTCGGATTCGAGGTCACCGGGATCGATCCAGACCAAAGCAAGATCGATTGTCTGAAACGGGGCGAAAGTTATATCCAGGACGTCCCCAGTGAGGACGTGCGCCGGCATGTCGAGGCGGGCCGCCTGCGCGCCACCAGTGACTTCGCCGCCCTGGGAGAGATGGACTCGGTTTCGATCTGCGTGCCCACCCCCCTGCGCAAGACCGGCGACCCTGACCTGTCCTTCATTCTGGATGCCAGCCGGGAACTTTGCCGGCACCTGCACCCCGGAATGCTGATCGTGCTCGAGTCGACCACCTACCCGGGGACGACGCGCGAGCTCATGCTGCCCACCATCAGCGAGGGGACCGACCTGGAAATCGGTGTGGACTTTTTCCTGGCTTTTTCGCCGGAACGGGTCGATCCCGGCCGCACGGACTTCACGACGATCAACACGCCGAAGGTGATGGGTGGGGTCACGCAGGCCTGCGGGGAGGTGGCGGCGGCCATGTACGGGCAGGCGCTGCAGGAGATCGTGCGGGTCAGTTCTTCGGAGGCGGCGGAGATGACCAAGTTGCTGGAGAACACCTTCCGCATGGTCAACATCGGCCTGGTCAACGAGATGGCCCTGATGTGCGAGCGGCTCGGGATCGACGTCTGGGAGGTGATCGAAGCGGCCGCCACCAAGCCTTTCGGCTACATGAAATTCACACCCGGGCCGGGGCTGGGCGGTCACTGCATCCCGATCGATCCGCTCTACCTTTCCTGGAAACTGCGCTCGCTGAATTACACCGCCCGTTTTATCGAGCTGGCTTCGGAGATCAACACCGGAATGCCGCGCCACGTGGTCAGCATGGTGATGGACGCCCTCAACGACCGAGCGATCGCCTTGAAAGGAAGCCAGATCCTGGTGCTGGGCGTGGCTTTCAAGCCCAACGTCGATGACGTGCGCGAATCCCCGGCGCTGGACGTGATCGGCCTGTTGCAGGAGAAAGGTGCCCACGTGCGCTATCATGACCCATATGTCCCCCGCATCCGCCAGGACGAAATCGTTATGGACAGTGAGGCGGATGCGGTCCTGGCTGCACGGCAGGCGGACTGCGTCGTGATCATCACCAACCACGATATGTATGACTACGCCGCTATCCTGGACGCCGCCCGCCTGATCGTCGATACCCGCAACGCGACCGGAAATTCGGGGGCCGGCCGCCAGAATGTGATCAAGCTGTAGCCGGCAAAACCGCTTATGGCCCGATACCTCGTCACCGGCGCGGCGGGATTCATCGCCGCCCGGGTCTCCGAAATGCTGCTGGATGCCGGCCACGCGGTCCTGGGCGTCGACAATTTGAATGACGCCTACGACCCGCGCATGAAAGCCCACCGGCTGGAAAAACTGGCCGACCGTTCCGGCTTCGAATTCCTGGAATTTGATATCGCCGATCGGGCGATCATCTCAGAGCTCGAAGGGCGCGGCCCGTTCGCAGGGGTGATCAACCTGGCGGCGCGCGCCGGCGTGCGCGCCAGCGTGGAGAACCCCTGGCTGTACGTCGATACCAACATGACCGGCACGCTCAACCTGCTGGAGCTGGCCCGGGAGCTGTCGATCCCCAAGTTTATCCTGGCATCCACCTCCAGCATCTACGGGGCCGACGCTCCCTTGCCCACTCCCGAAAGCGCCAACAGCAGCACGCCGCTGCAGCCCTACGCGGCCAGTAAGAAGGGCGCGGAGGCCATGGCCCATGCCTACCACGCGCTGTTCGGGATCGATGTGACCGTGGTGCGTTTTTTCACGGTTTACGGTCCCGCCGGGCGCCCGGATATGTCGGTATTCCGCTTTATCCGCTGGATCATCGAGGGGGAGCCGCTGCAGCTCAACGGCGACGGCAGCCAGACGCGCGGCTTCACCTACGTGGACGACATCGCACGCGGGGTGATCCTGGCCCTCAGGCCGCTGGGCTACGAGATCGTCAACCTGGGGGGCCATGAAAACGTCACTATGAACGAACTGATCGCCCTGATTGAGGGGCAGGTGGGCGCCAGGGCGAGAATCGAGCACCACCCGTTTCCACCCGCCGACATGACCGCCAACCTGGCCGATGTTGGAAAAGCCGGGGAATTGCTGGGATGGGAGCCGCAGGTAGGGCTGGCCGAGGGGATCCGCCGTACGATCGAGTGGTATCGGAACGAACGTGGGTGGGCGCGGGAGTTGAGGCTGTGATATTGCCGGTAGTTAGCCTTCCCTGAATCCTGATCGTAGATCGCAGATCGCAGGCCGTCGTTGATGCAAGCTTTCCTCAAGTCGTTGATCGACCGCACCCTGGCGAACCCGCTGATCCGCCGGGTGCTGAAAAACGCTGCGTACCTGTTCAGCGCCTCCGGAATCTCGGTGGTGGTCGGATTTTTCCAGAACCTGCTGGTCACAAACCTGCTGGGGGTGGCCCTGTTCGGCATTTTGGGCGGCGTGGTCAAGTTCACCAGCGTGCTCAACAAGCTGGGATCGTTCCGCATGAACGAACTGGTCATCCGCTACGTGGGGGACTCGCTCGAGCGGGGGGACGTAAGCCGAGCGGCGGCGGTCTTCAAGTTTGCCGCCCTGGTGGAATCCGGATCCTCCCTGTTTTCCTTCGGCCTGATCCTGCTGATGGCGCCGATCGGGGCGCGCTTTTTGGCCAAAGACATCGCCTTCAGTGAGATTTTCGCCCTGTACGGCCTGATCGTCCTGGGCAACCTGTTTTTTGAAAGCTCAAGCGGTCTGCTGCAGATCCTGGACCGCTTTCGCCTGATCGCCGTGATGCAGGTGGTGCAGGCGGTGGTCACTTTGCTGCTGATCGCCTGGGCCTACCTCGCCGGCGCCGGATTGACTGCGGTCGTGCTGGCATACATGGCGGGCAAACTGGTCAACGGGCTGGGGATCTCCGTTCTGGCCGTGGCGCAGGCCACCCGCCAGTGGGGCCGGGGCTGGTCGCGGGTCCCGCTCGCCAGCCTGCGCGGGGAGTTCGGCGGCCTGCTGAAGTTCGCCTTCAGCACCAACATCAGCGCCACCATCAACCTGGTGAACAAAGACAGCGAAGAGCTGTGGGTGCTCCTGCTGCGCAACCCGACCGAAGCCGGCTGGTACAAGCAGGCCATCGCGCTGGCCAACCTGGTGCTGATCCCCATCTCCCCCCTGCCGCAGGCGACTTATCCGGAGCTGGCCCGCGAAGTGGCCCGCAAAGCCTGGGACAACGTGCGCTACGTCCTGCGCCAGGGTTCGCGGCTGGCCGCGCTCTACAGCGGGTTCGCCGCCCTGTTCCTGGTGATCTTCGGCCGCTGGCTGATCGCCCGCCTGTACACCCCCGCCTTCCTGCCGGCGTATCCCGCCCTGCTGATCCTGCTGGTAGGGCTGCTGATCGCCAATACTTTTTACTGGAACCGCACCGCGCTCCTGTCCCTCAATCTTCCAGCCTACCCGACCCAGGTCAACGCCGCCGCGGCGCTGGCGAAGGTCGCCCTGGGCCTGCTGCTGATCCCGCAGTACGGCTACCTGGTCAGCGCAGGGTTGCTGGCGGGCTATTACTTTTTCTCGATCGGCTTCAACGTGCGCAAGACCTATCGCGAGATCGGGATGCGTGAGCAGAGCGCCCCCCTGGCAGGGGAAGGGTAGGGTGCGCCGGTGAGGATCGCGCTGATCGCCCCCACCCGCCTGCCCTCGCAGCGGGCCAACACCATCCAGGTCATGAAAATGGCCCAGGCTTTCCAGGCCCGCGGCCACCTGGTCCACCTGCTGGCCCGCCAGGCAGCGGCGGAGCCGCCCGACTGGGATGCGCTGGCCGGCCACTACGGCCTGGCCGAGACTTTCCCCCTGGAATGGCTGGGAGCAAAGCCCGGCCTGCGCGGCTATGATTTTGCGCTGCAGGCCATCGGGCGTGCCCGCAGCCTGGGTGCGGACCTGGTCTACACCCGCCATCCCCAGGCGGCCGCGCTGGCCAGCGCCGGAGGGATGGCGACGGTCCTGGAAAGCCACGACCTGCCCGGCGGCCGCATGGGCCCGTTCCTGATGGAGCGTTTCCTGAAGGGGCCGGGTGCCCGGCGCCTGGTGGTCATCACGCAGGCGCTCTCCCGGGAACTGGCCGCCCGCTATCCCATCCCGGGGGCGCCGTTCCTGGTGGTGGCGCCGGATGGCGTCGACCTGGCGCGTTATGAAGGCCTGCCCGACCCGCAGAGCGCCCGGGAGGCGCTCCACCTGCCCGAGCTGGGGGGTTTCACCGCCGGCTACAGCGGCAGCATGTATGCCGGGCGCGGCCTGGACCTGATCCTGAGCATGGCGGGCCGGCTGCCCGAGGTCCATTTTTTGCTGGCCGGGGGCAGCCCGGAGGAGGTCGGCCGGCTGCGGCAGGAGGCCCGCGAGCGGGGGATCGGTAACCTGACCCTGACCGGGTTCATCCCCAACCGCGAGCTGCCGCGCTACCAGGCCGCCTGCGACATCCTGCTGATGCCTTACCAGCACCGGGTGGCGGCCTCCTCCGGCGGGGATATCGCTCCGTTCCTTTCCCCCATGAAACTTTTCGAATACCTGGCCTGCGGGCGGGCGATCCTCTCGGGGGACCTGCCGGTGCTGCGCGAGGTGCTCAACGAGGGCAACGCCGTGCTCCTGCCGCCGGATGACCTGGACACCTGGGTGGCGGCCGTACACGCCTTGCGCACCGACCCGCAGAAACGCCGGGACCTCGGGGACCAGGCCCGCCGCGACGCCGGCGACTACTCCTGGGAGGCGCGGGCCGAGACCGTTCTCGCCGGGTTGGTCACTTGAGGGAGTTCAATTTGCGCGTCGGATGGAGATCGGGTGGAGGCCTGTCTCGCTTCGCGAGGCGCCGGCGAAAGCGGTAACCGGCCGCGGGGGGGCGATCGATACCGGCGAGATCCACCTAAAATCGGCGATCTGCATCTATACGTTTTTCGCCGGCACCAGGACCCTTTCCTGCCGCTCCCGGTACAAAATATACAAGCCGCTGGCGATCGTCAAAAAAGCGCCCGCCCAGGTTGCCCATGTCGGGATCTCCTGCCAGAACGCAAACCCCCACAACACGCTGAACAGCAGGGCCACATATTCAAACGGCGCAGCCGCCGACGCCTGCGCCAGGCTGTAGGCGCGGGCGATCAGGTACATCCCGCTCGCCCAGATCAAACCCAGCGCTGCCATGATCGTCAGATCCAGCAGGGTCGGCATCGCCCAGCCGCGAAAAAGGAAAGCGATGCTGGGATGGGCGTTCGGGACCTCTCCGACGAAAATCGCCAACGGTGCAAGAACCACCGCGGCCACCAGGTAAACCAGCGTGCTGTAGTAAGCCATCGTCGCGCTGCTGTCCGTGGCCCGCAGCTGGTGCGTGATCATGACGCTCCAGGCATACAGCAGTGTGGCCGCCAGGATAAATATGGAGCCGATATTGAAGGTGGTCGCGCCGGGACGGATGATCAGAAGCACCCCCATGAATCCCACCACCAGCGCCAGCCAGCGGCGCGGCCCAACCTTTTCGCCCAGCAGCACGACCGACAAAAAAGTGATGATCAGCGGGGCCGAATTGCGGATCGCACCTACATCGGCCAAAGGCAGCGCGGTCAGCCCCATCATATAGGTCGTAAAGGACAGAAACAGCAAGAAACCGCGCAGGTACTCCAGCCTGTGCCGCCGCGTGGTCGGCAGCCCGCGCCGGCCTTCCAGGCGAAAAAGGAGCAGGGTGCCGGGCAGGGCGACCAGGTTGCGGAAAACGACGATTTCCATGACCGGGTAGTCGCCGCCGATCCACTTGATGGCGATGTCCTGCAAGGAAAAGACAAACATCGCCATCACGAGATAACCGATCCCCTGGACGTTGGAGCTTGTGTTGGCCACTTGAGGCTATTCCGTGTTTAGCGTTCGATGATGGGGAGAATACATTGAGAAGGGTGGGCGGCATCATGGAAAACTCGGTTGACCGCTGCTTGATATTGATCACGGGTTTCGCTGGCGATCACCCCGCCTGTATTGCTGTTGCGGTCAAAACGCGGAAAATTGCTGCTCGAAACCTCCAGCCGGATGCGGTGGCCCGGTAAAAAGACATTCGCCGTGGCCCACAGGTTGAGCCGGAGTTCGTAAACCGTGTCCGGTTGCATGGGTTCAGGCCTGGTGAGAGAATTGCGATAGCGCGCCCGCAGGATGCCTTCGGTCAGGATCATCGCCCGACCGTCCGGGGAGACATCGACCAGCTTTCCCGTAAAGTCCGTATCCGGTGCCGAAGACGACACAAACAGCCGCAACTCGATCGGACCGGTGACTTCGACCGCCTGCGCCAGCACAGGGGTGCTGTACACCAGGACATCGTCTCGCAGCTCAACTTCACGCTGGTCGCGCGGCCCCATGGCATTGCCGCCCGGAAGGATCACCTGCCCGCCCACCGTGGGCACCGGGCGCAGCGGGTTGTACAGGTACGCGTCCGGTGGCTCCTCCCCCGGCGGCTCGGTGGA
>JBFKII010000098.1:0-12190 GCA_041632295.1 Anaerolineales bacterium | reverse complement strand
TGCCGCCGCTCGCCAGGTCTCAGCGCCGTTTATGGCCAGGACCAGCACCAGCAGCGCCCAGCCCCAACGGCCGCGCGCCCGGACCAGGTACGCCGTCAGACCCCCGATTCCCAATGCCAGCGGGACGACCAGCGGAAGCAAGTAGCGGCCGGTTGAGTCGATCCCGAAGTTGGTGCCGATAAAGACCAGCCCGAACCCGACCACCATCAGGCCCAACAGGCGGCCAGCGCCGGGGACCAGCCAGTCCAACCGGGGGCGGCGCCAGCCCTCGATATAAAAACCGATCACGGCCAGGAACACGAGCAGCCTCAGGACCGCCAGCGGCCAGGGTGCGAAGGCCGGCTCCCAGGGGAACCGGATGCCCGCCAGAGTCGGCACCCCGAGCAGCAGCAATCCCAGCAGGCGTTCAGCAGGCGAGGTCGGGACCAGGGCCAGGCTCGAACCGCCCGTCAGGACCGCCAGCGCGGACCAGCCGTTGGTGAAGTTCTCCCACCACCATGGCAGGCTGCCGAGCAGGAACGCCCCACCAGCCAGGAGGTAAAAGCGGACGCGATCGCGGCGGAAGGCGATAAGGCCGGCCATCCCGACCGGAAAAAGGAAAATGCCCATCATGCCCAGCGTCCAGAATCCGAGCCCGGCGGCAAAACCAAGCCCCAGCCAGGCGGCGGGTTTTTCCCCCCAATCGCCGTACACCACCTCGAAGCCCGTTAGGAGCACCAGGTTGCCTAAAACCAATACCTCGCCGTAGCCCCCCAGGGTGGCGGTTGTATAGGTGGAAACGAGGACGGTGGGGACCACCAGGGAAAGCGCGGCAATTCCAGGGGCCAGCGGGTCTTTCAGGAAACGGCGGGCGACCAGCCAGGTGGTGTAGATAAATCCGAGATACAAGAGCGATTGCACCAGCCGGATGACCCAGATCTCCAGGCCAAACACCCGGAAACCGCCCGCGATCAGGAAGGCATCCAGGCTGCCCATGTAAGACTGGCCGTAGAAAAAGAGGGGGAACGAGCCCTGCAGGATGTGGCGCGCCATCAGGCCGACAATCGCCTCGTCCGAGTTGAAGGGCACCGATCCGCTCAGCACCAGGATGAGCTTAAGGCCGCCCGCCAGGAGCAGGGCTGCGAGGAGCAGCCGGGTGGATTTCACGGCGGTGATCCTACCATTTTTCGGGACCGCTCGCAGGGAACTATCGATCCGAATACCTGCCTTGAGACGGGAAATGAACCCGGACGGTTCAAACGAGTTTCAGGCAGCTTGGGTGAAAAAAAACCTGCGCCAGAACCCTTCGGGCCTGCGGCCACTCGCCAGGACCAAGTGGAGTAATTCTTTCAGTTCAAATTCAAGATGGCCCGACAAGCGCATAAATTA
This sequence comes from Anaerolineales bacterium, assembly GCA_041632295.1. GTDB lineage: Bacteria > Chloroflexota > Anaerolineae > Anaerolineales > JABWBV01 > DATDOR01. The sequence continues at coordinate 10,822 of JBFKII010000098.1, read as the reverse complement.
TCCCCAGGCTGCTTCGGGCATTCAGTCGCTCGTAAGGATCCGTAAAAGATGTTACTCCTGGTCAATGCGGAGGTCGGGCAGGTCGACCAACGCAGGCCGAATGGAGCAGCCGGACCGATCTACGGCCAGGCCGTATTGCGGATCTTGCCTCCGGCGCGGACTGAGTGTGTCATCCGCCTTGACTCACTATTAATAATATATTATTATATTATCTCAATATATTATATTCATATACGTTGTAAGGAGATTATCATGACCCCTGCAGCCGATCCGATCGATCCCCTCACCGGTTTCTATAAACGTGAAGTGTTCGAAGCCAGGTTTCCCGACCTGTTTCAAAATGCCATCAGCCAGGGCCATGCCCTGACCCTGGCTTTCCTGGATGTGGATGAATTCAAACCCGTCAATGACGACTTCGGCCATGCCGTTGGGGACGCGGTGCTGAAGGGAATTGCCGCTACCATCCAATCCCATGTCGATGATCCGGTCATGGTGGTGCGCTATGGAGGCGACGAATTCCTCCTGCTGTTCCCCAACACGGTCCGGGAGGAAGCGCTGCTGACCCTGGAGAAAATCAGGGCGGCGGTCGCCGGGAAGTCGCCGTTCCTCCAAGGGGAGGGCATGCATGGGCTCCGCATCACCATCAGCGCGGGGATCTCTTCTTACCCCGTGGATGCGAACACGGAAAGCGAACTCAAACGCAAAGCGGACCAGGCGCTTTACCGCGCCAAAAAAGTGGGTAAAGACAAAATCCGGCTGGCGTACGAGGAAAAAATGGCCCCCAAGACCAGCCACTACACCCAGACCCAGCTTGAACGCCTTTCCCGGCTGGCCGAGGAACAGGGTGTTGGGGAGGCGGTGATCCTGCGCGAAGCGCTGGACGATCTCCTGATGAAATACGGTGTGAATCCGATCGAGACATAGGTTGCGACGCCACATGAGGCGTCGCCCTATTTTGAAACCATTTTATAATCCCCACATGCAGCGCCTGAAACAAGCCCTGCCGCTGGCCCTGGTGGCCGTGGCCCTGCTGGCTCGCCTCCTGCCGGGGCCGCGCACGATCGACGACTCTTACATCACTTTCCGCTACACCCGTAATTTGCTGGCCGGAGAAGGCTTTGTTTACAACCCCGGAGAGCGGGTTCTCGGAACCACCACTCCCCTGTACGGCCTGACCCTGGCTGGGATCGGTTTGCTGGCCGGGGGCAGCCAGGCTGATTTTCCCCAGATCGCCCTGCTGCTCAACGCATTCCTGGATGCGTTTACCTGTCTGCTCCTTTACACCCTCGGAAAACGGACCGGCGCGCCAGGGGTGGGAGCGGTCTCCGGGCTGATCTGGGGGGTGCTGCCCTTCAGTGTTACCTTTGCGATCGGGGGGCTGGAGACCAGCCTGTTTGTGTGCCTGCTGACCGCCACTGCGATTGCCCACCTGAACGGAAATCGGGCCACTACAGCCGCACTGGCCGCCCTCTGCCTGCTGACGCGCCCGGATGCAGCCTTACTGATGGCCCCACTCGGGCTTGACCGCCTATTCTTGGCTATACGCAGCGGCGAACGGCCAAGCTGGCGCGAATGGGCGGCATTTCTCCTGCCGATCCTGCTGTGGGTGCTGCCGGCCAGCGCGTTTTACGGGTCCCCCCTGCCTCATTCGATCAGCGCCAAAGCCGCCGCTTACCTGCTGCCGCCAGAATCGGCGCTTTTCCGTCTGGTCCAGCATTACGCCACGCCGTTCATGGATAATTTGACGTTCGGACCGGCCGGGATCGCGGTCGGGTTGGTCCTGTATCCTTTCCTCTCCATCGTCGGAATCCGCAGGCTGGTTCGAACCAGACCCAGGATGTGGCCCTGGCTGGCTTTCCCCTGGATTTGGTTCCTGGCTTATGCTGTTGCCAATCCGCTTATCTTCCGCTGGTACCTGACCCCGCCGCTGCCCCCCCTGATTTTTTCCGTGCTGGCTGGCGCCGGCCAGCTCGTTCGCCTGCTTCCCCCGTTCCAGGGCAAATGGGCGCACTCGCGCTACCTGCTGGCCGCTATCCCGCTGACCCTGGCGCTGCGCGGCTGGACCTGGCAGCCCGACCACGGGCTCCCGCACCCGGCACCGGAAATGGCCTGGTACGCCCTGGAGCTCAAGTATGCGGAAGCGGCAGATGCCCTCCAACCGGCTCTGGCGGCGGCACCTGGCGCAACTGTGGCCGCCGGCGATATCGGCGTCCTCGGCTATCGCAGCGGGGCCCGCATTCTTGACGCCCTGGGGCTGATCTCCCCCGAGGCGCTGCCGTACTACCCCACCGATCCGGCCTACCACGTCAACGCTTTTGCGGTCGCACCCGATCTGATCATCGACCAGCAGCCGGACTTTATCGTGCTGTTGGAGGTGTACGGGCGCGAAGGGCTGTTTAAAGACCCGCGCTTCCAGCAGGCCTATGAGCTTTTGCACGTGGTGGATACCGATATCTACGACAGCCGGGGGATGCTGATCTACCAAAAAAAACAGGCGGCAGGTCCGTAGGGTCGGTCTGTGGGGTCGGTTCGAGGGGTCGGTCCGAGGGGTCGGTCCGAGACCGACCCCTATGAAAGATATTCGCGCAACTTGCGCCGCACGGCCGGATGGCGCAGGCGGCTGAGCGCCTGGGCTTCAATTTGCCGCACCCGCTCGCGGGTCACACCCATTTTGCGCCCGACCTCCTCCAGCGTGTAAGACTGGCCGTCAAGCAAGCCGTAACGCAGCTGCAGGATGCGCACTTCGCGCGGCGGCAGCGAGTAAAAAACTTCGTCCAGGTGGGTCTTGAGCAGGTTGAATGCCGCCGTCTCATCCGGAGCGGAGGCGTCCTGGTCCTCGATGAAATCCGCCAGGACGGAGTCCTCTTCGTCATCGGTCGGGGTTTCCAGCGAGAGCGGGCGCCGGGCGACCTGGATCATATTTTCCACTTTTTTGGGAGGGATCGAAAGCTCGACCGCCAGTTCGTCGATGGTCGGCTCGCGGCCCAGGCGCTGCGTGATCTGGTGCTGCGTGCGAAGCAGCTTGTTGATCTGGTCGCCCATGTGGACCGGCACCCGGATGGTCCGACCCTGGTCGGCGATCGCGCGCGTGACCGCCTGGCGGATCCACCAGGTGGCATAGGTGCTGAATTTGTGACCGCGGCGGTAGTCAAATTTCTTGGCCGCCCGGATCAGGCCGATGTTCCCTTCCTGGATCAGGTCCAGGAAAGGCACCCCGCGGCCCATGTACTTCTTGGCCACGCTGATCACCAGGCGGGAATTGGCGGTGATCAGGTGCTCGCGCGCCAGCCATCCGTCCTCGATCAGGCGGCGCAGCTCCATGCGCCTGTGGACTGATACACCCCCGCGGGCCAGCTCTTCCCGGGCCAAACGGCCAAGCTCGATCCGCTGGGACAGGTCCACTTCTTCCTGCGCAGTCAGCAGCGGCACCCGGCCGACCTCCTTCAAGTAGAGGCCAATCATATCGTCGGTATCGATGGAGGCCAGGAAATTGTCATCGGTGGAGAGAACCCGCCCGTTCTCGGCCTCGTCCTCCGCATCTTCTTCATCACCGGAAAGTTCGTCATCGCTCGGATCGCCGGGGATCGCCGATTCCTGGTAATTGATCCCGGCATTGAGAAGCGCACTGAAGGCCTCTTCCAACAGGTCCACGTTCTGTTCGGCATCGGGGAACAGCGCCAGAATATCATCCAGCGTGACGAAGCCTTTTTCACGCCCCAGATGGATCAACTGTGCGGTCGGATTGAAATTCTCTTCGTTATTTTCTAATTGGTTTAGATATTTGTCATCAAAATTCATACAGGATTCCTGATCCCATGGGCAGCGCTGCGATTGTCAGGTCTTTTGGAGACGGTACAGACTGAGCTGTCTTCATTGTGAAATATACGGCTGGAGAGCAGAATTGTGGCCAGTACATTCCTGCCGGTGGATTTTCAGATCAAGTTCGGATGCATGTATGACTTTTTTGCCGAATTAAGACAGAATACACTTTTTTTTGTGATAAGGCAACAACCCTGCCCCCACATTAACGAAATTTTCAGGTTAATGAATCACAAATATCACGGTTTTTCCCAAACGGCGGATTTTCAAACACAAATGCCTTTCCCGATAAAAACAGACGGCGCAGATTTGAATGCGCCGTCCATGAATAATCGAGAAGGATCCGATCCGTTTTTTTAGGGAGCTTCGGGCGCTTCGGGGGTGGCTTCGTCCACCGGCTCCGGTATCGGCGTCGGCAGCAGCGGGGGGTCGTCCAGCAGCCCGATCAACTGGTCCAGCGTCGACTTTGTCACCAGCTGGGGTTCCCCGCCGTCTACGATCACATAATAGCCCCGGTTGGTCACCGAAGCGCGGCCGACCGAAATTACGTGCACACCACCGTCCGAAAGCGTAATCGTGATTTCGTGGCTGGGAAACTCCAGGCCCAGATCGCGCGGTTCAGCCTGGATGGCGCCGTCGTTGAGCACCCGCATGGTCGCAATCTGCGTCACCGCGTTGTTGATGCGCTGGCCGTCTGTCTCCTCCTGCGTGGCCGAGGCGGAGGTCAGGCTCCAGTTGCCCTCATTCAGCACCATCACGACTTCATTCCCATCCAGGTTGCGCACTGCAAGCCCGGCTACAGTCTGGCTGCCGAAATCGAACAGAGAAACGACCGGCGGCGATGTGGGGAAGTCGGCCAGTTCCTCAGGCGTTTCTTCCGGGGAGCGCTGCAGGAGGACGAGCACCAGGACCAGGGCGGCGAACACCCCTACCAGGATCAGCGTGTTTTTGCGCACCATCTTACGCCCGCCGCCTCCGCTGCACCCAGACCACGATCCCGGCGACCAGTGCAAGGCCGGGAACCAGGATGACCGAGCCAAAGGCGATCATGTTGAGGACGGCGCCCTGTGGCGGAACAACGATCCGCTGGGTGGTCTGGCGGGGGGTCAGCGTGATCAGGTCTTCCTGTTCTGCGGTCCAATCGACCACGTTGGTCATCAGGATCCCGTTCCCGAACTGGTTGTAATACGCATCGATATAAAAATCGGCGTCCCCAAAAACGATAATGCGCGCTTCGCTGGCCGAGTTTTCCGCTGCCAACGCCACCGTGACCGGGCCAAACAGGTCGGTGTCCTGGTCCGGGGACGGTTCCCCACCCGCCTCCAGCCCTTCTGTGTCCCGTTCCGCCCAGGTCTGATCCGTGGTGACGATCAAGTCAGTGTAGGTCACTTCGGCAGGCGGGCTTTCCACCTGGCTGATGCTGCGGGAGAAGGGGAAGAAGGTGGCCATCTGACGCTGGCCCAGATCGGAGGTGATTGGGTGGTCAGCATAACCACCCGACACCGCAACATAAGGCGAGCCGAAGAATTGAATCGCCCCCGGGTCTACGATAATATCCGCACCCAACTCGATCCCCCACACGTTGAGCAGGTACTCCGCCAGCGGCCCGGCGGAATCGCCGAACTCGGTTTGGGTAAACGGATCGATGTTGACGATCAGCGATCCACCGCTCCCGACGAAACCGGCGATGATATCGACCTCCCCCTGGGTGTACAGCTGCGTCGGCCCGGCGACCACCAGGGTGATGGCATCCTCCGGAATGATCTCTCCCGCCAGCAGATTGACGGAGGCCACGACGTAATTCTTGTTCTCCAGATCCCGGATCAGGCTGGAGATCGATTCCTGGCCGGTCTGGTCGATGCCTCGTTCACCGTGTCCCGTCAGGAAGTACACGCCTTTGTCCCCGGGATTGAGCAGCCGGATGATCGCATTCGTGAACTCCCGTTCGGTAACAAGGGTGACCTGCTCGCGGTTATCCCCCATGGTGAAGACCAGCGCGCCATCGCGGGTGATGTTGGCGTTGCTCGCCGCGATCGGATCCAGATCGGGGTTGATGAATGTGTATGTCAGGTTGCCGCCGGCGTACACCTTAAAATCGTCCAGCAGTTCCTGCGCATTCGTTTGGGAGGCGAAACTGTTGTTGGTGAAGAAACCCTGGACCGCTACCGGCTCAGGCAACGATTCGAGGGTCTCGATCGTCTCGGGCGCCAGGGTGCGGGACTGGTCCTCGGTCAGGTCCCAGCGCAGGCCCCAGTCCAGGGCATTCTGGAAGAAAATCACGTTCGCCACTACGACGATGCCGATGAAAGCCAGCAGCATGAGCAGGGCGTTGCTGCCATACCTGGCCTGGCGGCCGGTGAAAATGGCCCGGGCCCGGTCCGGATCAAAGTAGATAAAGAGCGCAAAGCCGATCACGGTCACGGCAAGTGCGATCTGGAGAGGCAGGTTCCACTCGCGCTGGATGAAATAGAGGGCAAACGAAACCAGCAGTCCGATCCCCGATAATGCCAGCGCCCAGGGTGCGTAGGATTGCATGCGGTTGTCCATCAGCGCCACCTCCGTAGCTCGACGATCGCCGAGCCCAAAAAGAGGGAAATCGCCGTCAGGCTGAGGTAGTAAACGATATCGCGCACGTCGATCACCCCGTTGATAAAGGTGGTCTGGAAATGCTGGCGGAAGTCCAGGTAAGTCAGCAGCTGGCTCGAGCCGGCCCCGGATTGGTTGGGCGCGCTGATGATCCACAGCAGCAAGAGCAGCCCGAGAGTGACGAAAAAGGAAGCGATCTGGTTGCTGAACATAGCCGACACCGCCACTCCAACGGCCACCAGGGAAGCGCTGACCAGCAGCACTCCCAGGTAGCCGCTGATCAATGGCCCCTGGTCGATGCCGGGAGAAATCATGAAATTCATAAAGAAGGGATAGATCAGCGTCACCAGGACCAGCGTGGCAACGAACAGGAAGCCTCCCAGCCACTTGCCGACCACCAGCTCCCAGTCCTTGATCGGGGAAGTCAGCAGCAGCTCGATGGTCCCCATGCGCTGTTCATCCGACAGCAGGTGCATTGTGATTGCCGGGGTGACAAACAGCAGCAGGAAGACCAGCGGACCGAGCACGATGTCCACCCCCGGGGCGAACTGGCTGACCAGGGCGCCCAGGATGTTGATATAGAAAAGAAAACCCAAAATCAGCAGCAGCATGAATGCTATCGCATAGGCTGCTGGGGTTGAAAAATATTTCTTGTACTCCCGGTTGGCAATGATCCAGACTTTGCGCATACCTTACTCCTCGTCCTCGGTTTCACCCGCCTCTTCATCAGGCTGTGTTTCGAACGCATTCGGTGCTTCTACGACCGGGGCGAGATCGTCCGTGGTTAACTCCAGGAAGATCTCCTCCAGGCTCATGCCCACACGCCGCAGCTCCAGCAGGTCGTATCCGGCCTGCAAGACCGCCCTGGCGACCGCCGGACGGCTGTCCATGCCCGGCTCGGTCAGGAATTCGAGTTTTCCCGACTCACCCTGGATGACCCTATCCACCCCTTCCAGGCCGCGCAGCAGTTTGACAAGCCCTTCGGACGATCCGGCCACCTGGAGGGCGACACGCTGCGCACCGGACAGGCGGGATTCAAGCTTTTCGGGGGAATCCTCGGCCACGATGCGGCCCTTGTTCATGATCAGCACTCGGTCGCACAGCTGCTGGGCCTCAGACAAAATGTGGGTCGAAAGCAGGATCGTGTGCTCCTCTCCGAGCCTGCGGATCAGGTTTCGGACCTCGATGATTTGAGCGGGGTCCAGGCCGATCGTCGGTTCGTCCAGGATCAAGACCTCGGGGTCGTGCAGCAGCGCCTGGGCCAGGCCGATGCGCTGCCGCATGCCTTTGGAGAGGCTGGATATGTAGGAGTCGATCCGCTCGGTCATGTTGACCATTTCCAGCGCATCCTCCACGCGGTCCTCCGCCTCAAGGACGTTGCGCAGCTCGGCCATGTATTTGAGATATTCAAAGACCGTCATATCTTCGTAAAGCGGCACGGTTTCGGGCAGGTAGCCGACCCGTTTGCGCACTTCCAGCGAATTCTCGACCACATCAAAGCCGGCGATCGATGCCTTACCGGAGGTCGGCGGCATGTACCCGGTCAGGATACGCATCGTGGTGGTCTTGCCGGCGCCGTTGGGGCCTAAAAATCCGAGAATCTCGCCTTTTTCGGCCTGGAAGCGGATATTGTCCACTGCCATACGCGCGCCGTAATCTTTGGAAAGTCCTTCAACTGTGATCATGAGCACTCCGAGTCGCTTTCTTACAGCGTTTGTTTCTTGTCTTGTTCCTGCAACAACCGTTCAGGGCCGTACATTTTACAACCGATCTGCTTTTTTGACAAAACAGCAGCTATTTTAATCGAATCCGCACAAACCTCCAACACCCGTATCGTTTTTAGTCACCATTTGTACATCTTTGCACTTTTGCTTGACAGGTTGTAAATCGCCCCTTACAATCGTCGATGCTTGTGCGCTTTGTAACGAACTGCGCACAAGCATCTCTTTTTTGCCGAAATTGGCGAGGGAAATATCTCCATTCTTCAGGAGGAACGAGAATAATGCTTGGCTCTGGAAGTATGATGACCCCATTTGAGCAAATTGCCATTTGGAGCGTCCTCGGTGTGTCCCTCCTCGGGCTGCTGTACGCGCTGCTTTTGCGCAGCCAGATATTGCGCGAGGAGAAAGGGACCGAAAAGATGCAGGAGGTCTGGAGCGCCATCCGGGATGGCGCGGACGCTTATTTGCGGCGGCAGCTGCGGACTATTGTGCCACTGATCCTGATTTTGACGGTGGCACTTTTTCTTTCCATTTACATCGTACCACCCACCCCTGAAGCTTTGGAGCGATTTGAAGGGCAGCCGGAGGACCAGATCCGCCTGATCATCGGTCTCGGCCGGGCGATCGCCTTCGTCATGGGCGCCGTGTTCTCCCTGATCGTCGGGCAAATCGGCATGCGTATGGCTGTACAGGCAAACGTTCGGGTGGCATCCGCCGCCCGGTACTCTTTCGGCGATTCGTTGCGCATCGCGTACCGCGCCGGGACGATCACCGGGATGCTGACCGACGGCCTGGGCCTTTTCGGGGGCACGATCATTTTCATCTTTTTCGGTATCGCTGCCCCGGATGCCTTGCTGGGCTTCGGTTTCGGCGGCACTCTGCTGGCGCTCTTCATGCGCGTCGGCGGCGGGATCTACACCAAGGCCGCAGACGTCGGCGCCGATCTGGTCGGCAAGGTGGAGGCCGGCATCCCCGAAGATGACCCGCGCAACCCCGCGGTCGTGGCGGACCTGGTTGGGGATAACGTCGGAGATTGCGCCGGCATGGCCGCCGATATTTTCGAATCGTACGAGGTCACCATCGTTTCCAGCCTGATCCTGGGCGTCGCACTGCACGCCATCACCGGGCACCTGGAGTGGATCATCTACCCGTTGATCGTACGCGGCATCGGCGTGCTGGCTTCGATCGTGGGCACGTACCTGGTTCGCAGCCCGGATGAGGGCGGCAACGCCATGCAGGCCATTTTCAACGGCTTCCTGACTTCCGCTGCCATTTCGACTGTCCTTTTCTTGATCGTGGCGATCTTCTACATGCAGGACGTTCCTGGGGGCTGGTGGCGGCCATTTGCCACCACCGCGCTCGGGGTGCTGCTGGCGATCCTGATCGACCGGCTGACGGACTATTTCACCGGTTCGCACGGCGCGCCGGTAAAAGAGATCAAGAAATCGGCCGACACCGGTTCGGCCACGCTGATCCTTTCTGGGATCTCGATAGGGTACGAGTCCTCGGTCTGGGCGGTTGTCGTCATCGCTGCCACCATTTTCGGTTCGCTGGTGATTTACGGCGGGGTCTCCGCCGATCCGGTCGAACAGTTCACCTACGTTTTGTACGGAGTCGCCATGACCGGCATCGGCATGCTGACCCTGACCGGCAACAACGTCGCCATGGACTCGTTCGGCCCGATCGCCGACAACGCCGCCGGGATCGGCGAGATGTCCTGGGTTGACGGAGAGGACGAGAGCACCGACCTCGCCAAGAAAACGATGGCGGACCTGGATGCGGTCGGCAACACCACCAAGGCCATCACGAAGGGGATCGCCATCGGATCGGCAGTAATTGCCGCGGTCTCGCTGTTCGGCTCCTTCATCACGGATGTTGGGCGGGTGGACCCGACCGCCCTGATCAACGGCATCCGCGTCTCCAGCCCGCGGGTGTTTGTCGGCATGCTCCTGGGTGGTGCCCTGCCCTGGCTGTTCTCCTCGTTTGCCATCAAGGCCGTCAGCCGGGCTGCCGCGCTGATCGTCGAGGAGGTCCGCCGGCAATTTAAGGGCGGCGTGCTGGAGGGCAAAGTCCCACCCGATTACCGCAACGCGGTCAACATCTCGACCGCCGCCGCCCAAAAGGAGCTGGTCCCGCTGGCCCTTCTCGGAGTGGTCACCCCGATCCTGGTCGGGCTGATCCTGCAGGTGGAAGCGTTGGGCGGTTTCCTGGCGGGCATCATCCTTTCCGGCCAGCTACTGGCAGTCTTCATGAACAACAGTGGCGGTGCCTGGGATAACGCCAAGAAAATGATCGAGGATGAACCGCGCGAACCGGAAAACAACCTGGGCAAAGGCTCTGAGCGCCACAAAGCGGGCATTGTCGGCGACACGGTTGGCGACCCGTTCAAAGACACCGCAGGGCCGGCGCTCAATCCGATGATCAAAGTGGTCAACCTGGTTGCGCTGATCGTCGCCCCGGTGATCGTGCAGTACAAATCCCTGGGTTTCGCCGGCTGGCTGGTTGTGCTCCTGTTGGTGGCCATCCTGTACTGGTCGATCCGGGAAAGCAAACGGATCGCCAAACCGATTTCGCAGGCTGTAGCAGCGGCTGATTGAGGCCCTTCCCTGACCAAAAAAGCACCGGAAAATTACCGGTGCTTTTTTTAACCTTCCCAGCAGCATAAAGGCCGGACCCCTCCAGTCTATCGGAGCGCT
>JBFKII010000097.1:0-12263 GCA_041632295.1 Anaerolineales bacterium | reverse complement strand
CGTGGTGGCGCTGGGCGGCGGCGTGGTGGGGGATCTGGCTGGTTTTGCAGCAGCCACCTACCTGCGCGGGGTTCACTGGGCCAACCTGCCGACCACGCTGCTGGCCATGGTCGATGGCGCCCCGGGCGGCAAAAACCTGGTCGGAGCATTCCACGCCCCTTCCCTGGTCCTGGCCGACCCGGCCGTGCTGCGCACCCTGCCGGAGACAGAAATCCGGTCCGGAATGGCGGAGGTGATCAAGCACGGCGTGATCGGCGACCCCGCGCTGCTTCAGTTCGCCGGGCCCCGGAAAGATGACGCCGCATTGGTCGCCAGGGCGATGGCCGTCAAGATCGACATCATCTGCGCCGACCCGTACGAAGGCGGCCGGCGGGAAGCGCTCAATTTCGGCCACACCATCGGCCACGGGCTTGAACTGGCATCGGATTTTGTTCTGCGGCACGGCGAAGCGGTAGCGATCGGCATGGTACTGGAAACCCAACTGGCCGAACGGATCGGCCTGGCCGGATCTGACCTGTCCCCGCAGATTGCAAAAGCCCTGGAAGCTGCCGGCCTGCCCACCCGGATCCCGGCGGGCCTGGACCGGGAAGCGGTGCTGGCGGCCGTATGGCGGGATAAGAAAATAATTTCAGGGGCGCTGCGGTTCGCCCTGCCCGCCAGCCTGGGGGAAGTGCGCACAGGCGTGGTGATCGAGGAAGCGCTGCTGCGCGAAGTGCTGGCGGCATAGCAATTCCTGGAAATTTCCTGCCAGATCCGGTATGATCGAGGGCCTATGTCGACGGCTGATGTTCGCACAACAAAACAAACGGTGCAGTTTGCACGGCGGCTGGAGAAGATCCCGCCCCGTTTTTTCGAATCTGGGACCCGCAGGCCTTTTCAAAGCTGCGATATCTGCGAGCAGGCGCTTTTCGAACCCACGCTGCACCACATGATCAACAAATTCTATTCCGGGGGAGCGTTGCAGCATGAAATGGTGGTTTGCAGCGCCTGCCAGAAAGCGCTGCAACAGCAGTATTCCGTCGACTCCCGCTCATTTCTCGATTCGCTGCTGGCGCGGGTGGACCTGGCGGACCGCTACCGGCTTGTGTTCAGCAACTACACCGACCGGGTGGCGCGCATGACCGCATATTGCATTCTGTGCCGCGCGGCGCGAGACACGCTGCCGGAGTATTTCGAATATGCCGAATGCCAGTCCGACCGGTTGCTGATCTCTCTGCATCCGACCCTGGTTTGCGTCGAGTGCGCCCAGGAGATCTATGCCAGCCTGTCGGAAGAGACCCGGTCCGTCCGGCGGCGTTTCTTCGAGCCCCATTTTGGGTCACCGCCCATCCCGGGAAAGAAGATCCACAAGCAGAACGGGGAAGTGCTGCACCCGATGGTTTGACGGCCATGCTTTCCCGCCAGGCGAAGTACGCCCTTAACCGGCTGCTGGCCCGAACTGGCTACCGCATCCAGCGGGTGGACCCCACCTCTGGGGCGGGGATGCCGGGGGAGGATATGCTGCTGGAATTGGTGTTCGAACAGCTGATCGAGCGGATCCACCAGCGCATCCATCCGAGCGAATTTTTTTTCATCCAGGTCGGCGCGTATGACGGCCTGACCAACGACCCCCTGCACGCCCGCGTCCGGCATTACCGCTGGCGGGGCGTGCTCCTGGAACCCCAGACAGGACCCTTCCGTGCCCTGCAGGAAAATTACCGCGGGCAAGACCAATTGATATTTCTGAACGCAGCCGTCTCGGACCGCGATGGGCAAGCGCCGCTGTACGTCGTTCCTCAGGAGGAGGGGCAGCCGGCCTGGAGCCAGCAGATCGCCTCCTTCCGCCCGGAAGTGGTCCTGCGGCACGACGACGCCAGTCTGGCCGTGCCCGTGCCGCGCGGCATCCGCAACCTGGCAGATAAGATGGAGCCGCAGCTGGTCGATACGATGACGTTCGGTTCGCTCCTGGAGCGCTTCGACATCAAACGGATCGACCTGCTCCAAATCGACGCGGAGGGATATGACGGCGAACTGCTGCGGCTGTTTGACTTCGACCGGCTGCAGCCGTCGATGATCCGCTACGAGCACATGCATCTTTCAAAGAAGGAACAGGGCGCCTGCCTGGATTTGCTCCTCGATCTCGGTTACCTGTTTACCGTCGGCGTTTCCGATACGCTGGCCTATCGCTCATGAAAAAAATCCTGATCCTGCACGGCCCGAACTTGAACCTGTTGGGACGCCGAGAACCCGATGTGTACGGTTCCCAGACCCTCGCCGAGATCGACTCCCGGATGCAGGCGCTGGGGGCGGGGCTGGGGCTGGAGGTGCGCAGCTTCCAGTCGAACAGCGAAGGGGCCCTGATCGACGCCCTGCACGATGCCGCCGGTTGGGCCTCCGGGGTGGTGTTCAACCCGGGCGGGTACACTCACACCTCGGTCGCCCTGCGGGATGCGGTCGCGGCGATCGGCATCCCGGTGATCGAAGTCCATCTTTCCAATACCCAGGCCCGCGAAGCCTTCCGGCGGCGCTCGATGATTGCCCCGGTCTGCGCGGGCATCGTGGCTGGATTCGGCTGGCGCTCCTACGGGCTGGGCCTGCGCGGCCTGGCGGCACTCCTGGATGACTGAGCGGCGGAAAAGCAGCGAAACCGATATCAGGTCATAAGATCCCCGTGAAAAATCGGGCTCGTAAAATTTTCCCGATGTGCGGGTTATCGGCGTTTGCTGGTTGAGCCTGTCCCGAGGTCCCGAGGGATCCGTACGAAGAGCCCGTATTGCCACGTAGACCTGTGCTGAGGACTTCGACTTCGCTCAGTACAGGCCTGTCGAAGCAACGTCTCCAAAAAACTGGTTGAGGCGAATGGCGGTAATATTCACCGCTGCATTCGAAACCGTTCGGCTAAGCGGCGCAAATTCATTGCGCCAGACGAAGCCCGTTTTGGTTTCTTTTTTGAAACTTGCAAAACAGGTAATTTAATGCAGAACACCCCGCTTTTTCTGGCGGGGTGTTTCGAATTGAGAGAGACGGTTCAGTCTTCTTTGTAATTTTCCAGTGTGCGGGTGTAGAAATCCTCCAGCGCCTGTTTTCCGGTGTCCGATTTCTTGGCTTTCTTTGTCCGGGGTTTTTCCCCTTTGGAGCGGTTCATCGCCGAACGCAGGGCGTATTCCATGGCGGTGACCGTCGGCGTGTTGTCCTCTTCCGCCCGGTCTTCCTGGTTCATGGCTTCGAGTACCTGATCCGGCCTGTCCAACAGGGCTTTCATGCTCAGCTTGATCTGGCGTTTCTTTCGGTTTACATCCAGCACGCGCACCTCGATCTCCTCACCGACCTTGACGGCCTCTTCGGGCGATCGGATGTAGTCGTGGCTCATCTCACTGACATGCACCAGGCCCGGCCGTTCGGCGCCGATATCGACAAACGCTCCGAAACGTTCCAATTTTTCCACCTTCCCCGTCACCGTCATGCCTTTACGGATTTCGCCCCATTCCAGGGTCAGTGGTTCGCGGGTGGTCAGTTCGATAAAAGGTTTGTTCGGGGACGGGCGCTGCACCCAGACGGCGATCTCCTGCCCTTCAGTCAGTACTTCGGAGACGTTTTTGATGCTGGGGTCGCCCAGCTTCGCCAGGTGGAGGAAACCCGGGCGGTCAAGTCCAAGATCGATCACGGCACCAGCCAGAGTCACTTTTTCCACTTTTCCGACAAAATGATCTTTACGCTTGACCTGGCTCTTCCCAGGTGCGGCAAGGCTTTCGTTTTCCATATTTCACGCTCCTTTGCGATCGATCCTGCAACGACCGGCGCGCAGGGGGATGCAATCGCAAGGCCGACATATTCCGGTACGGGCTCGATTCATCTGTTTTTCGCCGATCGAGGGGTATCCTAAGCAGTCGGCAATTATACCGGGGGGTCAGGTGGATGTCAAACCGTTTGAGAATTTTTTCACCAAAAGCTCAGGCAACTTCGTCCCCGGCAAGCGAATCCAGCAACTGGATCAGTCGCTCCCGCCAGGCTTCCGGCTCGCCGCCCATCGCCAGGCGCAGGGCCCCCTTGCCGGGGCGCACATCCCGCCCCCAATACGCCTTCGATTCCGGGCGCCCTTCTTCCCCCGGGGCAAACCGCAAGACCAGCTGGCGGTTTTCCGGCAGGATCTGCTGCACGCCGGCCTTTTCGGCCAGCAGCTTGACCCGGATCTGGAAGAGCAGATCGCGCACCTGCTCCGGGACCGGTCCGAAGCGATCGTTGAATTCCGAATGGAGCACTTCGATTTCCGCTTCCCTGCGGACGTCCGCCAGCCGGCGGTAGAGCTGCAGGCGCACGTCCCGGTCGGCGATGTACCCCGAGGGGATCCCGGCCGGGATGGGCAGGTCGATGTTTACCGCAGGCTGGATGGCCTGCAGCGCCGCCAGGTCCGCCAGGGGCAGGCCCTCATCCAGTTCGAGGCGGTGCCCGCGTTTCTCCTGGACCGCGTTGGAAAGCAGGCGGGTGTACAGGTGAAATCCAACCGCCGCGATGTGCCCCGACTGGCGGGTGCCCAGCAGATCGCCGGCTCCGCGAATCTCCAGGTCGCGCATGGCGATATTGAACCCGGCGCCCAGTTCGGTGTTTTCCGCCAGGGTTTCCAGCCGGGCGCGCCCCTCCGGTGTGGCCGGTTTGCGGCGGTGTTTGAAAAAATAAGCATAGGCCTGGTTGGAGCCGCGCCCGACGCGGCCGCGCAGCTGGTAGAGCTGGGCCAGTCCGAACGTGTCCGCCCGATCGACGATCAACGTGTTGGCGTTGGGGATATCCAGTCCGGACTCGATGATTGAGGTCGACAGCAGCACGTCGATCTCCCCCGCCGTGAAAGCCTGCATGCGGTCGGACAGGGTCCTCTCTTTCATCTGGCCGTGCGCCACCCCGACGCGGGCCTCCGGCACCAGCTTTTCCAGGTGATTGCGCATGCCGTAAATCGTCTGCACGCGGTTGTGCACGAAAAAAACCTGGCCGCCGCGCTCCATTTCCCGCAGAATTGCCTGGCGGACCTGTTTCTGCGAATACGGGCCCACCTGGGTGACGATCGGAAGTCGCTCTTCCGGGGGGGTGTTGATGGTCGAGATATCCCGTACCCCTGTGAGGGCCATGTACATCGTGCGCGGGATCGGCGTGGCGGTCAGGGTCAGCACGTCCACCTCGGTGCGCATTTGCTTGAGCTTTTCCTTGTGGGTGACCCCGAAGCGCTGCTCCTCGTCGATGATCAGCAGCCCGAGGTCGCTGAATTCCACATCGCCGGACAGCAGGCGGTGGGTGCCGATGACGATGTCGACCTCCCCGAGGGCCAGGCGGAAGAGCACCTCGCGCTGCTCGGCGTCGGTCCGGAAGCGGGAGAGCATCTCGACCGTGACCGGAAAGGACGCCAGGCGCTCGCGGAAAGTGTGGAAATGCTGCTGGGCCAGCACGGTGGTCGGCACGAGCATGGCGACCTGTTTCCCGTCGTAGACCGCCTTGAACGCTGCCCGCAGGGCGACTTCGGTTTTGCCGTAACCCACATCGCCACAGATCAAGCGGTCCATCGGGCGCGAGTTTTCCATGTCCCCTTTGACCTCTTCCAGGGCCCTGAGCTGGTCCTCGGTCTCGGTGTACAGGAAAGCGGCTTCCAGCTCGCGCTGCCATTCGCTGTCGGAGCTGAAAGCGTGCCCCTGGACGGTGCTTCGCCGGGCGTACAGCTCGAGCAGGTCTTCCGCCACTTCTTCCACCGCTTTCTTAACTTTGGCCCGGGCGGTTGTCCACTGGGCGGAGCCCAGGCGGTTGGGTTGTGGGGAACGCCCGTCCGGGCCGACATAACGGGTCAGCCGGTCGGCGTGGTGTACGGGTACGAAAAGCTCGTCCCCCTGGTCGTATTCGACCGCCAGGTACTCGCGCTCGATCGAATCCATCATACGGTTGACCAGCCCCATAAAGCGGCCGATCCCGTGGTCGATGTGCACCACCCAGTCCCCGACTTGCAGGTCGGCATAAGCGATTTCCGGGGCTTCTCTCGTGCCGCGCGGCCGCCGGCGTACCTGGCTACGGCGCCAGCCGAAAATTTCACCGTCGGTCAGCAGGTGGATGCGGTTTTCGCCCGGCGGTGAGAAAACGAAGCCCTCCTCCAGGCTGCCGGTGGCGAAAACCGGCGCGGGCGCGGTGCCGGGGGGTGTGTCCTGGCGCCAGAGCTCCTCCAGGCGGGAAGCCTGCCGGGAGACGACCACGCTGCGGTCTTTGCGGTGGGCCTGGTGCAGGAGGTGGTCGCTGAGCGCTTTGACGCGCCCCCCGAAGCGCGGGTTGGGTGTGAACAGGCGGCTGAGCTCGCTTCTGTCCCCGCCGGACGCCGGGCCGAGCTGCAGGAATCTCCGGTACTGCAGCTCGTCAAACAGTTCGCTCCAGGGGGTGTACGGGGTGGGGAAATCTTCTGGCAGGCGCCCATCGGCGATCCGCTCCGTGCGCATCTCGATCGCCTGCCGTTCGACTTCGTCGGCCTGGCTTTCGATCGCTTCCAGGTCGTCCAGCAGCACCAGGGATTTGTCGGGCAGGTATTCGAGCAGCGAAGCCGGGGGATGCAGCAGAGGCAGGAGGAACTCGCTGGCGATCGCGCTCGCTTCTCCCTCGGGCAGGCCGATTTCCTTACCGGAGATGATGAACTCACGCGCTGGGGAAACCAGCACCCGCTCCACCTGGCCGGTCGTGCGCTGGCTGGCCGGGTCGAAGCGGCGCATGGTGTCGATCTCGTCCCCGAAGAAATCGATCCGCAGCGGCTGGCTCTCCGTGGGCGGCCAGATATCGATCAGGCCGCCGCGCCGGGCGAACTGGCCGGGCTGCACGACGATGTTCGCCGGTTCATAGCCGATCGACACCCAACTTTCAGCCAACCTGCTGGGCTGGGCACGCAGACCGGCCTTCAGGCTGCGCGTGCGCCCCACGAAATCCCGGCGGGGCAGGGTGCGGGCCATCAGCGCCCGGGCGGAAGCGATGATCAGCGGTGCGTGCGGGTCCCCCTGGTCGCCTCGCAGGGCGAACCAGAACTGGAGGCGGGCCTCCTGCCGGCTGAGGTCATCCCCAGGTTCAGGCCCCGCTTCCGGTGAGTCTGTCCGGCGTGCGCCGGGAATGTGGAATGCGGCCAGCGCTGTCAGAGTTGCCAGCCGTTCCAGGCGGGTAGCCTCTCCCCAGGGCGCCCGTTCGTAAAACAACGGCGCGGGCTCCGGAAACAGCAGGCATCGGGTTTCCGGCAGCCACATGGATAGTTCGTCCTGCAGGATCAGGGCATGGTCGGCTCGGTCGGTGATCAGCAGTGTGGGCACGCCCATGGCGGCGTGCAACGCGGCGCTCAGGGGCAGGCGCGCCGCTTTTGGCAGGCCCTGGTTGGGCAGCAGCTCGAATTCGCGCAGGCGGGCGACCAGGCGCCAGAACGGCGCTGCACCGGCGATCGCGGGGATGATGGTGTCGAAAAGTGTCATTGGCAGATGGGTTCGATTGGCGGGATCGCGCTCAACGATGCACCCGGCCGTAGGATGCACAGCCGCAAGTAGCGGTCGGGCGTCAGGAAAGGAAGCGAGCAGAGCAGTTCCATCGGCCGTCGGATCGCTGGCTAGCCGCCATCCTCGCCGGCGACCACACCGTTGTACCGGTTCATGGCAGCTGAAAGGCCTTCCGTGACAAAAGACAGGATGGCGTCGACCGCCTGGTCCAGGACCTGGTCCAGCGCCTGCTGCTGGTCAAACGAAAAATCCTGCAGCAGGTAGGCGGGCGGCGGCATGCGGCCGGGCGGGCGCCCGATACCGACCCGCAGGCGCGGGAACCCCTGCCGGTTGCCCAGGCTGCGGATGATCGACTGCATCCCTTGCTGTCCGCTGCTGCCGCCTTTTGGCCGGATGCGCAGCGTCCCCAGGGGCAGGTCCATCTCATCGAATGCGACCAACAAGTTTTCCAGAGGCACCTTGTAAAACTTGACCAGCGGCCCGATCGAGCCCCCGGATTCATTCATGTAGGTTTGGGGCTTGGCCAGGATCAGCCGGTGGTCTTCGTAGCGGCCATCCGTCACCAGGGCGCGCTGCTGGACCCGCGAAAAAGACAGCCCCAGGCGGTCCGCCAGCCGGTCGACCACCATAAACCCGGCGTTGTGCCGGTTGTTGGCGTATTCCCTACCCGGGTTGCCCAGCCCGGTGATCAGGAAGGTCTGGGATGGAGCGGGTGCGGCCGGTGGGCCGCTTTCCTGCACTGCTTCTTCCTGGGGCTGCGTTTTCCGCAGACGGTCCAGGGCGTTTTGCAGGCTTCCCAGGCTTTCGCGGATTTCTTTTTTCATGATCTCCTGGCGTTTCGAATCGATGCGTACATGCCGAGCAGGATGAAGGCCGCCAGCACGCCGGCCGCCCCGCGCGCCAGGCTGTAGCTGATCTCACCGCCGCTGATCTGGGCCGGGTTGGTGGGCAGGGGGGTGAGCGTCGCCGGGGGAGGCGCGGAGCCGGCCTCCGTGGGCGTCGGCGTGACGGTGGGCGGGACGAAAGCGGCGGTCGGGTCCACAGTCGGCGAGGCGGTCGGGGAGGGGATCGGCGTCGGGGTGCTGGTCTCCACCGCGCTGTAGTTGCGCACCCGCAGGCCTTCGACCGTGGCCTCGAGCAGGCCCCCACCGGCCTGGCTGACCGCCAGCCGCAGGTCGTAATCCCCGTCGGTGATCAGGAACGTGTCCCATTCGGCCAGCTCGCCTTCCTCAACCGGGCTGTTGCCCTCTGCGATCAGGAACCAGGCGCCGCGGTCGTCGCCGGTAAAGCGGAAAGACAGTTCAAAGGCGCTGAAACCGTCAGGGTTGGCGGAGCCGCTGATGCGGACCAGCCCCTGGAGCGCTTCCCCGCCTGCGGGGCTGTCAATTGCCACGTTCGGATCGCCGGAGTCCGGACCCGAATCCTGCCCCAGGATTGTTTTTTGGGGAAGGATCAGGAGCAGTAGGGCGGTAAGGAGCCAAATTTTCCTGCGCATGGCAGTCTATCAGTTTAACATGAAGGAAAATGAGGGTCAACGAAGGGAGGTCAATACCCCATGGCTTTCTCAAAGTCGCGAAACCCGGCGGAAAACTGGGTTTCGATACGGCCGCTTCGCGGCCTACTCGAGCAGCGAAAGGCTCTTTTGTCAACGGACTTTGAGAACGCCTTGGTCAATACCAGCCGCAGGATATCCGGCAAATGGACTGGCGAGACAGGGCTGTGCGTGATCCCTGGAAAAAGGCGCAGTGCCAGGGTTTTATTTCTACCAGAAGTACTACGGCCCTCTGGTTCCGGCTCGCATCATGCCGGCTTTCGCCCCTCTTTGATGGTAAAATCAGTTTTGGTGGACCGAAAAAGGATCAATTCATGACTGTGACGATGAACCGCAGTGAACAAATGGTGGCGCGCTTGCGGGATATGCAGATGGCGTCCTCCGACATCGAGGCCTCTGCGGTCGTCTCTGTGGACGGGCTGATCATGGCCTCCGCGCTGCCCCAGGGCTCCGAGGAGGACCGTGTTTCCGCCATGTCCGCCGCTATGCTCAGTCTGGGTGAGCGCATCGCCCAGGAGCTCGGCCGCGGCGTGCTGGATGAAATTTATGTGCGCGGCGAATCGGGCTACGTTGTTCTGACTGCCGTCGGGCAGGAAGCGGTGCTGACGGCCTTGGCCGGGCACAATGCCAAGCTGGGTTTGATCTTTCTCGAGATGCGCCGGGCGGCGGAAGACCTGGAGCGGCTGGTCGGATGATCCGGTTACTGCCTCCAATGCGAATGTTTACGACGGGGAGGGCTTCACCGCCCTCCCTGTCTCTTTATTGGAAAGCGGTCCGTCCGGTTCGGGCGGCGGACCGTTCAGGGAGGGTGTGAAATGACCAAGTATCTATTCTTTACCGGCGGCGTGGTCTCTTCCGTGGGCAAAGGCGTAACGGCCGCGGCCATCGGGCGAGTGCTGAAAGAGCGCGGTTTCTCGGTCGCCGTGCAAAAACTGGACCCCTACATCAACGTCGACCCGGGTACGATGAGCCCCTACCAGCACGGAGAGGTGTTCGTGACCGATGACGGGGCGGAGACCGACCTGGACCTGGGCCACTACGAACGTTTCATCGATAACAGCCTGAACCAGATGAGCAACGTGACCACCGGGCGTGTGTACTACGATGTGATTCACAAAGAGCGCCGCGGCGATTTCCTCGGCGGTACGATCCAGGTCATCCCGCACATCACGAATGAGATCAAGCGCCGCATCGTCCAGCTGGCCAAGACCAGCGAGGCGGATTTCGTCCTGGTGGAGGTCGGGGGAACAGTTGGCGATATCGAGTCGCTGCCCTTTTTGGAAGCGTTGCGCCAGATGCGCGGCGATGTGGGCCGTGAGAACACGGTCTATATTCACGTCACCTGGCTGCCTTACATCGGGGCCACCGGCGAAATCAAGACCAAGCCCACCCAGCACTCGGTGCGCGAGCTGCGCTCGATCGGCATCTCTCCGGACATGATCATCGCCCGCTGCGATCATGACGTCAACGGAGAGCTGGTCAGAAAAATCGCCCTGTTCTGCGACGTGGAAGAGAAAATGGTCATCCCGATGCGCACCGCGGAAACGCTGTACGAGATCCCGCTGCTGGTCGAACGGGCGGAAGTCGGCGAACTGCTGCTGAAGCGGGTCGGCCTGGTAGCCCGTCGCAAGCCTGACTGGCGCGAATGGGAGCGCATGGTGAGCAACATGCGGCGCGAGAAACCTCGCGTCCAGATCGCGCTGGTTGGCAAATACGTCGAGCTGCACGATGCCTACATGAGCGTGCGCGAGGCGCTGCGGCACGCCGCCTGGGCCGAGGGGGTGGAAGTCGATATCGCCTGGGTGCATTCCGGCGACCTGGAAAAGGACAAGGTCTGGGACCAGGTCCTCTCGGCAGACGGGATCATCGTGCCGGGTGGGTTCGGCGAGCGTGGGGTGGAGGGCAAAGTTTTGGCGGCCCGCTACGCACGCACTCAAAAAGTGCCCTATTTCGGCCTGTGCCTGGGCATGCAGGTGATGGTGATCGAGTTCGCCCGCGAGGTGCTGGAGAACGAGGGAGTCAACTCCACCGAGTTCGAACCAAACGCCCAACACCCGGTGATCGACCTGATGCCCGACCAGCGCGACATCACCGATATGGGCGGCACCATGCGGCTCGGCCTGTACCCCTGCGAGCTGCAGCCGGGGACGATCGCGGCGGAGGCGTATGGTAAGGAAGCCGTCGATGAACGCCACCGCCACCGTTTCGAGTTCAAGAACGCATACCGTGAAGAGCTGCATAAAGCCGGGATGCTTTTTTCCGGCCTCTCCCCGGACGGCCGTTTGGTCGAGATCAGCGAGCTCGACCGCTCGCAGCACCCCTTCATGTTGGGCACCCAGTTCCATCCCGAGTTTCTATCACGGCCGAATCGCCCGCACCCACTGTTCAGCGCCTTTATCAAGGCCGTCAAAGCCCGGCGGGAGGCGAAGCAGAAACAGGAGCGCGGCGGCATGGGGGAAAACGGAAAGAAAGCGATCGTCGAAGAACGCTGACCGCAGCCTCGCAGCGATCTTGCCGCGGCCCATTGCGGACAGACACGCGTCCGCTGGGCAATCGAGCTGGGTCACCCGCATGCGCCGGACTCGACCCCATCGATCGAGCATATCCAACCACCGCGGCAATATTGGGCGGAACTGAAAAAATTGGAATTTTCCGGATAGATCACCGCGTTGAATGCAAACGACGTCGGATTGCGTAAGGTTAAGCAGGATATGAGGCAGCATGAACCACCCGGACCCCAGCGACGTTGAGCTTGCGGCATCGGTCGCCCGCGGGGATGAAGCCGCCCTGGAAGCGCTTTATGACCGTCATGCCGCTTCCGTGATGGGCCTGGCCCTGCGCATTCTGGGTGAATCGGGGGCCGCCGAAGAGGTCGTCCAGGAGACTTTTTGGCGACTCTGGCAGCGCGCCGGAACGTACAGCCAGGAGCGGGGAGTTTTTGCGGGATGGCTGTTGCGAATCTGCCGAAACCTGTCCATTGACAAAATTCGGCGAGAACAAGTCCGCCCCGGCTTTTTCGGCGGAGAAGCCGCCGAGGCGGCCCTTGCGCTGAAGCCCGACCCGGGGTCGGATGTGCCCAGCCTGGTATCGAGCAGGCGGGATGCTCAGGTGCTGCGCAATGCCCTGGCCGGACTGCCGCCCGAACAGCGTCAGGTCCTCGAGCTCGCATATTTTCGCGGATTGACCCGCCAGGAGATCGCAGAGCACACCGGCGCACCTCTCGGTACGATTCACACCCGGGCCAGACT
>JBFKII010000096.1:0-12309 GCA_041632295.1 Anaerolineales bacterium | reverse complement strand
GGATCTATCGAGCTTTTCTGCCTCGAAAGCCCGGCGTAAATCAGCACGGTGCTGCCGAACGGGGCCGCCCCGGCCAGCCGGCCGGTCATCTCGCCGCCGATAGCGTCCAGGAAAAGTGTGGCTTCCAAACGCGCTGCCAGCGCTCCCAATTGCTCGCCAAAATCTGGACCATTGCTGTTTAAGACGTGCTCTCCCCCGCGCTGCCTGACGAGTTCGACCTGATCCTCCCGCCGCACGACGTGGATGACTGGCAGATTGTAGTATTTACCCAGGCGTAACAGCATTCCTCCAAGGGCGCTGGCAGCGGCCGTGTTGACGATAGCGCGGTGCTTTCCGTGCCTGGCGACCTCAATGAATGCGAGGGCGCTCAACGGGTTGACGATCAGCATGGCTGCCTGCTCCCATGGGACCCTTTTTTTCAGAGGAATGCAGGATCTGACGGATGTAACCAGGTATTCGGCCCAGGATCCTCCGCCGGTTCGGGAAGCGCAAGCCACCCGGCGGCCTTTTAACAAAGCACCCAGCAGACCTTCACCTGCCGCAACGACTGTCCCGCAGCCTTCAATGCCCGGTGTGAGTGGCAAAGCTTCTCCATTTCTTTCACCCGCCTTGCGCAGCATCCCGAGGTCGGACGGGTTGATCGGTGCCGCGGCCATGCGGACCAGGACCTGTCCCACAGTCGGGTGCGGAACGGGTATTTCTTTCAAGGTCAGCCTGCCGCCGGGCTCGTTCAACCTGACGGCCTTCATCGTAGGTGGGATCGGTTTATTCATCCCCAACCAGCTTTTCGAGTTCGTTATGGATTCGCGCTTCCACGTTTTGATACAAGCCGCTGTCCAGCGCAGCCTTCAGGTGTTTTCGGGCCAGGCTTTTGCGCTCCAGGGCCAGGGCGATGAATCCGGTGTAGTAATGCCGCACCGGTGAGGGGTTGGCGCCCATGCCCCAGGTGCCGGCGTCCTTCTCCACGGCGTTCACCAGCAGATCCAGGACCCTCTCCAGGTCATCCAGCGCTTCAAACCAGGGCAGCGCCTCCGCCTGAAGGACATCAGCGGCATCTGCGACGGCGGGTTCCAGGTACCGTCCGGCCGGATCGATATACCAGATCGTCGGACGGGCCAGCTCCGGCTGGCGGAACCGCTTTTGCAGGCTGCGGCGCAAATGACAGTGGTATTCCCGGGGCAGCGGGTTTCCGCCCTTTTCCGGGATGGTCCCGGGCTTGAAGGGGCTGGGGATGGACAGGAAGTAGCAGCCCAGGTTGAGGGCAAAGGAAAAAGTCGTCGCGCCTACAGCCTCGGCCAGGTAGGCGTTGAAGGACTGGAAGTTGACCACATCGATTTTCCGGGAGCCGAAACGCCAGGCGGTGCGTCCGGTGAAGTGGGCGAAACCCGCCTGTTTCAGGAAGGGGCGGACGATCTTGCGGATCTCCCTGCTGACAATTTTGCTGTCCATGATCGCTGTTTTTCCGGCGGCTTTGGTGTGAAGCGCGTTATTCGTCAGGCTTGATCGGCCCCTGTTTTTTTTCGGGACGGATCTTCTTGATAAAAACCGTGAGTTCTTTCAAGGTTTCGTACCCCTGCCGGTGGTGCGCACGGGTGCTGAGCGGGTATTCCTCCGGGATTGTATCGGAGAGCACCAGGTCGATCGAATGGTGCAGGATCCACTCTTCCAGGGCTCCGAGCAGCTGCCCCCCCAGTCCGGTATTGCGGTGGGCGGGCTCGACGAACCAGCCTTCGACGTAGCCGTAATTTTTGGGACCGTCCAGATAAAGTGCGCCCTCGATAAACCCGACCGGTCTCCCATCCCCATCCAGCATCAAAAAAGCGGCGGCGGTTTCGGCAGCCAGGATGGCCTGCATTTCCGGCAAGTGGATTTCGTCCATGTCGGGCCAGAGCTGTTGGCGGAGCGCCAGCCAGCCCGGGATGTCTTCCTGCCTTGCCCCGATGATCCGCATGTCAGCAAGTGGTGTGAAAGATTCCGCCGACGTTTTCACCGGCAAGGGCGAGCTGGTTGAATAAATCCACGGCTTGATGGGTCTCCAAAAAGTGGTATTCGATCCGGCGTGCCCGCAGCATTCGTTCGATTGGCGGGCTCATTTCCAGCCGGAGCTGCATCCCCCTGGAAAGTATCAGGATTTCGATTCCCTGATCCAGGATCTCTTGGACGTCTGCCGGCTGGATCCCTGGCCGGTGGTGCGTGCCGGTCTGTTTCCAATCCCATTCGACCGCACCGCCCGGCCAGACCTTACAGTCTTTGAAATGTTTGCGTGTCCCTCCGATCTCGACTTCGATATTACCCCAGGACAGGTGAGTGATTAGGCTCGAATTCTTATCGTTCAACGCTGGTTTCCATTTTTCGGTTGCGGATATAAATTGCCTTCTATTTTCGACAATTGCAGCCGGTGGCGCCCTGTGGGGCTGGCACAATATGTATTGTAAAGGAGGGTGGGATTACTTTTTTGCCCCAATATCCGGCTGGCCAGACGATCTCTGCGACCTGGGGCAGCATAAACCCGCTGGCGCTCATGGTCCCCCCTCGAGTGCTCCTGCGATGGCCTGAAACAGCGAGATCCACTGGCTGGACAACATTTCTCCGCTGGTCCAACCCAGCCGGACGATGACGGTCCCAGTACTGGGATTGACGTACAGGAACTGGCCGTCTTTGCCCAGGCCGAAAAAATCGCCCTCCCGCTCCGTGGCCAGCCACCACTGGTAGCCGTAATTCCGCCAGCCTATTGCTTTGAAGTCTTCCGGCCATGCGCCGGCCGGCACTTGCGCGACCTGAGTGGACTGCTGGACCCACCTGGCGGAAAGGACCTGCTCGTTCTGCAAGTTCCCCCCTTCCAGGAAAAGCTGCCCGATCTTGGCCAGGTCGCGCCCCGAGAGTGCCAGGCAGCACCAGGTCCTTTCGAGGCCCCCTTCCTGCCGGTCAGTAGACCATATCCCGCGATCTTCCATCCCAAGCGGGCCCCACATGCGCCGCTGGGCGTAGTCCTTGATCGTCTCCGGTGCCAGCGCACGGGTCAGCGCCAGACCCAGCAGGGCATTGTCCCCCGACTTGTAGCGGTAGACTGTCCCCGGCTGCGTTTCCATCTCGAAATCCAGGATGCGCGCTTCGAGCCGCGGCGTGTAGTTCAGGATGACGTGCTCGCCGAAGGGATTGTCGTTCTCGACGTAGCTTGAGCCGGACATCATCGTTAGCGCATGATGGAGGGACACCCGATCGAAACCGCGTTCGGCCAGCTCAGGGATGAAATCGATGATCGGCTGTTCTACTCCGGCGATCAGCCCATCATCGATGGCCATACCGATCAGGGCGGAGGTGATCGATTTGGAGACCGAAAAAATTTGGGAGATCGAGCTCGCGGTGTGTCCCTGGAAATAACGCTCGTAGCGGATGGCCCCATCCTGTACGACCAGGAACGCGATGGTTTCGTTGGCTTCCAGGATTGTGTCCAGGTCCTGCCCACCCACAGCCCCCAGAGCGCCCGCAGGCAGAGGGGAATCGGACTGGAATTGCGGAAAGGGCAGCGGGGAAAGGCTTGGCACCAGTTCCCGGCCCGGGTTTTGGCGGAAGTCGTCGATCTGGGTGTCGCCACGGCGGAGGATCCGCCAGACCGTCTCGGGCCCGGCGACGGCCACCCAGGCCAACATTGTGAACACAAACAGGGCCGCCAGAGCGGCAGCTAACTTTTGAAGAACCCCAAGACGCCCTGGTTTCTTCACCCTATGCATAGCCTGGCCTCGCTTTCCAGGACCCGAACGGCTGAACCGGAAGCGCCGGTAAAAGAACGGTCACTCGTGCCGATGAGAATATGTGGAAGGTTACCAGGCACGCAAATGAGCGCTTTTTTTGGATGCACCACTAATTTCATTTACTCACCATCTTGCTTGATCGGATTTGAAATTTCGACCAGGTTGCCATCAAGATCATAAAAATATACCGACATCAGCGGTCCGGTTGCCCCTTGTCTGATGCCCGGTCCTTCGGCGATCGGGACTTTGCAATTATCCAAATGCCGGATCACGGCATCAATCGGGGTGTCCGTCAAAACGCAGAAGTTGGCGCTGCCACGGGCAGTACGCCGGGCAATCTCCGGAACACGTCCTTCCGTCTGAAGGCTTATTTTCTGCCGGCCAAACTTCAAGGACCATTTTCCCGGCGGATTTTCCATCGCCTCCATCCCAAGGACCTTTTCGTAAAACGCACAGGTCTTTTGGGGGTCAGCGACGACGAGTACGATATGGTCGATCGAATGGATGTTCATAATTGGAATTGGTTCCTATGGTTATGGACCCGAACGGTTTGGATGTAGACCCGCAAAAGTATTTATGATTGCTAAGTTAACCCGATGTGCTTGTTTCACAAATCTGAGCCAAATCGCTGGATGATTAGCGAAAAACGCAGTTTTTTGCGTATCGAAATTTATACTGAGCCTGTCGAAGTACCAGATTTGGCGGCGGTCGATGGTTGAGTAGGGCGTTTTTAGCCCGTATCGAAACCGTTCGGCTGAGCGGCGCATTGTATTTGCGCTTGACGAAGCCCGACCGCCAAAAACCCGCACATCGGGTTAAATTACATTTAACAGGCCTGGATCTGGAATTGCTTCCCTCCAGCGCCTGCCTCGATTGGTTTCAAAGATTGCGGCCTTCCAGATTCCGGCCCGGTGGTCTGGCAAGCCAGGCCGGTCTTCGCCCGCTGGTCGCACAGGCATGGAGCCTGGGAATGTGGATTCGACGTTCATGCCTTCCTTTCTGTTGCATGCATTGGACCGGCCTTGAATCGGTTTGACTTCGGTGTGACTCATGCCGGGTTTTTGTGTAAAAGAGTCACGATCCGGCGCTTGTGGTGGATGTTCCTGAAACCGACTTCGAAGAAATCAAAGGGGGACTCTGCAGCCAGCCGGCGCATGCTGTCCCGATCGTGAAGGTAGAGCACATTCGGGGGCGGTCCGGGTTTGAATTGCGATTTCCAGATGCGATTTTCACGCCCGCTCCCTTCCCGGACGCGTATGCGCCGGTATTTCCGGCTTTCCCCGTTCCCCATCTCGATCAGCGCTGCGCCGCCGGGCTTGAGAACCCGGTGCATTTCCACCAGGCCCCGGCTCTGCTCATCCGAGGCCAGCAGGTGGTTGTAAACCCCCCAAAAACAAAAGACCTTATCGAAAGAATCCCCCCGAAAAGGGCAGGAGAGCATGCTGCCGGTCGATAAATGAACGCCCAGCCCCGCTTTTGCCGCCCGCTTGCGGCCGAATTCCACCAGGTTTTCCGACAGATCCAGCCCGTTCACCCGGTAGCCCTCGGCCGCCAGGGCCAGGCTGAGCCGGCCCCAGCCGCAGCCCAGATCGAGGATCCGGTCGCTGGGGCGCAGAAAAGCCCTCAAAAAGGCGATCTCGGCGGCGGTTTTTTCACTGGAGGCGAAATCATCCAGCTCACGGTGGGGCACCTGCTGCCAGAATGCCTGGGAATAGGATTCGCTGCGGCTCATGTTGGGTCCTGTCCAGTTCACGTACTTTGCCGTCTGACCGGCTTCCCGGTAACTCTAAATTGCAAGGCGAGCGGCGTCAAGGATGGGTTTCAGTACTTTGAGACCTGTTTGCGGACGGAAGATTTATTCGGGCGTTTTTTATTCGTTTGGGAACATTAATATTTTCCCTGCCACGCTTTTATCATCAATTAAACCGACTCCCTGTGGTAAGATTCTGCGCCGTATCTCAGACAAATCCCGACGAAACGACGCGTAGCCATACGCTTTTCACCCGGGCGGTGAAACGAACTCTGCATATCGCACGTTGTACACTGCACCTTTTACGCTGCATGGTTTCTATCGCAACGCAATCAGCCTGAATCCGCCTGTCCCAAGGAGCCCCCCCAGTCATGGATCATTTTCGCGCCACCCCCTCCAACCACCATAGCCTGCCGCGCCGCATTGGGCGCCTGGGAGAACTGGCTTACAACATGTGGTGGAGCTGGAACCCGGAAGCAGAACGCCTTTTCAAACTGATCGATAGCGATTTATGGGAGGATGTGTACCATCGCCCGGTCGCTTTTCTCCAGTCGGTCAGCCGGGAAAAGGTCAACGCCGTCACCTATGACCGCTATTATCTCGATTTTTACGACAAGATCTTCCGCGATTTCGACCGCTACCTGCAGGCCGAAGGCACCTGGTTCAACCGCAGTTATCCCGAGCTGAAAGACCGCCAGATCGCCTACCTCTCGATGGAGTTCGGCTTGCACGAGTCCCTGCCGATCTATGCCGGCGGTCTGGGGGTCCTGTCCGGAGACCACTTGAAAGAAGCGAGCGACCTGGGCCTGCCGCTGACGGCTGTCGGCCTGCTGTACAAGCAGGGCTACTTCTCCCAGCGCATCACGGAGGACGGCTGGCAGGAGACCCGTGAATATTCCCTCGAAATGGATGCCGCTGCGATCGCACCGGTCCTGGATGAGGAGAATAACCCCCTGCTGGTGTCCGTATCCCTGCCTGGATCCCTGGTACACGCCAGGGTCTGGGAGGTGCGCGTGGGCCGCATCGCCCTGTACCTTCTGGACACCGATATCGAGGAGAACAACCCGTCCGACCGGAGCCTTACCTCCCGGCTGTACAACTCGGACCTCGACATCCGGATCTGCCAGTACCTTCTGCTGGGTGTCGGCGGGGTGCGCGCCTTGCGGGCGATGGGCTACGATCCACAGGCCTGGCATATGAACGAAGGTCATGCCGCTTTCCTCGGGCTGGAACTGGCCCGCGAAAAGGTCGAAGCGGGTATGACCTTCGAGGAAGCCCGGCTTCACCTGCGGGAGCACAACGTATTCACAACGCACACCCCTGTACCGGCCGGCAATGACGAGTTCCCGGTCTGGCTGATGGACAAATACTTCTCCCAGCTCTGGCCGGAACTTGGACTGGACCGAGACCAGTTCATTTCGCTGGCCCGCAACAGCCAGCCCTGGGGAGAGACGTTCAGCATGCCGATCCTGGCGATGCAGTTCGCCGAGTTTTGCAACGGTGTCTCCGAACTGCACGGCCAGGTAGCCCGCAAAATGTGGCACTTTCTGTGGCCGGATCGGCCGGTGGATGAGGTGCCCATCACCCATATCACCAACGGGGTTCACACCGGCACCTGGCTGGCCAGGCGCATGCGCCGGCTGTATACGCGCTACCTCGGTCCGGATTGGATGGACAACATGGACGACCCGATGCTGTGGGAGTATGTCGACAACATCCCCGACGTCGATTTATGGCGGGTGCGACGCCACCAGAAACGCAAGCTGGTCTACTACATCCGCGAACGAGCCCGCAACCGCTGGGTCCAGGGAGGCTACCACCCCGTCCAGGTGATCGCCGAAGGTGTCATGCTGGACCCGTACGCCCTGACGATCGGTTTTGCTCGCCGCTTCGCCCCATACAAGCGCGCCGACCTGATCTTCCGCGATTTTGAGCGCCTGCTCAAGATGCTCAACCGCCCCAACATGCCGCTCCAGATCATTTTCGCCGGCAAATCGCATCCCGACAACGAGAACGGCAAACGCCTGATCCAGGATGTTTACCGGGCGGTCAAGCGCTCTGAGGGCGGGGGCCGGCTGGTCTTTCTGGAAGACTACGACATGCACCTGGGCCGCCTGCTGACCCAGGGCGTCGATGTGTGGCTGAACACGCCGCGCCGACCCAACGAAGCCTCCGGCACTTCGGGTGAAAAAGCCGCCCTGAACGGGGTGCTGAATTTCTCCGTGCTGGACGGCTGGTGGCGTGAGGGCTACAACGGCAAGAACGGCTGGGCGATCGGCCAGGAGATCGAATACGCCTCCCAGGAGGAACAGGACGCCGCCGACGCCCTCGACCTTTACGACAAGCTCGAAAACGAGATCATCCCGCTGTATTACAAAAAACGCTCTTCCGACGGGCTGCCGGGCGACTGGATCGCCACCATCAAGGAATGCCTGCGCACCCTGGCGCCCACTTTTTCCATGCGGCGCATGGTCAAGGAATACGCCGCGCGCCTGTACATCCCTGCTATCGAAAAGGACCTGTCCACGGTCGGTGATTAGGGTCCGCTATGGACCAGCTCTTCCAGCCCCAGTTCCTGGCGCCCGCGGCCTATATCTTCGGCCTGCGAGTGGTTGAGATGAGCCTCGACACCCTGCGCGTGCTGTCCGTGGTGCGCGGCCGGCGGGCGGTTGCCTGGGTGTTCGGGTTTTTCCAGTCCCTGCTGTTCGTCCTGGCGATCACCTCCGTCCTGGCCAACCTGGACAATTTGCTGACCGCCTTCGGGTATGCCGCCGGTTTTGCCACCGGGAGCGTGCTGGGCATGTTCATCGAAGAGTGGCTGGCGTTTGGTCACATTCACATGCGGGTGATCAGCGCGCGCCGGGGGAGTGAAATCGCGGACCAGCTGCGCCAGTCCGGGTTCGCCGTCACCGAGATACCCGGGCGCGGCCGGGACGGCACGGTCACCCTGATCAATGCCAACGTGTTGCGCAGGCAGGTCCCGCTGGTGGAGCGGATCGCCAGTGCTGTGGACGAACAGGCTTTCATCACTGCGGAAGACGTGCAGCCGGTCCGCAGGGGGTTCTGGCGTGCCTGACCAGTCCGTAATCCTGGCAGCTCTGACAATTTTCTCTCTGCGCATCCTGGACGTCTCGATGGCGATCCTGCGCATCTTGATGGTCATGCGGGGGCGCAAGTTGCTGGCCTGGATTTTCGGTTTCGTGCAGGCGCTGGTTTTCGTGGCCGCCATCCGGCAGGTGATGAGCGACCTGGGAAACCTGGCGAATATGATCGCCTACGCCGCCGGGTTTGCCAGCGGTACCGTGATCGGTCTGTGGCTGGAGGAGCGCATCGCTGTCGGGCACGGCCACCTGCGCATCATGAGCCCGCGCTTCGGCGCGGCGCTGGCGGAAAAAATCCGGGAGGCGGGCTTTGGGGTGACCGTCGTGGCCGGCCGCGGCCGGGACGGCAGCGTGGACATCCTCTCGTGCACCGTTCCCCGCCGCCAGGTCAAGAAGCTGCGCACTTTGATCGAAAGCACCGATCCCGACGCCTTCATCACGGCGGAAAATGTGCGCCCGCTGAACCGCGGCTTCTGGAAAGGCTGAGGCGCCCAATCTGCTGCGCGTCGCTTTGGGGTATACTCGCGGCGCGGCCCCCTGCGGCTTTTCGAGCACACCAAGATGGCCGGGGGCAGCACCCATCAACCGCATGAAACAGCTGCTGCAGTCACTCAAATCGGGCGAGACCTACATCGAGGAAGTGCCCATCCCAACCGCCCAGCCGGGCACCGCCCTGGTGCGCACGGGCGCTTCGCTGGTCTCCACTGGCACCGAACGCATGGTGGTCGATTTCGCCCAGAAATCCCTGGCCGGCAAGGCGCGCGCCCGGCCCGACCTGGTGCGCCAGCTGGTTCAGAAAGCCCGCCAGGACGGCCTGGTCACCGCGCTCGGATCGGCGTTCAACCGGCTGGACCGGCCGATGCCGCTGGGCTATTCTTCCGCCGGGGTGATCGACACGCTTGGCGAGGGGATGTGGGGCTTTCGCCCCGGGGATCGGGTGGTCTGTGCCGGCGGGGGTCACGCGGTGCACGCCGAGTACGCCCTGGTGCCTCAAAACCTACTGGCGGCGCTCCCCGAGCATGTGCCGTTCGAACACGGCGCCTTTGCCACGCTGGGCGCCATCGCCCTGCACGGTTTCCGGCTTGGTGGTGCGCAGATCGGCGGCGATGTGGCCGTGATCGGGCTGGGTTTGCTCGGCCAGCTGGCGGGGATGATCGCCCGGGCGGCGGGTTGCCGCGTGTTTGGGGTCGATCTGGACGCCAGCCGCGTGGACCTGGGCCTTTCTTTTGGCCTGGAAGCCGTGCTGCCGGAGGGGTCACGAGAAGCGGGCGAAGCGTTCACACACGGGCGAGGTTTTGACGCCGTCCTGATCTGTGCCGACAGCAAAACGAACGAACCGGTCGAACTGGCCGGAGACCTGGCCCGCGACCGGGCCGTTGTGGTGGCGCTTGGAGCGGTGGGGCTTGAAATCACGCGGAAAACGTATTTTGCCAAGGAGCTCCAGTTCGTGGTCTCGCGCGCCTACGGCCCCGGTCGCTACGACCCGCAGTACGAGCAGGGCGGCCAGGATTACCCGATCGGCTACGTCCGCTGGACCGAAGGGCGCAACCTGGAGGCGTTCGTGCAGCTGCTGGCCGAAGGGCGCCTGGATGTCGGCCCGCTGATCAGCCACCGTTTCCCGATCGTAGAGGCCCCCCGGGCGTACGATCTGATTCTCGGCCGGAACCGGGAGTCTTTCCTGGGGGTGGTGCTGACCTATCCCGAGGTAGATGATCGAAAAGCCGACCTTCCGCGAGCGGTCACGCCGGCTTCAAAACCCGGAATTTCGATTTGCAATCTTGGGGTCATCGGCGCCGGCAATTTCGCCAACGCCGTGATGCTGCCGGGCATCCGCGGCCTGCCGTCTTTGCGGCTGGTGGGGATCGCCTCCGCTGCGGGGCTGAGCGCTCAGGCCGCAAAAGAGAAGTTCGGTTTTTCGTTTGCAGCCAGCGACCCGCAGGCGGTGATCCGCCATCCGGAGGTCAATACCGTAGCCGTGCTGACCCGGCACGACTCGCATGCGGAACTGGCCAGAGAGGCCCTGCAGGCCGGCAAACATGTCTTCCTGGAAAAACCCCCCGCCCTGAACGCCGGGGAGCTGGCCGGGCTGCGCGAACAGCTGGAGGCCTCCCCCGGCAGCCTGCTGGCAGTGGGCTACAATCGCCGCTTCGCCCCGCTGGCCCGGAAGCTCAAGGACTTTGTGGACAGCCGGTCGGATCCCCTGCACGCCGTTTACCGTGTCAACGCCGGCTTCCTGCCGACCGAACACTGGCTTCACGACCCGCGGCTGGGCGGCGGACGCCTGGTGGGCGAGGCCTGCCATTTTGTCGATTTCCTGACCTTCCTGGTGGGATTGCCGCCGGTGCGGGTCAGCGGTCAGCAGCTGCCGGACGGGGGTGTTTACCATGGGGATAACTTCCAGCTGGCTTTCACTTTCCCCGACGGATCGCTAGGAACGCTGGTCTATCTCGCCAACGGCGATCGTAGCGTGTCCAAAGAGCGGCTGGAGGTGTTCGCCGGAGGGCGTGCGGCGGTGCTGGACAACTTCCGCAGTCTGACTCTGGCCAGCGGCGGCCGCTCGAACACCTCACGTACCCGCTGGCAGCAGAACAAAGGGCACCGGGCGATCTGGACGGCTTTTTTGGACTCGATCGCCAGTGGCGCTCCGCCCCCGATCCCCTACGAGCAAATATTTGCAGTCTCTCAGGCCACTTTTGCCGCGCAGGAAGCGCTGCAGACTGGTCTGCCCCAGGAAATTTCAAGCTTTAGAGAATAAGCGAAAGGGTCCGCCCCCACCAGCGGATCTCGGAACCCGCAGCACGCAAGCCTGCCGCGCGGGTGTCTTTTTTTAAGGCGCCCGCCCGATGGTCTTCAGGTTTGCCCGGGCGGCCAGGAACACATCTTGTTGGGTGGGAAATCCCGCATCCTGCCCGGCAAGGCTTTCGCTCGCAGTGAATTCAACGTGGAGCAGCGGCGCCATGCCTGGGGAGCCGTCCCACGAAAAGGCGGTGCGCCGGTTTGCAGTGCCGGTGACGATAAGCACCACCGCATTCCCGCTGGACCATCCGGGCTGGGACACGATCTCCTGGAGAATGGCCGTGAGATCGGACGTCCGCTGGCCTGGCCCGCTCTCCCCGACCAGCAGCCATCCGGGCGGGATCCAGGGAACGGAGGCGAGCGTGCGGGGGCGATCGGAAATATCGCGCTTGTTTTGCTGGAATGCCGGCGGGTTTGGTGACAGCTGTCCCTGGATAGTAAGGGTGAGCGCGCCGCTGTCCACTTCATCGGCCGTAAATTGGACGTAAGCTGCTGAGACGGATGCCCCGGGAGGAATGGCCAGGCCGTTGAAACGCAGCCCAACCGCCTGTATTCCCCCTGCCTCGACCATTTTCAAGTCCGCGCTGCGGAAATTGACCGGCCCGTTGGATTTCTCTTCAGCATCGTCCTGCCGGGAGGCGACGCGGACCTCCAGGATGGTCGTGCCAGGCCCCGAGGTGGCGGTGGGGGTGCTGGTGGCGGTGGGCAGCGGGGTGTTTGTCGCAGTCGGCAGCGGGGTATTCGTCGCTGTCGGGAGCGGCGTACTGGTAGCGGTGGGGAGCGGGGTGCTGGTGGCGGTCGGCAGCGGTGTGTTGGTGGCGGTCGGCAGCGGTGTGTTGGTGGCAGTGGGCAGCGGGGTGTTCGTGGCGGTCGGGAGCGGGGTGTTTGTCGCTGTCGGCAGTGGGGTATT
>JBFKII010000095.1:0-12321 GCA_041632295.1 Anaerolineales bacterium | reverse complement strand
TCGCGGCCAGTCGGGGTGACACCGGTGCGCATGAAGTTCAGGAAGTCCGCTTCGTCCCAGACCAGCAGTTCGC
Source organism: Anaerolineales bacterium (assembly GCA_041632295.1). GTDB lineage: Bacteria > Chloroflexota > Anaerolineae > Anaerolineales > JABWBV01 > DATDOR01. The sequence goes on along the minus strand of JBFKII010000095.1, from coordinate 12,248 downwards.
CGCCAGGGGTCAGGTTGGCGGAGGCCGGCGAGCCGTTCTGCGGGTTTTCCGGAATGCCGCTCAAATTTTCGCCATGGCAGGCCCGGCAGACCAGCGCCCGGTAGCTGCCCCATTCGGCCGTCACGCCTTTCTCGGGCATGCCGGGGATGGGGGCATCGTGGTCGATGCCGGAGGCCGGCAGGATTTCAGCCACATCCGAGGCGGGGATCACACCCAGCCCCATCATGACTCGCGGCATGAAGGCGATCAGGCGCTCGGGCTGCACATTATCGACCGGCGGCAGAGTCTTGAGATAGGCAACGATATCGGCGATGTCCTCCTGCCCCAGCCGGGCTAAGTACTGGGCCGGCATCACGATCAGGTTCTCACCATTCGGCCGCACCCCGTGGCGCAGCGATCGGATCCAGTCGTCATCCGTGTAGCTGCTCCCGATACCGCCCTCCCCGGAAGTCAGGTTGGGCGTGTAAACGACCAGAAAGCCTTCATCGTTGATAAACTCCTGGCCGCCCAGGTCTTCGCCGTGGCAGCCGATACAGGCCAGCAGGCTGTGCGCTAGGTATTCGCCGTTGGCGATCGACTCGGCATCGTCCGGGATGGGAAAGGTCTCCAATTCGAAGGTATATTCCTTATCGATCATCGCACTCCCGCGCGCATAGCCGACGCCGACCGCCAGGACAATAAGCACGACCAGCGCCCCCAACACAATTCCGATCCATTTCAATACTTTTTTCATCGCTCTCTCCTGTTTCGATTTTTCACCATCTTAAGGGGCGCCCGTCCACCAAGCGTTACGAAAATCGTTACGAAAAGCGGGTGGTTGGCATTACAATACCTTCGATGTCCTACCGTTTCGTGCTTCTGGGCCCCCCGTTTTTGCAAAAAAACCGCAAGACCTTGAAAGTCGACACCCGCAAGGCCAGCGCGCTGCTGGCCTACCTGACGATGCAAGGCCAGACCTTTCAGCGCGATACGCTGGCTGCTTTTCTCTGGCCGGATCTGGACCAGTCGCGCGCCCGCGCCGCCCTGCGGCGCACCCTGACGCCGCTCAACAAGGCACTCGGGAAAGGCGCCCTGCTGGCCGACCGCGAAACCGTGGGGCTCAACCCCGATTTCGGGTTATGGGTGGACATCCAGGCGTTTGAAAAGTTGGTCGCCTCCTGCCTGGAGCACGGCCACCCCGCCGATCAGGTCTGCCCGAACTGCCTGGAACCGCTCAGCCAGGCTGCCGGCCTGGTGCGCGGCGATTTCATGGAAGGGTTCAGCCTGCGGGACAGTGCAGCCTTTGATGACTGGCAGTTCGAACAGGCTGAACGCCTGCGGCGGCGCCACGCACAGGTGCTGGATTTGCTGACCGCCTGCCACGCACTGCGCGGGGAGTACGAGACCGCCATCGAGTTCGCCCACCGCTGGCTGAGCCTGGACCCGCTGCACGAGCCGGCCCACCGTGCGCTGATGCGCCTGTACGCCGAAAGCGGAGATCGCAGCCGCGCGCTGCAGCAGTACCGCACCTGCGTCCGCACCCTGGACGAGGAGCTGGGTGTGCCGCCGCTGGAGGAGACCGGCCGTCTTTACGAGGAGATCCTGGAAGGGCGCTACCCTTCCGAACGCCCGGTCGCGCCGCCTGCCTCCGCGGAAAAGCCGCGCCTGCGGCGCGGCGCTCCGCCGCTGGTCGGCCGCGAAAAAGAATGGGCAACCCTGGCGGACTTGTTTCACGAGGCCGAAACCGTTGGGCACTTGGTCGTGATTGAAGGAGAGATCGGGATCGGCAAGACCCGCCTGGCGCAGGAGTTCGCAGGCTATGCAAAGACGAAGGGCGCCAGCCCGCTCCTGGCCCGCAGCTACCAGGGCGAAAGCAACCTGGCATACGCCCCGCTGGTCAGCGCCTTCCAGTCCGCCGGGACCGGGGAATCGCTGGCCGCTGCTTTCAGGCAGCTGCCCCCGATCTGGCAGTCCGCTGTGGCGCGGCTGCTGCCCGAACTTGCCGCGGGCGGAGCCTCCCCGGAGCCCTCCGGGCGGCGCGGGCCGTCATCCCAAAGCCTGCTCTTCGAGGCCGTGCGCCAGTTGATCGCCAACCTGAGCAGCATTCAGCCGCCCGGCCTGCTGGTGATCGATGATCTGCAATGGGCGGACTCGGCCTCCATCGACCTGCTGACCTATCTCGTCCGCAGGCTGCACGAACTGCCCTTGCTGGTGATCGCCATCTGGCGGTCAGCCGATGTACGGGCCGGGCACCCGCTGAGAGCGCTGCTGGCCGAATCGCAGCGCGCCGGTACGGCCGCCCATCTCCAGCTCGACCGGCTGACGCTCCGGGAGGTTGAACTCCTGGCCGGGCATTTCCCCGACACGCCGGAGTCGCTGCGCGGCCGTCTGTTCCGTGAGACCGAGGGCCTGCCTTTTTTCGTCATCGAATACCTGGCCAACGCCGCCGAGCTGAACGAGGGGGCGGGGGCCATCCCGCGCAGCGTCCATGACATCCAGCTCGCCCGCCTGAGCGGCCTGTCCGAGGCAGAAAGCCAGCTGCTGACCACGGCCGCGGTAATCGGCCGCTCAGCCGATTACGACACCCTGCGCGGCGCCAGCGGGCGCAGCGAGGAGGAGGCGGTCCGCGCGCTCGAAGGGCTGGTGTCCAAAAACCTGTTGATCGAGCGGGAAGGGGAGCGCCGGGAGGCCTCCATAGCCCCAAGCTATGACTTCACCCATGAGACGCTCTACCGGGTGGTCTACGAGCAGACCAGCATGGCTCGCCGCCGGCTGCTCCATCGCCGCACGGCCGATGCCCTGGCCAGGCAGAGCCGCACCGCTGCCGACCCGGCCGCCCAGGCCGCCCAGATCGCCAGGCACCTGCAGCTGGCCGGGCGGGAAGCGGAGTCGGCCGAGTATTTCCAGGGGGCCGGGGACTACGCCCGAGGCCTGTTCGCCAACGAGGAAGCGCTCGGCCACTACCGCGCCGCTCTGGCGCTTGGCCACCCGCGGCCGGAGGAGCTGCAGGAAGCGATCGGCGACCTGCTGACTCTCAAAGGGAGCTACCGCCAGGCGGCCGCCGCCTTTGAGACCGCCGCCGCCCTGGCAGGGCCGGAAAGCCTGCCGCGCCTGGAGCAGAAACTCGGCAACCTGCACCACCGCCGCGGCGACTTCGACCTGGCAGCCAGCCATTTCAAAGCGGCGCTGGAGGCCCTGGACGGCGAACAGCCCGGGCTGGCAGCCGAGGTCTACGCCGACTGGAGCCGCACAGAGGCCCGCCGGGGAAATCTCGAACAAGGACGGAAGTTTGCGCAGAAAGGCCTGGCGTTGGCCAAAGAGCAGGCCGATGAACACGCCCGGGGGCAGGCGCAGAACATTCTGGGGATCATCAGGCGGGTGCAAGGGAAATCGAGCCAGGCGCTGGCGCACCTTGAGGAAGCGCTGGCCGCAGCCGGCGAGCACCCGTTCGCGCGCGCTGCCGCCCTGAACAACCTGGCCCTGGTCCACCGGGACGCGGAAAACTACCAGGCCGCCGCCGGGCTGGCCCAGGAGGCCCTGGCACTGTGCGTCCGGCTGGGGGACCGCCACCGGGAAGCGGCGTTGCGCAACCACCTGGCCGATATCTACCACGCCGCCGGGGAGGAACAAAAGGCGATGGGCTACTTGAAACAAGCCGTCGAGATCTTCGCCGAGATCGGCATGGAGGCCGGGGACCTGCAGCCGGAGATCTGGAAGCTGACCGAGTGGTAGCGGAAACCCCCGAACAAATCGCAGACGACTCCAGATCCGAGCCCGCCGGCCAGGACCAGCCGATAGACTTCAGAGCGGCGTTCTGGCTGTGGGTGCGCGTGGCCCTGTACAGCTTCGGCGGGCCTGCCGGCCAGATGGCCGTCATGCACCGCCTGGTGGTGGAGGAGAAAAAGTGGGTCAGCGAGAACCGATTTCTCCACGCGCTGAACTACACCATGCTGCTGCCCGGCCCGGAGGCGCAGCAGCTGGCCACTTATATCGGTTGGCTGCTGCACGGGACGCGCGGCGGCCTGGTGGCCGGCACCCTCTTCGTCCTGCCCGGGTTCGTCACCATCCTGGCGCTCAGCGTCCTGTACGCCGGCTACCAGGACCTCGGCTTCGTGCAGGCCTTGTTCTTCGGGCTGAAGCCGGCGGTGATGGCCATCGTGGTCGAGGCCGTGATCCGCATCGGCCGGCGCGCATTGAAAAACCGGGTGATGGTCGCGCTTGCCGGTCTTGCGTTTGCGGCCATATTTTTCTTCAACGTTCCTTTCCCCTATATCGTGCTGGCGGCGGGATTGACCGGTTATCTCGGCGGCCGCCTTTCAGAGCGGCACTTCTACATCATCAAAGGCCATCTGGTGGACGACGGGGTCATGGGACCGGTCGGAGCGGGCGCACACACGCGGCCCTCCACCCGGCGGGCTGTCACCATCCTCGCCATCTGTCTGACCCTGTGGCTGGGGCCCATCGCCCTGTTGGCAGCTGCGCTGGGGGCGGAAAACGTCTTCACGCAGATCGCCGTGTTTTTCAGCAAGGCGGCCGTGGTCACGTTCGGTGGGGCCTACGCCGTGCTGGCCTATATCGCCCAGGAGGCGGTCAGCACGTACGGCTGGCTGCAGGCGGGTGAGATGCTGGATGGCCTGGGCATGGCCGAAACCACCCCCGGGCCGCTGATTCAGGTGGTCCAGTTTGTCGGGTTCATGGGCGCTTACCGGCATCCGGGCGAGATGGCCCCCATGACGGCCGGATTCCTGGGCGCGGTGCTGACGACCTGGGTCACGTTCGTGCCTTGCTTTTTGTGGATATTTCTCGGGGCGCCATACATCGAGTATTTGCGCGGGAACAAGTCCCTGAGCACGGCGCTGTCGGCGATCACCGCCTCCGTGGTGGGGGTGATCCTGAATCTGGCCGCCTGGTTCTTTCTCAACGTCCTGTTCACGCGCGTGGAGGAGGTGTACATCGGCCCGCTTCGTCTCTACCAGCCCGATTTCGCCACCATCCAGTGGGCGTCTCTGCTGATCGCCGTGGCCGCTTTCATCGCGCTGGTCCGCTACCGGGTCAGCATGATCCTCACGCTGGCCGGGGCGGTCGCCGCGGGGCTGATTTATGACCTGGTGTTCTGAATACGAAGCGGGCTTCTCGGTGGCGTGCCACTGGCCCGAAGTTCTCGGGTCGCCCGAAGCTCTCGGTGTGCCCGGCTTCGGCTCCAGGCATCTTCGCGGCAGGCAGAGAGGCCCTGCGCCAAAGTATAATTTCCAGGTCTGACCGGTCCAGCCCTCACCATGTCAATCCACCCTGCACACCCGATCCAGATGTCAGAGGGCCCGCATCGACCCGGCGGGGGCGGGAAATTGAAACCTGGAAGGTTGAACTCCGGCAAGTGTTGAGGGGCCTGCATCGAAATTCGGGGCGCTCCCTGGGATGATACGGAATATGAAAAAACCCGCCCTGCCGCTCGCACTGCTCACTTATAACCTGCCTCCGGACTGGATCCGTTCGCTGGAGGGCCGGGTGCGGCTGGTCACCCCGCCGGCCGGGGAACGCGGCTTCACAACGAATATCCGGGCCCACTTTCCGGAGGCGGAGGGCCTGTTCTCCATGCTGACCGACCGGGTTGACGAGGACCTGCTGGCCCAATTGCCGAAACTCAAAGTGGTCAGCAACATGGCCGTCGGCGTGGACAACATCGACCTCGACGCCTGCCGACGGAGAGGCATCCCCGTCGGGCACACCCCCGGGGTGCTGACCGATGCAACCGCCGATATGGCCATGGCCCTGCTGCTGGCAGCCGCCCGCCAGATCCCTCAATCCAGCCGGGATGCCTGGGAAGGCCGCTGGGGTCCCTGGGAGGCGGATGCCTGGCTCGGCGCGGACCTGTCCGGCGCCGTCCTGGGGATCGTCGGCCTGGGCCAGATTGGCAGCGCCATCGCCCGGCGCGGGCGTGCCTTCGGCATGGCGATCGCCTACTGCGCCCGGACTCCGAAGCCGGAGGCCGAGGCCGCCTTGGGCGCGGCGCGCATGGACCTGGACGAAATCCTGAAAAAAAGTGATTTCGTCGTCCTGGCGGTGGATTTGAACGAGACCACGCGCGGCCTGATCGGGGCGGCCGAACTGGGGAAGATGAAACCATCGGCCATCCTGGTCAACATTGCCCGCGGCCCCGTGGTGCAGACCGGTGCCTTGCAACACGCCCTGCGCAAGGGGCAGATCGCCGCGGCCGCCCTGGACGTCACCGATCCGGAGCCGCTGCCGCCTTCCCACCCGCTTTACAGTTTGCCCAACTGCCTGATCACCCCGCATATCGGCTCGGCGACCCGCGGCGCGCGGCGCGGAATGGCCGAGTTGGCCTGCGAGAACCTGCTGGCCGGGCTGAGGGGAGAAGTCTTAAGGAACCAGGTTCCTTAACTAAAGGAAGAAGAAAATGACTCAGAAGGAAACGACCATTCAACAGGCCGTCATGACCGCCCCCGGTCGCATCACCCTGCAGCAGGTGCCCCGACCCACCCCTGGACCGGACGAAGTGCTGGTGCGGATCGGACGGATCGGCATCTGCGGATCCGACCTGCACGTCTTTCACGGGCTGCACCCCTACACCAGCTACCCGGTGGTGCAGGGGCATGAGGTCTCCGGCGTGGTCGCGGAAACCGGCGAGGCGGTGAAGAATTTTTCCCCCGGCGACCCGGTCACCTTCATGCCGCAGGTAACCTGCGGGTTGTGCTATTCCTGCCGCCACGGCAAGGAGCATATCTGTGACAATCTAAAAGTGATGGGCTTCCAGACCGGCGGCGCCGGACAGGAGCTCTTCCCGGTCCCGGCCGGCAACGTGCTCAAGCTGCCGCCCCAGCTTTCGCTCGAAGAAGGTGCGATGATCGAACCGGTCTCAGTCGCCGTGCACGCGCTGCGCCGAGGCGGGAGCGTAAAAGACAAACGCGTACTGGTCCTGGGGGCCGGCCCGATCGGCAACCTGGTTGCGCAGGTCGCCCAGGCACTGGGCGCCCGAACGGTGATGATCACGGACATCAGTCCATACAAGCTCGAGATGGCCCGCCGTGCGGGTATCAAAAACACGGTCAACCCGCAGAAGGAAGCGCTGGGCGCAGCTATCGAACGGGTTTTCGGACCCGACAAAGCGGATCTGATTCTGGAGTGCGTCGGTGTCCAGGCCACGATCGAGCAGGCCGTGGCGCAGGCCCGCAAGGGCTCGACCATCGTGGTCGTCGGAGTCTTCGGGGAGAAGCCCGCGGTGGACATCGGCCTGGTGCAGGACCGCGAGCTCAGCCTGGTCGGCACCCTGATGTACCAGCGCCCGGACTACGAGACCGCCATCGAGTTGGCAGCCGCCGGCAGGCTGCAGTTGGAGCCGCTGATCACCCACCGATTCCCTTTCCATCGCTTCCTGGATGCCTACCACGCTATCGAAGCGGCCGGGGGCGAAACGATGAAAGTGATGGTAGTGATGGATCCCGAGGCATAAGGAGGCGCCCATGTACACGCCCAAGCCGGAAGACAAGTTCACCTTTGGCCTGTGGACCGTCGGCAATATCGGGCGGGACCCGTTCGGCGAGCCCACCCGCCCGGCCATCCCCCCGGACGACCTGGTCCGGCTGCTTGCGGAGGTGGGCGCCTGGGGGGTCAATTTCCACGACAACGACCTGGTCCCGATTGATGCCGGCCCGGCAGAGCGGGACCGGATCGTGCGCGATTTCAAGCGCGCCCTGGACGAAACCGGTATCGTGGTCCCGATGGCGACCACCAATCTCTTCAGTGACCCGGCTTTCAAGGACGGCGCTTTCACCAGCAACGACGCCCGGGTCCGGGCATACGCCCTGCAGAAAACCATGCACGCCATCGACCTGGGCGTGGAACTGGGCGCCCGGGTCTATGTTTTCTGGGGCGGCCGGGAAGGGACCGAAACCGACGCCGCCAAGGACCCGCTGCGCGCCATCCAGCGCAGCCGGGAGGCAATGAATTTCCTGTGCGGGTACGTCCGCGACCGGGGCTATGACCTTAAATTTGCGCTGGAGGCCAAGCCGAATGAACCGCGCGGCAATATCTACAACGCCACCACCGGCAACATGCTCGCCTTTATCGAAACGCTCGAACATCCTGAAATGGTCGGCGTCAACCCGGAAGTGGCCCACGAGCACATGGCGGGTCTGAATATCACGCACCACGTCGCCCAGGCGCTCGAATGCGGCAAGCTGTTCCACATCGACCTGAACGACCAGGCCTTTGGCCGCTACGACCAGGATTTCCGCTTCGGCTCAGTGAACCTGAAAAGCGCTTTTTTCCTGGTGAAGCTGCTGGAGGAGAACGGCTACGACGGCAGTCGCCACTTCGACGCCCACGCCTACCGGACCTCGGATTACGAAGACGTCAAAGCCTTTGCCCGCGGCTGCATGCGCACCTACCTGATCCTGAAAGATAAGGCGGCCCGATATCACACCGACCCCGAAATTCAGAGCCTGCTGGAGGAAATCCATGCCGAAGACGGCAGCTTGGCGGCGCTCCAGGGTCCGTATTCCGCCGGGACGGCCGAGGCGATCCGGCAGTATCCCTTCGACCGGCAGGCTCTCGGCGCCCGCAGCTATCCCTACGAGCGCCTGGATCAGCTGACCGTCGAGCTGCTCCTGGGCGTGCGCTGAGCGAGGGCGCCGGTGACTTACTTCCTGGGGATCGACGCCTCCACCACCGCCACCAAAGCCTTGCTGATCGACCGGGATGGCCGGGTTGCCGCTGCAGCAGCCAGTGAATACGGGTACCAGACGCCCAGGCCGCTGTGGAGCGAACAGGACCCCGGCCTGTGGTGGCGGGGCGCCGTGGAAAGCATCCGGCGCGCCCTGTCCGGTTCCGGGATCGAAGGGAAAGACGTGCAGGCGGTGGGCCTCAGCGGCCAGATGCACGGCCTGGTGTTGCTCGATCAGGACGGGGACGTGCTGCGCCCCGCCATCCTTTGGAACGACCAGCGGACCGGGGCGGAATGCGATCAAATCCGGCGCTGGATCGGAAAAGAGACGCTGGTCCAGTGGACCGGGAACGACGCCCTGACCGGGTTCACCGCACCAAAAATCCTGTGGGTGCAGAAACATGAGCCCGATATCTGGGAACGCAGCCGCCACATCATGCTCCCGAAGGATTATCTGCGCTACCGGCTCACCGGGGGCTTCGCGAGCGACAAAGCGGGGGCCTCCGGCACCCTGCTCTTCGACCTGCGCTCCCGGGACTGGTCGCGGGAAATGCTCGAGGCGCTTTCAATTCCCCAATCCTACATGCCGCCGACTTTTGAAGGCCCGGTCGAAACGCTGACCGTCTCGCCGGAAGCCGCCCGCCAGACCGGGCTGCGGGCCGGGATCCCGGTCGTGGCCGGGGGTGGGGACCAGGCGGCGGCCGCAGTCGGGACCGGCGCTGTGGAAACAGGGACCGTTTCCCTCAGCCTGGGCACGTCGGGGGTGGTCTTTGCCACGACGGCCGAGCCGGTCGTGGAGCCCCAGGGCCGGCTGCACGCTTTCTGCCACGCCGTCCCTGAAAAATGGCATTTGATGGGCGTGATGCTGTCCGCGGCCGGCAGTCTGCGCTGGTTTCGGGAGACCTTTGACCCCGGCTCTCCGTACGAGGCGCTGCTGTCCCCTGCAGAGGCGGTCCCGCCGGGCAGCGGCGGGCTGTTGTTCCTTCCCTACCTGACGGGGGAACGCACACCGCACCCGGACCCGGCCGCGCGCGGCGCCTTTGTTGGCCTGACGGTGCGCCACCGCATGCCGCACCTCACCCGGGCCGTTCTGGAGGGGGTGGCGTTCGGCCTGCGGGATTGTTTCGAACTGCTTCGCACCAGCGGGCTGCCCGACATCTCGCAGGTGCGCATCACCGGCGGCGGCGCGCGCAGCCCCTTGTGGCGCCAGATCCTGGCCGATGTTCTCGGCTGCGAGCTGCAGACGGTCAACACGGAAGAAGGGGCAGCGTTCGGCGCCGCGCTGCTGGCGGGTGTCGGCAGCGGGCATTGGCCGGATGTCGAAAGCGCCTGCCGGGCGGCGATCCGGCTGACCGGCAGCACAGCGCCCGGGGCGGCGCAGGAGGCGTACGCCGGCCTGTACCCGGCTTACCAGGCGCTGTACCCCGCTCTGCGCCCCAGTTTCCAGAATCTCAGCGCATCGGAAAGATAAAAAAAACGCGAATAATGGATAAGAATTATTTTCGTCTATTCTGTCATCCTGACCGAGTCATGCCCTGAGCGGCGCAACTTCGTTGCGCCAGTCGAAGGGGCAAGGAGTGGAAGGTTCTCGATCTGGCAAGATACAGACCCTTCGGCACCTTCCAGTCGCTCAGGGTGACAAGTTTTATAAAGAGGGATCTTAAAACATTATTCAGGCTAAAAAAGGAAAGAGATGATCAAACAACTGGCTCACATCAACATCGGCGCATTCGACCTGGGCGCTTGCGAGGATTTTTACTGCAGCGTGCTCGGGATGGAAAAAACCTTCGAGTTCGTCCGTGACGGGCAGGTGATCGGCTTTTACCTGGGCGCCGGGAACGAGACCTTCATCGAGGTCTTCCTGCAGCACGGCGGCGCGGCGGAAGGCTCGGCGCTGCTGCGGCACTTCTGCCTGGAAGTCGAGGATATCGACGCCGTGATCGCGGCGGTGCGGGCAAAAGGCTGGGAGATCAGCGATAAGTCCTGGGGCGCAGATCGAGCCTGGCAGGCCTGGACGAAAGACCCCAGCGGCGTATCGATCGAACTGATGCAGTACACCGCGGAGAGCTCCCAGCACACCGGGGCGGCCTGCATTTTGGATTGACGAAGAACGCTCCTGATTTGTCAGCCGCCGTTTTCTGAGACGGATTTTTCCGTCTTCCGGACCGCCTCCGCGAAGGAATCAAGCCTGGCGAGTACGGCGGCATTAAAACTGCCGGCGGGATAGGCTCCCTCTTTATCGGGTTCGCCCGGCTCCATGCCAGTGAAGATCCGGATCGCCTGGTCGATCGTCGCCACAGGCCAGATGTGGAAACGGCCGCGGGCGGCTGCCTCCACCACTTTCCTGTCCAGCATCAGGTTGCGGACATTGCCGGCGGGAATGACCACCCCCTGCGCGCCGGTCAGGCCAAGCCGTTCGCAAACCGCGAAGAAACCCTCAATTTTTTCGTTGACCCCCCCGATCGGCTGGATTGCGCCGTGCTGGTTGATCGAACCGGTCACGGCTATCTCCTGCCGCAGCGGAATTTCCGCCAGGGCCGAAAGCAGGGCCAGCAGTTCGGCCATGGATGCGCTGTCCCCCTCCACGCCCTCATAGGACTGCTCAAAGGTCAGGCTGGCCGCCAGTGACAGGGGCTTACGGCGGCCGAAGCGCCCGAGCAAAAAGCCGCTCAGGATCAGCACTCCCTTGGTGTGAATCGAACCGCCCAGTTCGGATTTGCTCTCCACGTCCACGACGTCCCCATGGCCCGGTGAAACCACCGCCGTCACCCGGCTGGGGCGTCCGAAGGCGTAATCCCCCAGCATAAGCACCGAAAGGGCATTGACCTGGCCTGCCACCTGCCCGGATACATCGATCAGCAGGACGCCCTGTTCGATCAGCTCCTGGATGCGCTCTTCGACCAGGTTGCTGCGAAAAACGCCTTCCTCGATCGCCCGGCTCACGTCCGCCCCGCGCACCACCTCGCTGCCGCCCTTGCCGGCCCAATAGGCCGCCTCCCGCACCAGGTCCGCAATTTTACCGAAGCGAGTCGAAAGTTTGCCCTGGTCCGCCACCAGGCGGGAACCGTGCTCGATGATCCCAGCGATGGCCTGGCGGTCGAAGGGCGGCAGCCTGCCGTCCTCGACAACCGAACGCACAAACAGGGCATATTCGTGCTCGGTCTCGGGGGTGCGGTCCATGCGGGAAGCAAACTCCGCCTGCACCTTGAAAAGCTTGGGGAAATCCTCCTCGTGCGCGCGCATAAGATGGTACAGCAGCGGTGTGCCGATCAACACGACCGTGATTTCCAGCGGGATGGGCTCCGGCTCCAGCGTGGAGGTGCTGATCAGGCCGAGCTGGTTGCCGAGTTCGACGATGCGGATTTTGGACTCCCGCAGCGTACGTTTCAGGCCGTCCCAGGCATACGGATTGAGCAGTACGTCGCGGACGGGCAAGATCAGGAATCCGCCGTTTGCGCGGTGCAGTGCGCCAGGGCGGATCTGCGTGAAGTCGGTATAGGATGCGCCCATCAGGACCTGGTGTTCGATGCGGCCGATCAGGTTGTGGTAAGAAGGCTGGTTTTCGACGATCACCGGTGCGCTCTGGCGG
>JBFKII010000094.1:0-12510 GCA_041632295.1 Anaerolineales bacterium | reverse complement strand
TGGTCGAGTAGGCCGCGAAGCGGCCGTATCGAAACCGAGAAAGGCGGAAAACTGGGTTTCGACGGGCCCTTCAAAAGGCCCTTCGACAGCCTCAGGGCAGGCTCAGGGCATGCTCAACCAGCGTTTTCCGCCAGGTTTCGCGACTTTGAGAAAGCCATCAGGCCACTGAGCTTTATCGTTTTACTAACGTGAATAATGTTTTAGAATCCTTAATTACAAACTTGTCACCCTGACCGACTGGAAGGCATGTCCTGAGCGGCAGCCGAAGGAAGCCGAAGGGTCTCCACCCTGCCAGATCGAGATCCTTCCACTCGCTGCCCCTTCGACTGGCGCAACGAAGTTGCGCCGCTCAGGGCATGGCTCGGTCAGAATGACAGAATTGAAAAAATTTTTTCTTATCCATTATTCAGGTTATGCTAAGTTTCGATAGAATCATTTTAGCCCGGATATTCAGCATGTTCTTCTTATCCATCAGGTGATTGGATATTTGCACCTGCTGCACTCCCTGGCCACCACCGCAGAACCGGCAATAAATAAATGAGAGGCGCGCAATGAAATCTGAACTGACCCCAATCCTAACCGGAAGACCAGGTCGCCTAACCTTTGAAAAACACATGAAAGCCAGTGCCGCCGCAATCTATCGGGCTTGGACAGAGAAATTTGATCTCTGGTTTGCTCAGCCGGGGGAGGTCATTATGACTCCCGAAATCGACAAACCATTCTTTTTTTACAACCGACACGACTGGGGGCGGCATGCCCACTACGGAAGGTTTCTTGAATTAGAACAAGACCGCCTCATTGAAATGACCTGGCTAACCGGCAAGGGAGGCACGTTCGGAGCCGAAACCGTCATTAGAATTAAACTCGTTCCTCAAGACCAAGGCACGCTGTTTCAAATGACGCAAGTGGGATTTGATGACGAGAAAGCGGCGAAGGCTCACGCGGACAATTGGCCCCTTGCCCTGGACGAGCTCGATCAAAAGCTCACTAATTAGGCGTAGTTTGTTCGCGCTCAACGGCAGGATATTTACCGAGAGTCTCTTCCCATCACTTACTTCCCGGTCAGGGGTCTGGATCGCTGCGCCTAACATACTCATCCAGCGGACACCCGGATCGGGGCGCGCAAACGATCGAGTCCGAGGGGGCAAAATATTTGCAGGAGGATCAGGTAGCTCTGGTCTGGGCGCCGCTGATGGGGCGTTCGCTGGCGCCCAAAGTCCATAAAACGACGTGTCGTACAAAGCGATAAATATTCAATTGCCTTCGGGCGTTCAGCTCCAATACATCCGGCGCGGTGATCAATCAGCCATCCCTATCGAATTCTTGCATGGTTTCACGGGCTCCTGGCGCGATAGGGAAAGTGAGGGAGTATTGTCCCTGTTTTGGAAGCATCCCGATCCCGGCGGGTAGCACCGGGACAGACACCCTGCCCCTGGCGGCGTTGCTCTGCGCCGTTGCCCTAAGGCTTTTCGATGTAATACGGCGCCACCGACAGCGTCACGCTTGTGCCTGTGACCCCCACCGGATTGCCGGAGATATCCCAGATGGCGGTTGGCGTGAACGGCAGGGTGATGTTCTTGGTGCTGCCGTCCGTGGCCCAGACCACCCACAGGCTGCTCCCCGCGCTGCGGTTGAACTCGTAGCCGGTGACCTTACTGTACTCCGTCACCTTACGCACCAGGCTGGAGTCCCAAAGCATCTGCTGGGAGAACTCGTAGGCAAAATATGCCGGCCGGGGAACGCCGCCCGGATAGGCCAGGCCAGAGTTCCGCCAGCCCGAGACGCTGAAATAAATGTTTCCGACCAGCTTTTCCCCGATCGCGGCCGCATACAACTGCGCCACATAGGCAGCTTTCATCAGCTCGAAGGGCGAAGTATCGTTGGCCTCGCAGCCCGGCCCGCCTGGCGGGTCGAGTGCACCGCCGCAGATCAGCGCGCCCTCCGTGTTGAAAATTGGTTTGTTGGGGATGCCAAACGAGGCCAGCAGGCCCTTGATATAGCCCAGCTTGCTGACAAAAACCGGTCGCAGCACCCCGTTGGGCTCGTTGTTAAATTTCCCGCTGGCCCAACCGGGGTTGCCGAACGTATCGAAAGTCGGGTTGTAATAATCGTACCCGTGAAAGCCAACGATGTCGAAGGAGTTCTTAGCGCCCGCTACCAGGATGCCCTCCAGGAACTTGGAGGGTTTGCAGCCCACGGGATCGATGCGCGGGTCGCAGTGCATCAGGACACCCCCGTTGAGCACCTGGACGTTGGGTGCAACCGCCTTGATCATCGGGTAGACCACTTTGAGCATCTGGCCGTAATAGCGCCCGCCGTAATATGGGTCGGAGTTGTCCCCCCAGCAGCCGTACGGCTCGGTCGGGCTGCCGATGATGTTCGGATCGACATCCGGTTCGTTCCAGATCTCGAAATGGCGGACATAGTACGGCGGCCCGCTGTAGCGCGCCACCGCCTGCGCCATGAAGCTGCCGAAATCATCGAAATACTGGGATTTCATTGGCCCGCACGCGAATCCCGGGACCAGCTGCGCCCAGGAGGGCGTCGAGCGCACCACCAGTATGGTCTGCAGGTTGGCTTTGCGAGCCTCGAGCAGCTGGGCTTCCAGGCTGGCGACATTCCCCCATTGCAGCCCCCCGCCCTGCGTCGGCTGGACGCTCGACCACAGCAGGCCGTTCAGGCGAAGCCAGTACGTGTTGGAGCTTTTCACCAGGTTCAGGTACCCGCCAGGCACCACGTTGAACATTTCGACGCCGAAAACGCTGCTCGGATAGGTCTTGCGGGCGTTCAGGGGCACGTACTCATAGTAAATCGTCGGCGTGATGGTCGGGGTCTGGGTCTCGGTCGGTGTGTTGGTCACCGTCGGGGTGGGCGTGTTGGAGGCCAAGACAGTTGCCGAGGCGGTCGGGGAGGCCGTGGGCGAAGGGGTCAGGGTGCTGATCGGGGACTGGGTGCTGGTCGCGGTGGGGGACGGCCCGGAAGCGGCTACAGCCGTGGTAACCGGGCGCTGCGCGTGCCACACAGCCAGGAACGATATGAAGACCGCCAGGAGGGGCGGGCCCGCCTGGGTGAACAGACTGCGGAGCCGGGGGGGGACGGAACGGTGATTCATCGTTTGTGCCTCGGACCTACGGCGCCCACGCCACGTAAATCGGCGAAATGGTGATCTCCAGGGTCTGTGTGGGGTTTTGCGGCACACCCAGCGCGCTGAACACCGCGGTGGGCATCCGGTCCACCTCCATCAGACGGGCGTTGCCGTCCGACGACCACAACACCCAGGTCTCCTGGTCTCCCTGGCGGAACATGTATCCGGCCACGCCATCCGCGCCGGTCACCTGCCCCCAGAAGACCTTTCCATCCAGCATTTGCGAGGCGAACTGGAAGGCGCCATAAGCGCTCAACGGGCTGCCGTTGTTCTGAATCAGGCCGGATCGTCGCCAGCCGCCCTGCAGGTAGAACCAGATGTTGCCCTGCAGCCCCTCCGCCAGGGCGGCGGAATAGGTTATCGGGACGTAGTCGGCCTTCATCTGGTTGAAACCAGCCCCCTGGCAGAACGGCTCCTGACCGGTGGAGCCGCACAGCAGGGCGGTCTCGGTGTTGAACAGGGACTTGTTGAAATAGCCGTACTGCGCCAGAATGTTTTTCAGGTAGCGGGACTTGGCGACCAGCACCGGGAACAGGCCCACCTCGCTGCCAAAACCGCTGTGCCAGTTGTCGTTGGCAAAGAACCCGTTTTGGAAATTATAAAAATCGTAGGCATGGAAGCTGATCCCATCGAAGGAATCGCCGCCTCCGTTGGCCAGGATGCCCTCGATGAACCTGGAAGGATCGCAGTACTTGGGCACCCCGGAA
The DNA here is from genome assembly GCA_041632295.1 of Anaerolineales bacterium. Lineage (GTDB taxonomy): Bacteria > Chloroflexota > Anaerolineae > Anaerolineales > JABWBV01 > DATDOR01. The sequence goes on along the minus strand of JBFKII010000094.1, from coordinate 8,658 downwards.
CCGGGCGCAGTCTCGGGGGGATCCACCGGGTCGCAGTCCATCAGCAGGCCGCCCACCAGCAGTTGGGCTTCAGGGTCGGCGGCCTTGATGCGCGGGTACACGGCGTTCAGCAGGCGGGCGTAAGCACCGCCCCCATAAAAGGGATCGTTCTTGTCCCCCATGCAGCCGAACGGACTGTTGGGGGGCACCAGCGAGGGGTCCACATCCGGCTCGTTCCCCAGCTCCCAGTATTTGATGTGATACGGTTCTCGGCTGTAGCGCGAGACCAGGTCGAACATAAATTCGCCGAATGCCGCCAGCTTGGCCTCCGCCACCGGTCCGCAGAACTTGCCCGGGACGGCCTGCGCCCAGCGCGGGGTGCTGCGCACGATGGCGATCAGCTTGAGATCGTTCGCCGCCAGGTCCTGGAACTGCTGCTCGTATGCCCCCAGCGCTTCCCAGATGCGGTCGCCTTCATTCGGCTCGACGTCGGACCACAGGATGCCGTTCCAGCGCACCCAAAAGGCTCCGCCGCTGGCTGCCGGTGGGATCTGCGAAACGATGTTCTGCCCCCAGAGCTCCACGCCCATCACGCTCTGCCCCTGGAACGGTGCGGGGACGGCAGTGGGGAGCGGCGTGAAGGTCGGCAGCGGGCTGGCGACCGGCAGTGCTGTGGCCTCCGGGACCTCAGTGGCCGGGTCGGTGGGGGTTTCGGCGGCCTGATCGAGGGCCTCCGTCGCGGTCGGGGAAGTTGACTGGGTTTCATCCGCCACGGCGGTCGGCGCGCGGTTGCAGCCAGTAGCCAATAGCAGCATCAAGGCAGCCAGGAAAATAAAATTGCTAACATTGCGCATGCAGAAAAATCACTCCTTATCCAGGGATGGACTGATAAAAGCGTACGATCCCCCACAATGAAACTGCGTCAAAAATGATGAATGCCAACAGGTAAACAATATACCAGAAATAAGCCGGAATACGGGTCCAATTTGACAGGTAGCCGGCCAGCCCAAACCAGCCGGCGACGATCAACAGCAGGGTGGGGATGATAGCCGGGTAGGCGTAGCGCGCCGCAGGAATGAAGGGGTTTTCGACAAAAAGGAAGATCACCCCGCGCGCCAGCGCCGCTCCCCAGACGGCGGCCAGCACCAGGGCGAAGAACAGCAGCGCGTCCACCGGCAGATTGCGGTTCCGACCGTAGGGATAGAACACCGCGCCGAGGAAACCCACCAGGCTCAGCAGCCCCAGCAAGGGGTAGGCCACCTGGGGGCGCGGCAGGGAGACGTGGTTCCAGCCAAACTTCCCCCAGAAGGTATCCAGCAGGTTGCCCGCCGTGAAGGCGTAATAGCCTCCGGAAGATTCGAGATCGAAAAGCGAATACAGCAGCATGCTCGGGCGCACATTGTTCGGCAGACGGCGGGCGATGAAGTTGTCCACCGCCACGCGAAACGCCGGCCAGGTGCGCTCAGCCGAGGGGTTGCGCAGCAGGTTGCGAAATGGCACCCCGCCCCAGGTCCCTTCCGTCCCCTCGGGATCGTCAAACTGGGGCGCCTGCACCTCAGGGAACTCCCCCTCCACCAGGACCAGGCCGTCGATGAAAATCAAAGGCGCCTGGGGCTGGTTTTGCAGGCGCGGGTCGATCGAGACCCAGATCCGGGAGGGGGCCTCGCCCGTGGTCACCGAGAAAGCAAAAAACTGGGGCTGCCCGCTGATGGTCACCTGGCGGAAGGAAGTTTCTTTGTCAATGTTGACTTCCGGAGAGCGGATCTGGAAGGACTCCCCCTGCAGGGTGTTGGGCTGGGCCCAAATCCAGAAGCCGAAGGTCAGGGTGCGGTTCCCCAGGGAAGCGGCCCAATCGGAGGGCAGCGCCTGGGCCAGGGAAGGCAGCCAGACCGGAGAATCGGGAGCTGCCGTGTTCAGGCGCAGCACGTGCTGGCCGACCGGTGCAGCCGGATGGGCGGCCCGAACCGGTGCAGCCTGCATAGAAGCGCGGTACCAGTTTGCCGGTTCCTGCCAATACATCAATGCCAGCACGCCCAGAGCGCCGCCGCCCAGGATCAGCCCCCAGGCCAGCGGGCGCAGCGGACCTCGCAGGAAGCCGAGCACCATCGCAACGCCGGCAAACGGCAGGGCCACAAAAGCGGTGCTTTTGGTGTAAAACGACGCCACCGCCGCCAGCAGCACCCAGGCCACGTTCAGAACCGATGGGCCCCTCTGGAACAGGCGGGCGCAGCCCCATAGGAAAAGTGAAAATACGGCCACCGCGCCGACATCGTTGTTGACAGCCGTCATCAAGTCCACGAAACCCGGCAGCAAAGCCATCGTCAGCGGGATCAGGAAGCGCCAGAGGGAATCGGGCGCGGTGATCTCCCGCACCGTCCCCCAGGCAGCGATCAGGGAAACGAGAAGAAGGAGCAGGGAGATCTGGCGCGCCGCGACCAGCTGGCTGTCCAGGGGGGCATCCTGCAGCATCTGCAGCGGCAGGGAAGCGAGCAGATAATAAAGCGGCGGGTCGTCCAGCTGGGGCAGGGTCAGCCCGGCCGGAACGACGGACAGGTCGTCCGGGTCCGGCTTCGGCAGGTTCCAATAGAATTTGTGGGCCAGCATGGAGCGCACGAGATCGGCCCGGAAATCCCAGTCATATTCGCCCGGGGTCGGCAGCTCCCCCTTGTTGGCGACCATCCAGACGTATTCAAAATGGGTCGGCTCGTCATAGTGCTGCCAGGGCGGCACCAGCATGATGTAAAACAGGCCGTGCAGCGCGGCGACCAGCAGGATGGCCGCCAGCACCTGGTACTCACGCGCCTGCAGCCATTTCATCAGCATCGGATCTTCATCCAGGCCGGTTTCGCTCCCGGGCCCCTTCTTCCGCCAGTTCGACGATGCGGTCAAACCCCTGTTCAATGTACATGCCGATCTCTTTGGCAGTTTCGCGCCACTCCTCGAAGCTGGCCCCATAAGGATCCTGGATGCTCTGCTCATACCCGACCATTTCGGTCAGCAAAAACACGCGCCGGGCGGCGCCTGGGAATTCCGCCCGCAGCGCCTCTTTGTGTCCCTGTTCCATCGTCAGGATCAGGTCGGCGCCATCCAGCAGCTCCGCCGTGACCACGCGCGAACGGTGCCGGGAGATGTCCATGCCGATGCTGCTCATCAGGCGGCGGCCGAATTCAGGAGCAGGGTGGCCCGGGCGGGCCCAGGTACCGGCGGATGCCACTTTCCAGTCTTTATATTCCGATTCGTTCAGTTTGTGCCTGAAAATGGCCATCGCCATCGGGGAGCGGCAGATATTCGCCGTGCAGATAAACAAAACATTCGCCATAAAAACACCTTCAACCGGGCCGCTGCGGGTCAGGAGAGGGCCTGCCGGTCGGAAATTCTCAATCTGGCCGCCAGCACCCGGATGAGGAAAACGGGGGTTCCGATCAGGTAGCGGCGCCACTTGCCGCGCGGGTCCATCAACAGGCGCCACAGCCACTCCAGCTGCAGCGCCAGCATCCAGCCCGGGGCGCGGCGTTCCTGGCCGGCTGCGTAATCGAACAGGGCGCCGACCGCCCAACAAATTTTAACCGGAAGTGCCTGGCTTTGCCTGTCGATCCAGGCCTCCTGTCTCGGCGATCCCATTCCGACAAAAAGCACGTCCGGCTGGGCAGCGCGGATCTGCGCCAGCACCTCCGATTCGGTCATGTTTTCAAAAAAACCGTCCGCCGTGCCGGCCAGCGCCAGGCCCGGATATTTCTGCAGGTAATGGTCCGCCGCCCTGGATGCGATGCCGGGCCTGCCCGCCAGAATAAAAATTCGCGCCCCGCGCTGCGCCAGGCGGTGAAACAGGGCGTCCACCCAGTCGGCGCCGGTCAATTTCTCCAGGCGGCAGCCCCCCAGGATGCGACCGGCGAGCACCGGGCCGAAGCCATCGGCGTAAACCAGGTCGAAGCGCCCGAGAGCGGCCCGGAAACCGGCATCCCGTTGGGCCAGGTTAAGGCAGTGGCTGTTGGCATAGGCGATCCGGAAAGGTGGCGGGCTCTCCTGCGCCTCCAGCCGGGAGGCGGCGGCATCCAGCAGCCCTTGCCGGTCCAGGCAGGCAACCGGCACCCCCAGGATATCGACAGAGGGGAATGCCAAGTCCATCGCCTACGCCTTCTTCGGGCTGCCGCCGGCGCCCAGGGTCAGCAGGGCGAGCACCCCACCGGCCAGGACCGGGGCCAGCACGATGGCATGCAGCAGGACGCCTGCGCCGAAGCTGTCGGTGCGCCCGACGCCGAATACGGCCAGCGAAAGCACGCACAAAAATTCAAATACCCCCAGCGCCGCCGGCACCACCACGGCAGAGAACCCGATCTGCAGCGCCAGCAGCAGGAGCAGCGAGGCGGTCAGCGGCAGGGACAGCCCGAAGGCCAGCAGCCCGAGATGGTTGACGGCCAGCGCCAGGCCCCAGATCCAGGCCGTCCAGAAAAGCAGCCGGCGCACCGCGCCCTGGCGGCGGAACACCTCCAGGCTGCCCAGCGCGGCCTGCAGTTGCGGCGCCAGACGCTGCCGGATCCGCACGGGCAACCACCCCATCACACGCTTCAGGAACGCACCCAAGGACTGCAAATTGCTGGAAAACCACCACAGCCCCAGCCCGACCAGCGCGGCGACCGCCAGCAGTATGAATACCGGGCGGCCCAGCCACTCCGGCAGCGGTGCGGTCAGCAGCAGAACGGCAGCCAGCAAGGCGAACAAGAGCACATCGAGGGCTTTCTCTATCGCCACCGTCCCGAGGGCGTACACCGCTCCCGGCCCGCGCCCGCCCGCCCCGAAGGCCCTTCCGAAATCCCCCAGACGCCCGGGCACAAACAAGTTGGCGAATTGGCCGGCGAAAAACAGGCGCAGCGTGTGGGAAAAACCGGGGTCGGGCCCGCCGGCTGCTAACAAGGCCCGCCAGCGCGCGGCTTTACCCAGGTTGGAGAGGGCGGCCGCAGCCAGCGCTGCCGCCGATGCAGCCGGGTCCACCCGCTGCCAGATCCCGGACAGTCCGGCAGGATCCACCTCGCGCAGAGCCAGCCAGAGGGCCAGGCCGCCGATCCCCAGGCCCAGGGCCAGGCGCAGGGCAATCGGCGAATTTTTTTTCGCGGAAGCGCTCATGCCCGGGATCGCTGCGAGAGCCGCCAGGCGGCCATCGCCACCCCCCAGACGCCCCAGACCAGCGGCGCAGGCCGGACCATGCCCCAGGTGACGGCGTCAAAAAGGCCGTGAACGGTCAGCGCGGCCTGAAAAGCCAGCACCCCCGCACCCAGACCGGCAAAAAGGGCGTCATTTTCCTCGCCGCCCGTGCGGTATAGCCGCCATCCGGCGGCAAAAACCAACAGGTATACCGACAGCCAGGCAATCAGGCCGGGCAGACCCAGGTCGACGGCGACTTGAAGAAAAAGGTTGTGGGCATGGGGGATGCGCCCCGGCTCTTCGCCAAAAAATGGGTAAAGCAGGTCGGCCGCCTCCCCGTACAGCCCGAGCCCCACGCCGGTGAAGGGAAAATCCTGGATCATGTACACCGCCCTGGTCCAGATCTCCGCACGCCCTTGAATGCCCTCCAGCGATGTGCCCGCCAAAACCGACTCAAGCACAGGCTGAGACCCCACCCGCCCGATCATGGCCAGGAACCCTACAATTACCAGCACGGACAGCACCCAGCCCCAACGCCAGCGCAGTGCGGCAAGGAGCAGCAGGGCCACCCCCAGTGCGACCAGGGCGCCGCGCGATTGGCTCAGAAGCAGGATCCCCAGTATGCCGGCCAGGAGGATCAGGGCCAGCGCAACCAGGCCGGCAGGCATGCGCCGCCAGCCCCACAGGGGCAGCGCAGCCAGGCCGCCAACCAGGACGACCAGGCTGCCGGCCAGCACATTCGGATGCACGCTGTCTGCCACGAGCAACTGGAAACGGCTGTAGAGCCCGGCCGGAAGGAACGGCAGCTTGGTCTGGGTCCAGTCGACGCTGATCAGCGCAAAAGCGGATAACCCTAATGCGACCAGCAGGAGAACCGGGACCACCGCTTTCAGGTCCCAACGGCGGCGGATGCCGTTCGCCAGGGCGTAATAAAAACCGATCCCCACCAGCAGGCGGTAGACCTGCGGCAGCGTTTTTTCAGGCAGCGGCGAGACCCACAGACTCAAGATCCCCAGGGCAGCCAGCACGAGGACGCCCGGGTCCGCTGGTGTGCGGTGCGTCCAGCGGCCGCAGCCCAGGCGGCGCAGCGGCCAGTAAACCAGCAAAACCACCAAAGCCGGCAGCAGCAGGGCCGGCAGGGCGATCGCCCCGGCGACAACCAGGCAGGCGATCCAGCCTTCTGCATGGCAGACCCTGCGCAAGAGGTCAGGCATCCCCGCTTTCCAGGGCGAATAAATCGACCAGAGCCTCGATGATATCTTCCACCTGGGGCAGGCTGCCCTGTTCAAGCGGCCTGGCAGAGGGGATCGGGTGCGGCGCTGCCGCCAGCCGGCGGGCTGCCACCCGTCCCCTGAAACCTTCCAGCACCAGGGCCAGGATCTCCGCACCCAACGAGACGAACCCCTGTCCTTCCTCAACGACCAACAAGCGGCTGGTGCGCTGCAGACTTTCCAGGATGGGGGCCAGGTCCAGGGGGTATAGGCAGGAGGGCAGCAGGAGCTCTACGTAAATCTCCTCCTCATGCAGCTTCACCGCCGCTTTTTCCGCCTCCAGGGAAATGCCCCCCAGCGCGACCATGGTGATATCGGCCGGGCGATCGGGCGACAACCTGGCGGTCGGATAGGCGTTGCGGGTCTCGGTGAGAGAAAATCCCGCCGGGGCCGCGGCCGTGGCAATCTGGGTGTAGAGGGTCTTGTTTTCAAGCACCAGGGTGGGGCGGTCGTTTTCCGCCAGCAGCCGGGCGTAGAGCGCGGCCGGGTCCATGTGCTGGTGCAGGCTGAGCACCCGAGTCCCGGGAATGCCGAGGAAGTGCTTTTCGATGCTCTGGCTGTGGGTGGCGCCGTAGCCGCGCCGCCCGCCCATCGGGGTGCGGACGACCAGCGGCACCTCCACCGTGTTGTTGAACATCCAGGGGAACTTGGCAGCGTGATTGAGCCACTGGTCAAATGCCAGGCCGAGGAAATCGCCGAACATGATCTCCACCACCGGTCGCAGGCTGGCCAGGGCCATGCCGGTGCCCAGCCCGACGATCGCCGCTTCGCTGATCGGGGTGTTGCGCACCCGCCCGGGAAATTCCAGGCTCAGATCGCCGGTGCACTTGAAAGCCCCGCCGTAGGGGGCCTCGATGTCCTCGCCGATCAGGTGGAGGCGGGCATCGGCAGCCATGGCCTGCTGCAGCCCGGCGCGGATCGCCTTAAACACCCGCTGGTCCTGGAAAGCGGGCGTCCTCCACGAGACCGATCCGCTTCGCTCCGGGATCTGGGTGGGCAACTCGGCGAATGGAGCCTGTTCTGCTTCATTTACGGCCTCATCGATGCAGGCGTCGACACGTGCGAGCATGGCCTTCAGGCGAGGATCGCCTTCAAATTCCGCCAGCATGCGCGCCAGCGGGTCCCGCGCCCAGTTGGCGGCGATCTCTTCCTCGGGGCGGTCGTCATCGCCCTTGGAGTGGGCCATCAGGCGGCAGGTATCGACGTAATGGAAAACCGGCCCGCTGCCGGACCGCACCTGGGCGACGCTGCGCTCCATGGCGGGCAGCAGCGCCTGCCAATCTTCCGTTGTGCTTTCGTAGACCGGGATCCCGAAAGCCGCCGCCCTTCCCGGCAGCGTGCCGGCCAGGGTCTGGGATTGAGGCGTGGACTGGGCGTAATGGTTGTCCTCGCACACGAACAGCAGCGGCAAAGACCATTTGGCGGCCAGGTTCATGGCTTCATAGACCACCCCCTCCCCGAATGCGCCGTCTCCCAGGAACAGGGTGGTGATGGACCCTTCACCCGCCAGTAATTGGCTATACGCATATCCCGCCGCGATGGGGGCGGTGCCGCCCAGCAAACCGTTGGAGAAAAAGCGCCCGCTGTGCAGGTGCTGGCTGCCGCCGCGCCCGCCGCACACCCCGGTCGCCCGCCCCATGATCTCGGCCACCAGCCCGCGCAGGTCGCCTGCGCAGGCCAGAAAATGCCCGTGGCAGCGGTGGTTGGAGAACACCGCATCCCCCTCCCGCAGCGCACGGCCCAATGCCACGGCCGCAAACTCCTGGCCGATCGAGGTGTGCAATGTGCCGAAAAGCTTGCCCTGGTTGAATAAATCCAGCAGGCGCTGCTCGGTGCGCCGTATCAGGAGCGCGCTTTCGATCGCCGCCCCAAAATCTTCAATAATAGCCATCTGGACCGCGATTTTATCAGAAATCCGGGTGCCAGCGCAGCCCGCCACACCCTCCGGGCGCCAATCTCGCCTGGATTTCCTTCTGCGCCTGCCTTACAATTACCAGATGCAGTATGCCAAGCGTTCAACCCGGTTTGCCATCGCAACCGCCGAATCCTGCCAACCACTCCCCGGCTCCGGGCGGGCCCGGGACCGGCGCGGCGCATCTGGAAGTCACCCGTGATCGAGTTCAACGATGTCGCCCGGGCGGCCCAGGCGGCCCAGGCGCGCGGCGAAAAGCACGCCCTGGCGACCATCGTCCACCTGCGCGGCTCCACCCCACGCCACAACGGCGCACGCATGCTGGTCAGTCCGGATGGCGGCATTATCGGTACGATC
>JBFKII010000093.1:0-12532 GCA_041632295.1 Anaerolineales bacterium | reverse complement strand
GAGGAAGGCCTCGACATCGCTCGCGGCGCGCCTGGCAACCGACTGGGCGTCTCGCATGCTGTAGGACATGGGCATGGGGGAAGTATACAATAAGTGCAACGTGCGGGGTGCAATGTGCGGGGTGCAACGTGCAGCGTGCAACGTGCGGGGTGCAACGTGCAACGTGCGGGGTGCAGTGCCCAGTCAAGTTGAAAAGATTCGGGGATCAAAAAAGGGCGAGGCCTTCAGCGCTGAGTTCGTGCGCCGGACCTCGCCCGGAAAGGCGAGGGTCAGATTGGGACGATCAGTTGCGGGCGGCCCGCAGGCGGCGTGCGAGGAAAATCACCACGACGGCAAAAAACGCCAGGAGGATCAGGCCCGTGACACCCAGGTCGTCAAATAAGCCGGTATCCGGCAGGCCGGTGGCCGTGGCCAGGGCGGTGATCGTCACGCCGGGGTCCACGGTGGGCTGGCCGGCCGCGGCGGTCAGCAGGGCGGCAATTGTGGCTGTCGCCGGGTTATCGGTCGGATCTTCCTCCGGGGTCGCGGAGGGCAGCACCACGACCGCCGTGGGCTCAGGGGTGTCCGTCGGGGAAGGAGCTGCGGTGGGCGTGTCTGTCCAGGATTCCGCGATGACGGTTTGCTGGACGCTTTCCTGGTCCTGCGTTTGCTGGGCGATAACCGCCGCCTGCGTGGCTTGCTGGGCCACGCGGCCCTCCTGCTGAGAGCGAAAGAACAACAGCCCACCCAGGCACAGCAGGGCAACAATGGTGATGCCGCCCAACACCCCGGCAATGATCAGGAAGTTGCGATTGCTCGACTCCTCGGGCGGACTTTCATCGTCGAGAAACTCGTCGTCCAGAAATTCATCGTCTTCCAGGTCTTCAAACATACCACGCTCCTTATGGCCTCCAGGGCATGAGAGGCGGATTGGCAGGTCTCAGGTTGTCCGGCACAAGGCCTGTTCGGGGCGTGCGCGGCCCAGGGCGAAGGCATCGCCCACAGACGCCAATACTATCATCAGATTAGCTTAAAATCTCAAGGTTCGCAAGCGGTACGCGCGCCGTATTTCCATCCGGCAGAGACACGTTGGCAGCCGGCAGGCGCTGCATGCCGTTCAGCCGGGGCCGGCCGGGAAGAATTGACTCGACCACACCCAGGACGCCGCGGTGAGGCGAGCGCGTGATGCGAACCGTGGTCCCCGGGGCAAGCATGGCGATCCCCGGCAGCGGTTGGGTCTCTTCGGCGCCGGGAAGCGGGATCAGGAGCTCCGGCCGGGCCCCAGTCTGGCGATTGAAGGGCTCTGCGTTGAGAGAGATATCGCGCTTGTTGTTGGTCGAAAGCAGCCGGAACGCTTTTTCGTTCATCGGGTGCTCGCCAAAACCCTCCGTCAGCAGGACAGGGAAAGGCGCCTTTCGCACGAGCGGTACCAGGTCGGCCAGGATGCTCCCGAAGATCATCCCCCGGATGCGCTGTTCGGCGGCATTGCGGATCACCTCGGCCGAACCGCAGTGACCGGACAGCAAGATGGCGCCGCGCATGCTGACGTCCAGCTGGTCAGGGAGCAGGACGTCGTCCGGCTCGCCGGCGATCACGTTCAAAAGCCCGTAGTCGATCTTGCCGTTCCCCCAGACGCACTGCACAAGCGCCCCGCTGGCCTCGATGATCACTCCGAGATTATGGACCAGCTCGGTCACTTCGCCGGGGAAGCCCGCCCGCAGTTCATACAGCTCGGACTGCTCCTCCAGCATCACCAGGCCGGCGGTGATCAGCACGATCCTGCCGGCGACTGGCGCCCGCATCACCCGGCTGATCAGGCCCGGTTTTTTGGCGATTACATCCCCTTCCGCCAGCTCCTCATCGATTTCACGCTCAATATATCTCTCTGCCTGGCTGCGCGCCACGCCGAGCCCGCTGGCCACGTTCAGGATCAGGTGCTTCGGCTTCAAACTCGCCGACGCCACCACGTCTGTAGCCCGCAAGCGCTGGCCCTGGCGCACCAGGACGCGGCCCTGGGTAGGCAGCAGCCGGGTCCGCCGGATGAGTGTCAGTGGCTGGATGTGTGTGACCGGAGCTAGCATGTCGGTATCGGCAGGTCCTTCATTAGGTGGATTCTCAATGGGAGAGGATCCACAGCCATTTTTTGATCAGGTCTTTGCGCCGGGAGGCGTCTGGAGAGAAGCGCAGCGGTCGGCCGCGGGCATCGATCACGATCCCCATCTCGCCGCCAACCACGTTGATGCTGCCGCCGCGGCCCATCCCGCCCAGCCCGACGTGGTATCCGCGCAGCGGCTGCAAGTGGACCCTGGCCTTTTGCCCGGATTCCAGCGGAATCGTGGTCAGCATCCCTTCCTTAATGTCCAGGCGCTTTTCTTCGCCCGAGGGCAGAGCCACGCGCACCCGCAGGATCGGCGTGCCGAACCTGGCGTTTCCGACCGGGGCGATCAGCGTGCCCCAGCTCTTCAACACCCCCGAGTCAAGCACCTGGACGGGCAGCACCGGGTTAACCTCAGCGGCCGCGCCGAGGGAGGCCATCAGGCCGTTCTCGTCGGATAGCAGCACGCTGACCCCAACCGGTTCGAGGGCGTCCAAAACGGCCAGCAGGCTGTGCCCGTGGCGGGCGGTGTTGGTCAGGGTGCTGCCGGAGATCACGATCGGTTCGAAGTTCGGCAGCTGGCCGGTCACGATCTCGGGAACGTCCGGCGGAAAATACCGCCGCGCATCCCGCATGGCGGTGCGCAGCAGTTCGCGGGCCAGGGCCAGCTCGATGGCCGCTTCCTCTTCGGTCTCCGGCACACTGTTTGGGTAAAGGGTCTTGTGCAGCACGTAATCGCGGATATCGGCTTCAGACGTGTTGGTGGCAAGCCAGCCGGCTATGTTGGTCAGGTTCGTGTAGCGCAGCAGCGATTCCAGGGATTCACCGATACCCAGGCCGCTGTAAATTCGTTGGCGCAGGTCGCCCCTCACGGCCGCGGCGACCACGATGGAGGAAGCCCCCAGGTCCACGCCCAGGACGCCTTTCGAAGGCTCGTGCTGGCTGATAAACCGGATCATGCGCCCAAAACCGGTTGCGTTCGGCAGCAGCCGCCCGGCGGACCAGGCGTCCAGCTCCTGGACGCCCTCATCCTGCAAAGAGAACACCCGGCGGAAAATGGCGCGCAGCTCTCCCTGGGCCGGTCCGAGTTGTTCGCTCTCAAGGGTGGGCCGCAGGTTGGGGGCCAGGTGCACAGTGGTGAAATCTTTCAGCGTGTCCCGCACTTCGCGCGCCACCGATGGGTTGCCGGCGAAAAGGACGGTCGGCCGCTGGGACTGCGGCATCAGGAACGCCGCCAGGCCGACCGGGTCGAGCAGCTTGATGACGGACTTCGAGGCGCCGTTTTCGGTCCCCCCGGCCACGATCACCAGGTCCGGCCGCTGGTGCAGGATTTCATCGATCTTGGTGGCCAGGCTGCGCTTATCGTTCATGCTGATGCTGTCGACGATGCGGGAGTAGATCGTGGAGGCCAGGTTGTTGGCGCTCTCCAGCGAGACGTCCTCCATCAGCCCAAGTGTCAGGACTTTGAGCGGTGGAACCGCCGATACCGTAGCAACCACCGTGTCCACCCCGGCGCCTTCGCTGTTGGAAGGGGTGATCAAATCCTCTTCCAGGCTGACCAGCTGGCGGCCGGCAACCTGCTGCAGGCGGTCAATCGCCCGGCGCACCCCTTCGCTGCCGTTGTTGATCGGCGGCCCAAAAGTGGACGGCGAACTGCCCATCGCCACAAAGCGGTAAGCGCCGGCGACGGTATCGAAGAAGAACGCCCGGGTGGTGACGGTCCCCAGGTCGATGGCCAGCAGCGTATCGGCATCAACGATAGAAGTCGCCATGTCAAAAACCCTGCCCGACGGTCTCGATCACCTGGCTGAAAAAATGGACGCGGTTGACCAGGGCAGCCAGGGCGGCCATGAAAACCCCCGAAAACAGCACACCGAAAGTCACCGCGATGAAGACCTGGCCGATCTGGGCGCCGATCTCGATCAGCCTGTTCCGCTCGTAGCCGCCGGGGCGGGGCCGAGCCCCGAAATGGAAATAAACCAGGGCGGCGACCGTGCCGAGCACGGCGATCACCCGGTTGAAAAACGCGCCGAAACCAGTCGACAGGAAGGGATCTGCCAGATAGGCGTTCAAGTCCAGCAGGCTGGTGGCTGCAGCGACCTGGGGAAAGAGCGTGCCCAACACCGCCCCACCAACCGCAGCCGCGGCCCCAACACCAACGATAAACGCAGTGGACACATTGCCCAGCCGGCTCAAGCGGGGGGAAAGCTTTGCGAGCAGCAGCAAGCCCAGTAAAAACGGCAGGAACGACCAAAGCCATTCGAGCGGCTCGGAGAAGTCCATTACCGGCAACAGCAGGTGCGGAACGACCACGTTGCGTAAGGCGACCGCCGCGGCCAGCCCGGCGGAAACCCCGACAAACAGGTGGATGGTGAAGCGGAACACTGCGTTGTCTCCGAGCAGGTAGCTGAACACGAACAGGGTCAGAACCAGCCCGACCAGGGTCCCGAGCAGATCGGCATCCGTTTGAAACACCATCAGCGCCGCCCCTTCCGTTCCGACTCCAGCTGTCGGTAGTACAGGAACAGGTTGAAGGACCCGGCGCCAAACAGCAGGACGATCGCCGCCAGCGCTCCAAGGCCTAAAGAATCCCAGTAAGCCCGGCCGGGCCCTTCGCGGGTCAGGAAGGCTTCGTAGGATGCGCCACCAGCCACCCCGGTGACCAACACGGCCACCTGCCCTTCTCCTGAGTTGTAATACGGCAGGATCAGCGGCTCCGCCTGTGCGCTGGCGATGACCACAAACGTGCCGGGTTTCAATTTCGGATGGACCTGTTCGATCCAATTGCGGGTGGTGTCCGGGTTGTCGGTGACCAGCAGGGTCAGGCCAAAATCAGACAGCGCGCCCACATTTTGCAACGGCGCCTGGTTCCAGGGATTAGCGGCCTCGATATTCAGCAGGCCCCAGAACGGCAGGCCGTCATAGCCCAGGGGCAGGGAGGCGCGCGGAAAATTGGCAAAATTCTGCAGGCCGGTGGCGCCGCCGGGGATGTACCCCAAATTGACGTAATCCTGGCCATAGGCATATCCGTGCTGGGCAAGCTCCCGGCTGACCAGGCGTTCCCCCAGTGCAGGGCCCAGCGGAGACGAAGAGACCAGGGCCAGCGGGGTTTCCCGGAGCATCAGGTGATCGATGACTGCGCCCGCCGCGGCGTTCAATTCCCCCGACATGCCAGGCTCGAAGTCCACGATGACCAGGGCAGGGGCCCCGGCGGGCAGGTCGTTGATCAGGCGGCCCAGGTTCCCCATCGGCCGGGCCATCGGAGGCAGGCCGCTGATCGGGAGATCGAGGAAAAATGGGAAGATGACGACCAAAAACAACAACGTGACGATGATCCAGCGCAGAATTCCCTGCTCGGAAAACAGGCTCTTCCGGCCGGCGGGCTGAGGCTCGGTCTCCGCTTCCACCATCGAGCGCAGCGCTTCCATGCTGCCCTGTTGGGCGTCCGAAATGCGCAGCTTGACGGAGTACGCCTCGGGCTTGCCGGCCTGCCCGATGCCGGGTTCAGCGGACAACAGGCCTCGCATCCCGGCCAGCGGCCCGTATTGCTCGGGCGCATCCGAGACTTCCGGTGCGACCGGGGCGGGCGCATCATCCTCCGGGCGCATGGCCTCCAGCCAGTCGGGAACATCACCCGGGGCGATCTCATCCGGGCCCTGGGAAAAGGCGGGCAGCGGATCGCGCTTTTCATCAGGTTCCCCGGCCGGCAGCCATTCGGGATCGTCCACTTCGGCCTGCTGCTCCCCCTCCGGCAGGTCCACGTCCCAATCCTGGACCTCCCCCGCCTCCTGCTGCTCGAGGCTGGGGACCTGCTCCTGCAGATTGGAGAGCCAATCGGGAATACCGTCGGCCTCTTCCTGCGCGTCTCCCGGTTCATCCACCTGTGGTGCACCGGCAGCCTCGGCGGCCGGCGAAAAGTCACCGGGCTCCGCCATGGAGGCAGGGGGCTGCTCCGCGGTCCCGGCCGGCTGGTCCTCGGCAGGCACCATCGTGGTCAGCCAATCCGGCAGCGCTTCGTCGTCCGGCTCCTCCGCGCTTTCTTCAACCTCGGGCTGCTCAAAGCCGGCCAACCAATCGGGGATCGCTTCCTCTTCGTCCGATTCACCCTCGAACTCTCCAGCCTCCGCGTCCAGGGTCATCCCGGAGAGCCAATCGGGCATGTCCTCTTGCGCCTCCCCGGCTCCGGCCGGCTCGGAAGGTTCGGGGTCGGCGGATTCTTCCTCGAAAGAGAGGTCTTCGCCGGCAAGTTCGGCTTCTTCCGAAGACGCCTGCAGCCAATCTGGCAGAGCTTCTCCCGGCCGGTCCCCTCCTGGCTGGATCTCCCCGAAAATTGGCGGGGTCTGGCTCTGCAATTCATCGAGCCAGTCAGGGATCCCTTCACCGAAACCGGGCTGGGCAAGCCCATCCGGCTCGGGAGCGGTGGGACCCTCTCCGGCCGGATCCGCCGTCTCTTCGGCGGGGGCATCCGGTTCCGGCTCGGAGGCCGGTGATTCCGCCATGCTGTCCAGTTTTTCCAACCAGTCTGGGGCTTCCTCGCCGTTCTCGTCGGTTGTTTCCAGGCTTTCCCTCGGATCGGGGTCCTGGTTTGCCAGCTGGGAAATCCAATCCGGCACCTGGGGGACGGAAGGGTCGAGAGCTTCATCCTCGGCGGCAAAACCGGTTGGGTCCCCCTCATCCGGGTCCCCTGCCGGCATGGAAGTCGATTCTATCTCTTCGTGGATGGCATCCATGCCCTCCAGCCAGTCCGGGATCTCGCCGCTGGGCTGGTCGCTGTCCGGGCTATCCGCCCCCTCATCATCGCCTCTCAAATCGGCCAGCCAATCCGCGCCAGCCTGCGGGCTTTCCGTTTCCGGTTCCGCGGCCGGAGGGGGTGCTTTCAGCTGCCCGGCGCTGGAGACCAGTCCTTCGACCCAATCCGGCAGATCACCGACCTGCATGCTGCTGCCGGAAATCTCTACCGAATCCTCGCCCTCGGCCAGGTCGGTCAGCCAGCCCGGAGGCCCTTCCGGGGAGTCCACCGGGGGGATCGCCTGTGTTTCGTGAGGCGGGTCTTCCGCCAACGGTTGCTCGGCCGGGGAAGGGTCCGCCAGATCGTCTTCCGGGGAGTCCGCCGGCTGTTCAGGAGCAGCCGGGGGGACTTCGTCGCTCAGCGCGGCCAGCCAATCCGGGATACCGGCCGACGAGGGAGACGGGCCGGGCGCGGACGGTGAGCCCGGATCACCCTCATCGGGGTAATCCGGTTCATCTCCGGCGTCGTCATCCGGCTCCTCCTCGCGCATCGACAACAGCCAATCGGCCAGATCGTCGCCTTCCATCCCCATTGGGCTTTCATCCGGCATATCGCCGGGGCCGGAGACCAGGGCGGACAGATCCGCCTGGCAGTGCTGGCAGGTTTCGAGATGATCCGGATTGAGCTGCCCGCAGGCCGGGCACTGCAGTTCAGCCATCCCTATCCCCCATACGGCCGATCGGAACCCATGATGATCCGCAGGCCGGTCGCGATCGTGCCCAGGGCGACCCCGAGAATGATCCCGCGGGCGCCGGCAACCGCAGGAACACGGGCAACCCACTGGCTGACCGTGGCCACCGCGTCGCTCAACCCTGCGAAGCCGCCGGTGGCGACCAGGCTGCTGCCAAGCAATGCGATCACCACGGAAATCAGGAAAACAACCGAAAACGTGTTCACCCTGCGCCTCAGCAGGCGCCCGGCTGCGTACAGCAGGCTGATGGAGAGCAGCGCCATCAGGCTGATTTCGATCGGGGTCTGGACATATTGGAAGAGCCAGTTGGCCGGTTCGATCCGGTCCGTTGCATCGCTGCCGTAGCTGTAAGAGAAGTTCGGGCCGAAGGCAAAAGCCAGCAGGAAAGTCAGCAGCAGCGCAAACACCAGCACGCCGCTGTACACCGCCCTTTCCTCCCCGGCGATCAATTTGTCCAGGTGGACGGTCAGCAAATGGATGATCCCTACGATCAAGGCCAGGGCTGCCAGCGAAGCCGCGCTTTGCAGCAGGTAAGACCGCAGGCCTGCCAGACCTGGGATCTGGAAGAACAGCAAGTAGAGGGCCAGCCCTCCGGAGAGGGCAGCCACCACAGTGGACAGCAGGGGAAGCCGTCTCAAGGGGCAACCCCCTGGATGAACCGGAGCACCCCGCCGCCGATAATGAAAGCTATGATCAGCCAGCGGAAGATATCCTGGACGCGCAGGCTGGCGGTATGGGCATTGCCGGCACGCAGGTAAGCCCCGCCGGCGTAGAGTTCTTCGCCGATCAGCGGTTCCTGAGCGGCCGCGTACAGCACAGCCTGGGCAGGGGTATTGTCGGTGCCGGCCAGGGTGAAGCCGCCGCTGCGATCGGCGGCTTCCGTGATCAGGGCGATCTCCGGCCCAAAATTGCCCACCAAAATATTGGTCGAAACCTGCTCATCAAAAATAACCGGCATCGCCCCGGCAGCGTAGGAGAAAGGGGTTGCACCGGTCATGCGCCCCTGGTTGGGATCGAACTGCTCGCTGGCCTCAACGGCGCGAAAAGCGCCGGAAAGGGCCTGCCGGGAAAGGACCGCCAGCACCCCCTCCCCGGATGTGACCACGGGCGGGGTATCGCTGACGGAAGCCGTCCGGGCGACCCGCTCCAGGATGGTCAGTGCCGCCAGGCCAGCGCCGCTGCCTTCTCCTGCCATATCGCTGCTGCCCAGGGAGACGTGCAGCCGGGTCCCATCCTCGACCGAGAGGCCAATGGCACGGATCAGGGCGTTAAATGCCGGGATGTCCCGCAGGTTTCTCCCGCCTGAGCGCACGCGCTCGTATATCGTGAAGACGATGATGAACGACAAAAAAATGACGATAAACACGAGGGCGGTCAGTTCGTCGCCCACTGGCAGATTCAAATGGACCTCTCCTGGCGTAGAAAATGAATAAAAGCGTGCATCTCCTCGGGCTCTTCCAGCAGGCGGGCGAGCGTGTCCGTGTGGTCGCGCGGCGCGACCAGCCCGAGAAATGGCTGCCCGATATAAACCAGCTGTGCTACAAGAAAATTGACAGGTTTGAATGCCTCTAGGAGCCAGGCCGTAAAATTTTGCAGCCCCCACTTTTCGAGATGACGGTTCCAAGCCTGCCAAATTTCATGCCGTGTCTCCATCTTGGGCTCAGTATAGCATAGAACATTTTCCGTGGCCCGGATCTTGCGCCTTAATTAGGTGGAGCTCTACCAGGAAAGGGGCGCGCCGCGCCCGGCGGAAGGGCCCCTGCAGAGAAGGGATAAAACGCTATAATGCAGCCCATGGAGCGCTATTTTTACCCGCCGCGGCGGCGAGGAATCTTATTCCATTCCGCCCTGCTGCTGGTGCTGTTCGCCGGGAGCACATTTTCGCTGGCCCGCGCCACGGACACGCCGATAGGCGACCCGTTCTGGATCTCCCTGGCAGGGTTCGCCGGCCTGGCGCTGCCCATCCCGATCCTGCTATACCGGCTTTACGGCCTTCTGCGCGGCCGCTACGTGATCAGCGCCAGCCAGGTCCGCCTGATGTGGGGCCTGCGGGAAGAGGTCATCCCGATGCTGGACATCAACTGGGTGCAGGCCGAAACGGATCTGATCGCCCCGCTCCACCTGCCGCTGCTGCGCTGGCCGGGAGCGGTCACCGGCCGCAGGCGGTACGACCGCCGCCGCCGGGTGGAGTTCCTGGCCGCCACGACCCGGAACCTGGTGATCGTTGAGACCTCCCGGGTGGCCTACGCAATTTCCCCGGAGGACCCGCAGGCGTTCCTGGAAGCCTTCCGGCATGTCACGGAGATCGGCACACTCTCCCAGGTCCCCGGGAGCTCGGTCCACCCGGTGCGCCTGATCGGCAGCGCCTGGCACAACCGCAGCGTGCGCTGGATGATATCCGCGGCGTTCACCCTGGCGGCCGCCCTGGCGCTGTGGATCGTCCTGGTGGTGCGCCCGCAGCCCGGGGTCAGCCTGCAGCTGGCCGGGACCGGCCGGCAGGTCACCAGCGCCCAACTGTACCTGCTTCCCGTGCTGAACGGGGCATACTTCCTGGTGGATCTCTTTCTGGGGCTGTTCTTTTTCCGCCGGCCGGAGACCACCTCCCTGGCCTACCTGCTGTGGGCCAGCAGCATTCTGGCTTCCCTGCTGCTCGGCCTGGCCGCCCTCCTGCTGCTGAACAGCGCACCTGGATAGTACCAAAGTACCCCTCCAGATGGCGATGTTTTTTCAAGTTTCCTTTCCCCCATCCGAAATCCTTTTCAAAGCCGGGGAATACGCCTAATTTGCACTCCTCTACCCATAATTGGCTTAAATTGGCCCGAATCCCCTTTGCTAAGCCTTAATTAGGCTAAATCCAGCCAAAAAGACCCAGAATCGCCGAGACTTATCAACAATTATCCACAGAAAAGGGCAGATTATCCACATGCTGACTCCCCGGATTCTGGCCGCGCTGGTGCTCGGGCCGCTGATCGGGCTGGCTGCCTGGCGTTTGCGGGCCCTGACCGCAGGCGGCGCGCTGGCAGCCGCCCTGGTCGGCGGATTGATTTTCGGCATCGGCGGCCTGGCCTGGGCGGCTGCATTGCTGGCATTTTTCGTGTCCTCCAGCCTGCTCTCTCGCCTGTTCCGCGGCCGGAAGGCGGCTGCGGCGGAGAAGTTCGCCAAGGGCTCCCGCCGCGATTGGGTCCAGGTGGCCGCCAACGGCGGGCTGGGAGCGGGGCTGGTGGTGCTGCACGGCCTGCAGCCCGAGGCGGATTGGGCCTGGCCCGCATTCCTGGGGGCCTTTGCGGCCGTCAACGCCGACACCTGGGCGACGGAACTGGGCGTGCTGAGCTCCAGGGCCCCGTTCCTGATCACGACCGGCCGGCCGGTGGAAGCGGGCACCTCCGGCGGGGTTTCTGCGCTGGGCCTGCTGGCCTCCCTGGGCGGGGCGCTGCTGATCGCACTGCTGGCGGTCTTCCGGGGTGGGCTGCCTGCTTTTCTCGCAGCCGCCCTGGGTGGGCTGGCCGGCTCGCTGGTCGACTCCCTGCTCGGTGCGACCGTACAGGCCATTTACTATTGCCCTTTGGAGGGCAAGGAGACCGAACAGCACCCCCGACATGCCTGCGGAACGCCCACCCACCACTTGCGCGGGCTGGCCTGGTTGAACAACGATCTGGTAAACTTTGCCGCGTCGCTCTGCGGCGCCCTGGTCGCTGCGGCCATCTGGAGAACCCTGTAATCCATGAACCTTTCGAAAGCCTGGAAAATCGCGATCGGCGTCGCCACGCTGTTTTTCAGCCTGGCGCCGTTCCTGATCCTGATCCCGCTGTTCGTGCTCTTCCTGACGCTGGCGGCCCGCAACCCCCAGCCCGAGCCGGCCATGGTGCTCTTCTTTATCGGAATCGTCCTGCCGCTGTCTTTCGTGCTGGCCGGGCTGCAGTTTCTGCTTTTCGGGTTCTATACCTACCACCTGGTCAAAAACCGGGAGGGATCCGACAACCTGCGTACCATCCTGGGGATCGACAACCTCATATTTCCCTACCTGTCGCTGCCGCTGTATTATTTCATTTTTATCTGGCCGGAGCAGATCCCGGAATGGTCCCGCCAGTCGCGTTTCACAGGAGAGCAAGATGGCTGAGCGCCCGCAAGGGATCTCGATGTCGTCGCCCGATCTCAACGACGACGATCGGGCAGCCGTCGCGGCGGTGCTGCGCACCCCGAGCCTGAGCATGGGGGAGCGCATCCTGGAATTTGAAGCCCGCGTGGCCGCCTACGTCGGGGTGCGGCACGCCGTTGCCGTCAACTCCGGGACCGCCGGTCTGCACCTGTGCATCCACGCCGCGGGAGTCGAAGCGGGCGACCTGGTGATCACCACCCCTTTCTCGTTCGTCGCCTCCGCCAACGTGATCCTGTTCGAGCGGGCGATCCCGGTTTTCGTGGACGTCGATCCTGGGACCGGCAATATCGACCCGGCGCAGGTGCGCGCCGCCGTGGAGGACCTGCAGCAAGGAGGCGCGGCCGCCCAGCGCTGGCTGCCGCGGCGCGGGGCCGGCTCCGGCGCCAGGCTCAAAGCAGTGCTCCCGGTGGACGTGTTCGGCCAGCCCGCCGACATGGACGCCATCTGCCAGGCGGCCCGCCCCTACAGCCTGAAAGTGATCGAGGACTCCTGCGAGGCGCTCGGCGCCCGCTACAGAGGCCGCCCGGCCGGCACCCTGGGGGATTACGGAGTGTTCGCTTTTTATCCCAATAAGCAGATCACCACCGGCGAAGGAGGCGTGATCGTCACGGACGACGACCGGGCGGCCGGTCTGATGCGCGCCCTGCGCAACCAGGGCAGGGAACCCGGCGACACCTGGCTGCAGCACACCCGCCTGGGTTACAACTACCGTTTGGATGAAATGAGCGCCGCGCTGGGCGCTTCCCAGATCGCACGCCTGGATGCCATGCTGGACCGGCGGCAGCAGGTGGCCGGCTGGTACGCCGAGCGGCTGACCGATCT
>JBFKII010000092.1:0-12584 GCA_041632295.1 Anaerolineales bacterium | reverse complement strand
GGCACCCCGCCGCCGATTTCGAAAACGATTTCGCGCAGTGTGATCCCCATCGGCACTTCGATCAGGCCGGTGTTTTTCAGTTGGCCGGCCAGTGCGAAGACCTTCGTCCCCTTACTTTTCTCGGTGCCGATACCCGCATACCAGCCGGGCCCGTGTTGGAGGATCGACGGGACGCAAGCCATGGTTTCTACATTGTTGATGACAGTCGGTTCGTTCCACAATCCAGAAGTGGAGGGATACGGCGGGCGCATTCTCGGCATGCCGCGCTTCCCTTCCACGGAGTAGATCAGAGCGGTCTCCTCTCCACAGACAAAGGCCCCAGCACCGATCCGGATGTCGGCGGTGAAAGAAAAGCCGCTGCCCAGGACAGACCTGCCGATGATGCCTTTGTGGCGTGCATCGATCAGCGCTTTGCGGATGCGCTTGATGGCGATCGGGTACTCCCCGCGGATGTACAGGTAACCGGAGCTGGCGCCAACTGCGTAAGCACAGATCAGCATCCCTTCCAGCACCCGGTGCGGGTTGTCCTCCATCACCGTGCGGTCCATGTATGCCCCCGGATCGCCTTCATCACCGTTGACAATGACAAATTTCCGTTCGGAGTCCTCTTGCCTGACGTAATGCCATTTCTGGCCGGTCGGGAACCCGGCGCCGCCGCGGCCACGCAGACCGCTTTCCAAAATCTGGTCGCAAACTTCCTCGGGGGTCATCTCGCCAAGGGCACGCGCCAGTGCCTGGTACCCGCCCAGGGCGAGATAATCCTCTATTTTTTCCGGGTCGATGCGGCCCACTTCGTTCAGCACGATCTTGACCTGCTTGGAGAAAAACGGCATCTCCATGGGTACGATGTGCTTGCGGAGGCTGTCGTCGGTTTTTCCACGTTTCCGCCCGGCGCGGAAGTGAAGCATGTCGTGCGGGGTGGCCGGATCCTCGCCTTCCGGCTCGGGCTCCACTGCCGGCAGGTGATTTCGGACGACCCACCTGGCGACCTCGTGGTCCACGAAGCCGTACAGGACCGGTGCCTTTTCATGTGTCTCCACCCGCACCAGCGGGCCGCGGCTGCAAAGGCCCATGCAGCCGGTCTGCACCACTTCGGCCTCGTGCTCTCTACAGCCGGAGGCAGTGAGCGCCTGGCCCAGGGCCTGGAAAGTCTGACCTGCCCCGGCGGACAGGCAGGCGGTGCTGGTGCAGCAAAATATGCGGCGCTTGAAAAGTGCTTGCCGAGCGAGTTCCTGCTCACCGAGGTTTTGAAGCTTATCGATGTTCACGCATTTTCCCTGGCGAGATCCACAATTTCGCGCGCCCGTCGAACCGCGCCAGCCGGCGTTTCCTTGCCTCGAACATTGCCATCGAAGACCACCACCGGCGCCAGCCCACAACTGCCCAGGCAGCGGGCGGTGGTCATACTGAACAGGCCGTCCAGGGTGGTTTCGCCGATCTGGATGCCGAAATTATCGCCCAATTCAGCAAGAATCTGGTCCGCACCCTTGACATGGCAGGCTGTGCCGGTGCAGACAATGCAATGGTGCTCCCCCAAGGGCTCGAAAGTAAACAGGTGGTAAAACGTCGCCACCCCGTACACCTGTGCCATGCGGACCCCAAGCTGGGCGGCGATATAAAACAAGATATCGCGTGACAAAAACCCGAAGGCCTCCTGTGCGGCGTTCAACACCTCAAGAAGGGCGTCTTTTTCATATTTGAATTTACGGATGGTCAGATCGATGGCTTTGTATCGTTCATCTCCGCTGGGATGCGGCTCCACTTTCCGGGATGGGTTGGGCATCGAAATATTCCTGCCGGGTCAAGGAACTCGTTCCAGGCGTATTTCCATCAGGCTGTGATCGCTGTCCACCAACCGGGGTGCGACCAGGCGCCAACCTCCACCGGTAGTTTCCAGAAGGTTGTTGAAGAAAGCGATAAATCCCTGGAAAGCCGTCGAAACCCAGAGATGAAGTCCGGCTTTCCCGCCGGTGATATCCAGCGGCGATTCCCGGAAACGGTATGCGATCCGGTCCTCCGCCTCCTGGGACTCGTATGGCACCCCCATCGAGGCCACCACACACCTGAATATCCTGGGTACAACCAGGCGCGGGGTTTCTCCATCGTGAATTTCAAGGAAAACCCTGGCCAGCCTGACCCCCAATCGTTCGGCAAACTGCAGCACAGACTCCAGCATCACCGCGGATTCATCGCACCCTTTGCAACTCATCGCATGCTCGAGGAATATCTCGCTCAGGGTGGCATGGCACAATGGCCCACATTCCGGGACCTCGCCCCGGACAACCAACCCCCTTTCCGGATCGGCTCGTAGCACGACCTGGCGCGTGTTGATCTCGATATACTTCAAATCCGCACTGGCGATCTGGTAGGAATACAGTGCGGTTTCGACATCCTGCAGGGTATTTACGGGCATGATCAAATCCTTGGTGCTGATCGAACCGGGATTGTCCCCCTGATCATCTCGCTTTTCCCTTCTCATCGCCAGTGACATTTGCCCTCGAATCACGGGGACACCTATCCATCCTGCGGCGCTGGAAAAACCCGGATTTGGCAGGAGGAAATCCCCCTAATCCGGCCTGGGAAACGCACGAATTTACAATTTATGAACAGCACTCTGGTACGAGGCGGAGAGTTTTTCCTATGCTAAAATGATTGGACAACCGGCCTTAAAACCCGGATAATAACGTAATAAATCCCGCTAAAAAGGCTTTTTTTGCCCGATTTTTTGCATTATTTGATTTATTGCAACGCTTATGTCACGTTTATCCACAGACAAAATATTAAAATCATTACAGGCGCAATCATATGGCGAATCCATCCACCGTCCTTTATGTAGAGGATAATTTTGACAATCGAATCTTAATCCGCAGGATCTTGATGGCCGAAGGCTACACCGTGGTTGAGGCGGAGAACGCCCAACAAGCTCTCGACTACCTGCGGGCAGAAACACCCGACCTGATTCTGATGGATATCAACATGCCGGGCATTGATGGATTCACCCTCACTTCCAGGATCAAGGACCAGCCGCAGCTTGCGGGCGTCCCGATCATCGCCGTCACCGCCAACGTTATGAAAGGCGACCGGGAGCGCACGCTGGCCGCCGGCTGTGATGGCTATATCCAGAAACCGATCGACGTGGACGATCTGCCCAACCAGATCAGCCAGTTTTTACCGAGAGCCACATGACCGAATCAGAAACCACCCATACCGAAAAAGCCACCCCCGCCCGAAAGGGCGTCCTGCCGAGCGACGCGACCGTTCTTGTGGTTGAAGACAATGTGTCGAATTTCGTCCTGATCGCCCGAATGCTCGGTTTTATGGGCATCCACTGCGAATGGAAAACCTCCGGCTATGAGGTCGTGGAATATGCCGATGCACTGCCCCGGCTGGACCTGATCTTGATGGACATCCGCCTGCCTTATGAGGACGGCTTTGGCGCTTTAAAGAAAATCCGCACCCACCCGACTTTGATGCACATCCCGGTCGTGGCGGTGACCGCAGAAGCCAGCAATGAACAGCTAAACAAGGCCAGGGAGGCAGGCTTTGATGGGTTCATCGGGAAGCCTCTGGACCCCGACAGATTTCCCGATCAGATCCGCAGAGCGCTCCATGGTGACCCGGTTTGGGAAGTAAGCTGATCGATTATCGTTATTTTGACGGACAACATGCCAATGGTCGGGGTGACGAGGGGACGTCACCCTTTTAATTTATCGAAATGAGCGTGGATCATGGACACCTCCGATTATCTGGGTGAAAACAAAAGTCGCTCGCTGTGGCTGGCATCCATCGGGTTCGTTGTCCTCTTCCTGCTGAGCTTTGGGCTTTCGCTCAGCCAGGCCCTGACACGCGGTCACTTCCTGGGCTACGTGACAGCGCTATTGAGCGTTTTTCTGGCGGCGCTCAACCTGTTTGTTTTTTTCCGGGCCAGGAAAAGCCCGGTCCCGTCCTGGCTGCCCTGGATTGTGATCTTCAGCCTGTGGACTTTCACCAACGCCATCGCCTTGCTGTATTCCGGCATGGGCCTGGCCCTCGGTTTACTCCACATCACCCTGACCCTTTTCCTCGGGCTCCAATTATTCAACCCCAGGCAGGTCCTTCCGGTCGTCCTGCTGAGCGCCTTCACTGCGCTGCCTATTTTCCTGATCGAATTCGTCCTGCAGCTGCCGTTCCGGACGCCTCTGCTGCCGCGCATCGCCCAGACCCTGCCCATCCAGCTCGGGATCGTGCTGATCGTCCTGGTGGCATTGCTTTACCAGCAGTTCAACCGGTTTTCCTTGCGCTGGAAATTGATCATCTCGTTCCTGTTCGTCAGCCTGCTTCCGGTTTTGATCATCGGGCTTTTGAACGATATCTCTTTCCGCCAGGCCCTGACCAACTCCGCGAACCAGTCCCTGTTTTCGGTCGCTTCCCAGACGGCATTGACGATCGATCGTGCTATCAACGCCCAGAAAGAGACCGTGCTGATCGAATCCCAGCTGCCCTCCTTCCGGGAATTCCTTTCCCTGCCCCCAGACAGCACGGAATACGCGCGCCGCAGAACCGAAGCCGAGGCGCTGCTCAACGACCTGCACGATTTTCACCTACAGGAACAGGGCGAAAACGTGTACCTGTACGGCTACATGCTGCTGGACTCGGATGGGAATATCCTGTTCGACACCACCTCCCGCTCCGAGCCGTCCGACACCCTGATGTTTGACAGCTTTTCCCAGAACCCGATCTTTTTGAACACCGCGCTGACCGGCCTGCCGGGCGCCTCACCGGTCCTGGTTTTCGAGAATCCCGAAACCGCCAGCATTTTCTTCTCCTCCCGCGTGGTCAATGATATCGACCAACCGGTCGGTGGGCTGATTACCCGCTTCGACGCCGGCTTTCTGCAGGACATTCTGGCGGATGCAAATGACCTGGCCGGCCCGGGCTCCTTTGGCGTGCTGTTCGATGAGAACCTTGTCCATCTCGCCCACGGCATCGACCCCGGAACTTTCCTAAAAACTACCGGACCGCTCGGGACAGAGCGCTTCCGCTTCCTCCAGCGGACGAACCGCCTGCCGAACCTGCCTCCGGAAGAGATTTTCCTGGATCTGCCCGACCTGCAGGAAAAGCTTCGCAACTCCGCCCGTCAGCCCTTTTTTACCGCCGAGGACGTGGCGACCGGGGAGCTGCTGAACCAGGTTGCGGTCATCCAGCTGGAGTCCTATCCGTGGCGGGTGGCATTCTTCCAGCCGCGTAACATCTTCCTCACCCCGGTGCGGGCGCAGACCACCAACAGCCTCCTGGTGATCGCCGCCGTCGGGATCGGGGCGGTCCTGGTCGCCTTTTTCGCCTCCACCCAGCTGGCCCGGCCGATTCTGCGGTTACGGGATGCGGCCATGCAGGTTGCCGAGGGCAATCTTGATGTCACGGCCGAAGTCGAAACCGAGGACGAGATCGGCGCGCTGGCCACGACCTTCAACAACATGACCGCCCAGCTCAACCAGACCCTGACCGGCCTGGAAGATTTGGTCGCCGAGCGCACCGCTCGGCTGCGGGCCACCAACGAGGTCGGCCGGGTGGCCACCTCCATCCTCAACCCGGACGATCTGATCGCCCGAATCGTCAAATTGATCTCGGAGCGTTTCGGGTTCTACTACGCCGCGATATTCCTGTCCGATGAGAACAACCAGTGGGCGGTGTTGAAAGACGCGACCGGAGACGCCGGAAAAATCTTGAAAGAGCGTAACCACCGGCTGGAAATCGGCGGGAACAGCATGGTGGGCGCGGCGATCAGCAGCCGCCAGGCGCGGATCGCCCAAAATGTCGGGGACGAAAAGGTGCGCTTCGACAACCCCGTCCTGCCCAGGACCCGTTCGGAGATCGCCCTGCCCCTGATGGTCGGAGACCGTGTCCTGGGCGCGCTGGACGTGCAGTCCAGGCGTGAATCCGCCTTCAGCGACGAGGACCTGCGCACCCTCCAGAACGTTGCCAACCAGGTTGCGATCGCCATCGAGAACGCCAACCTGTTCGACCGTTCCCAACGTGCCTTCAAGACCCAGGAGACGATAAACCGGATATCCACCCGGATTCAGCGGGCGGCCGATGTGGAGACGATCCTGGAAGCCACGCTTACCGAACTCTCCCGGGCACTAGACTCGGATGAGGCCAGCATCCTGCTGACCACCGAAGAAGGTACCACCGGTCCGAATGGCAGGCCTTGAAGCGATGAAACGGATCCAGCGTTCGCTGCTGCCTGAAAATCTCGAACCCGGACGAGAACCGCTCGCCCGCCTGGGGGTTTCGGTGCTGCTGGGCTCGCTAGTGGTCTCTGCAGGTATCGTCGCAGCATCTTTCATGGCAGGGGAAGCGGCCACCAACCGTGCCTTTCTCCTCCTGATCGTCACCACTATCGTCAGCTTGTGGCTGTTCCGAAGCGGGCAGATGGTGGAGGCGGCTTACCTGTACAGCACCCTGCTGTGGCTGGTAATAACTTTCGTCACCCTGGTTGCCGGGGACGGCATCAAAGGCGTGCAGATTCTTGGGTTTCCCGTCCTGATCCTGGTGTCCGCCCTGATCATTGGCCGCACCGGCGCTGTGCTGTATGCCGTCCTCTCTTCTATTTCCTTTATCGGGATTTCATTGGTCCAGCGGTTTCAGCTGCTGCGGCCGTACGACCTGGCGGACCGGGTCGGCCTGCTGGAAGCGATCGGGGCCGTGGTAGTGTTTGCGGCCGTCGCCCTGATTCAGCGTGCGCTGTTCCGCCATCTGGATGAGAGCCAGGAAAAAGTCAGGCAGCAGGAGCGAGAGCTGCAGTCCACGATGGCGGAGGTGCACGAATCCCAGGCCGCACTGGAATCAGCTTTTGAGCACCGCACCGGCCAGATTCAGTCCGCCGCTGCGGTTGCCCAGGCCGCCGGTGCCCGCCTCGATCCGGACGAGATCCTGGAGCAGACCGTGCAGTTGGTTTCGGAGCGCTTTGGTTATTATTTCGCCGCCGTTTATTTGCTTGATGAAAACCGCATCTGGGCGGAATTGAAAGCCGCAACCGGCGAAGCCGGCCGCGATTTGCTCGCTCGCCAGCACCGGCTGCAGGTGGGCGGGGCGACAGCGGTGGGTACCGCCATTGCCACCGGCAGAACGCGCGCGTCTCACGATGTCGGGCCAGAATCCGCCCGCTTCGACGAACCCTTGCTGCCTGAAACCCGGTCTCAGATTGTTTTACCGCTGATCGCCAGCGGCCAGATTCTGGGGGCCCTTGATTTGCAGTCCGTGATCGAAAAGGCGTTCTCCGAGGAGGATATCCGTCTGCTGCAAAACATGGCCAACCAGGTGGCGGTTTCGCTGGAGAACGCCCGATTGCACCTGGATACGCTGAACCGCTTGAGAGAGTTGACCGGCCTTTATGGGCGCCAGGAGCTCAAAACCCTTCAATCCCTCCAGCTACGTGGCCGCGAGCTGGCCACGAACCAGCCCATCACCCTACCCGATCTGGAGCGAATCCTGGCCGAAAAGCGGGTCAGCGTGCGACACCACGGCGACCAGACCGTCGCCACCATCCCGATGCTCTCCGGTGGGCAGGTGGTCGGGGTCTTGACGATGAAATCCAAAAACCGGCGCTGGAACGAGGAGGAAATCACCATCATCGAGTCGATCGCCTCCCAATCAGCGGTGGCGCTAGAAAACGCCCGGCTGGTGCGCGAAAGCCAGATCCGTGCCGAACGGGAGCGGGTTTTCAGCGAGAGCACCGCCCGGATGCGCGAAACCCTGGATATTGAAACCATCCTGCAAACGGCAGCGGAAGAAATGCGGCGCGCCCTCAGCCTGGCCCGGGTGGAGGTGCAGATCGGAGCGCCGGCGCCTCCGCCTGGGGAGCGTAGTCCCGGAAACGGGGAGCCGCAGGAAACGGATCCCGCGCCATGAGCAACCCATACCTGCATTTGCTATTTTTCTTGCTGGCGATCGGCGAAATCGTGCTGGGCATTTACATCCTGGTCGCCGATCAGCGTTCATGGCGCAACATCGGATTGTTCCTTCTCCTGGTACTTTTCGGCCTCAGCAACATCGCAGACGGATCCCTGATCACCGCTTTCAGGCTCGAAGACGCGCTCGTCTGGATGGCGGTCCGGGTGGCCACCGCCTTGATGCTCGGGCCGGCCATTTACCTGGCCACGGTGATGATCCTGCGGCCGGCGTGGCTGCGGCATCGCTGGCTCTACCTCCCGATCGCCCTGTTCACCCTCCTGGCGCCTGTCCTGGTCTTCCTGGACACCCTTCGGGCGGGTGGCACGGCATCGCCTGTGCTGTTCTCGCCGCCCGACGCACAGACATATTCCGGCGGGCTGCCCGCCATGGCCGATCTGACCGCCGCTTCCGGACTGCTGCGCATTTTCGAAGCCGGGGGGATTTTCCTGCCCGCTCTGGCGCTGATCTGCCCGATCGCGGTCGTGGCTTGGAAGGACCGCCGGGCAGCGAAGACGATCAGCCGGACGGCATGGACGCTGGCGCTCGTGGCTGCCCTTCCATTTCTCGGCAGGCTGTTTCCGGAAACGGCATCTTCTCCGCTGAACCAATCCCTGCTGATCAACGGCGTCTTCCTGGCCGGAATTCTCTGGATCGTGCTGCGGGCGGGCGATATGAGCTACGGGCTGGCCCGCATCCAGAAATCCCTGGAGGACTGGCAGGTGCTCCCCAAGCTGATGCTGGCTGTTCTGACCATCTTGATCCCGACCGTGCTGATCATCACGCTGGTGGCGTCCAGCATCCTGCGCAACAGCCTGATCCAGCAGGCAGGTTCGAGCCTTTCCGCCCTGGCTTCCGTCCAGGCGGCTAACATCGGCAACGAAATCCAGGGCCAGATCGCAAATTTGCAGCGCCTTGCGGAGGACCCCCAAATTGTCGAATCGCTGCAAACGCGCCTCGCGTCGTAC
Organism: Anaerolineales bacterium; assembly: GCA_041632295.1. Lineage (GTDB taxonomy): Bacteria > Chloroflexota > Anaerolineae > Anaerolineales > JABWBV01 > DATDOR01. The sequence continues at coordinate 3,687 of JBFKII010000092.1, read as the reverse complement.
GACAGTTTGGACAATGACCAGGCCAGCGGCCAAATCGAGTCGCAGGAGCTGGACTGGGTGGCAGCCGGGGTCGCCGGCGATTTCAGGCAGAACCTGCTGATCACCGCTCCGCAGGCCCTCAATGAATTGTTTGATTTCCTGACCACATTCCCGAATTTCAACCGGCTTATGCTGGTTGACACCCGGGGCGGGCTGGTCACCGCCACCGATATCCCCGGGCATTATGATTTTTCCAACGCCGGCTGGTGGCGGGCAGCCTACAGCATGGGCGAAGGGTCCGCATCGGTCAGCCCGCCCTCCACCAGGCTTTCGGACGGCTCTCATTTTGTGCGCATCGCAGTTCCGGTGCGCCAGGCGGATACCGGGAACGTGATCGGCGTTCTGCTCGGGGACTACGCGCTCGACTCTCTGCTCAACAACCTGGTTGGAACCGAAGATCAAATGGGGAGCCACAGCGATCTGTACGGGCCGAGCGGGATCATTGTCCCTCACGAGGACGTGCACAGGGGCGGGCTGCTGGCAAACAACGCGCCCTTCCGGTGGGAACCGCTGCTCGAATCGGGAGAGGCCTGGAGCATTCTGCCTTTCGATCGGCAGAGCAGCATCGTCAGCTGGGCACCGGTCGGAAGCCCTCTGGCTGATTTCAGCTGGCGTCTGACCGTCCACGAGCCGGTGGAAGGCGCGCTCAGCGGCCTGACGGCAGCCACACGTGCCACCGCCATCACCACGGCCCTTGCGTTGTTGCTCGTGATCGGGCTGACATACGCACTGGCCAACTACATCACCCATCCGCTGGCCGGCCTGGCAAGGGCGGCGGAGCGCATCCGGGAAGGGGACCTGTTCGTCTCGGCCCCTGCCGACCGAAAAGATGAGTTCGGCGCCCTGGCAGCGACTTTTAACACCATGACCAGCCGGCTGCGCGAGATGGTCTCAGGATTGGAATCCCAGGTCCGCCGGCGAACTTCCGACCTGGAGCGACAGACAAGGCAGCTTCAGGCCGCCGTGCAGGTCGGCCAGGCAGCCAGCACGATTCTGGACCAGGAAAACATGCTGCAGGTGACGGTGGACACGATCCGCGAGCATTTCGATCTGTATTATGTCGGCCTGTTTCTGATCGACGAGAAAAGAGATTGGGCGGTATTGCAAGCCGGTACTGGTGAGGCCGGGCGGGCAATGCTGGCCCGGGGCCACCGCATGCGCATCGGAGAAGGGATGGTGGGCTGGAGCATTCAAAACGCGCAGGCCCGTATCGCTGACCACGCGGCCCAGGACCTGGTCCGGATCCGGACCAGCGAACTGCCGAAAACAATTTCGGAGGCCGCCCTTCCGCTACGTGCCCGCGGGCAAACCCTGGGAGCGTTGACCGTCCAAAGCGACCGCGCTGAGGAGTTCAACGCCGGTACGATCAACATTCTGCAAACCATGGCCGATCAAGTCGCGATCGCCATCGATAACGCCAGTCTGCTGGCGGAAAACCGGGCTGCCCTGGCTGAGAACCAAAAAGTTCTGGAGACCGTCCGCCGCACGTACGAGCAGTTCAGCCGGGAGGCCTGGAAAAACATCACACGGCAGCGCACCTGGGAGGCCGTGGCCACCGGGGAGGATGGGCGGAAGAAAACTGCCAAATCTCCCGCCGGTAACGGTCGGGATTCGGGCAAAGCGCTGTCCCTGCCCCTTGGGATTCGCGATTTTCCGGCCGGTGAAATCCGGCTCCAAAAATCTGGCCCGGGTGAGGACTGGTCAGAAGACGAGATCCTGCTGATGCGCTCCTACGCCGACCAATTGGCACAAACACTCGAAAGCGCCCGCCTCTTCCAGGACACACAATTGCGCACCGTCCAGCTGCAGACCTCGGCTGAGATTTCCCAGGCTGCCTCCTCAATTCTGAACCTGGAAGAGCTGCTGCCCCAGGCGGTGGACCTGATCGCCGAGCGTTTTGCGCTCTACTACGCAGGCATTTTCCTCGTGGACAGCGAGCGGAAATGGGCGGAGTTGAAAGCCGGTACGGGCGAAGCCGGCAGGGTACAGCTCGCAGAAAAACACCGTTTGGCGGTGGGCGGAAAATCGATGGTGGGCCAATGCATTGCAACCGGCGAGGCCCGGATCGCCCTGGACGTGGGCGAGGAAGCTGTGCGCTTCAACAACCCCCACCTGCCGGATACGCGCACCGAGATGGCCATTCCCCTGACCACTCGCGGTGAAACCATCGGGGCCTTGACCATCCAGTCGATATACCCAGCGGCTTTTTCGTCCGAGGACATCCGCGTATTCCAGACCATGGCAGACCAGCTGGCCAACGCTATCCAAAATGCACGCCTGTATGCCAGCTCACAGGAGTCGGCTGAAGTAGCCCAGCGACAGAGCCGCATCTCCCAGGCGCTGGTCAAGTCATCCGTGCGATTTAGCCAGACCCAGGACGAGGAGCAGGTGTTCGCCATCGTCTCCCAGGAAATCGATGAGCAAATCCGGCCGGACCAGATCAATATTTTCCTTTGGGAAGAAAACGAGCAGGCATTCCGGGTGGTCCTGCGGGAGGTCAAGGGGGAAGCGGAAGACGGCTATTTGCTCGGCCATCTGGTGAGCAGGCAGGACCGGCTCGACCTATGGGACGTGTACAGCCAAAATTCAAAAAACTACAATCCTGAGAAACGCGCCGACGGTTTCGTCCACGAGCAGTACCGCCTGCCGCTGCTGCTCTCCGGGAAGCCGGTCGGGGTGGTCGAGGCCTACCACACTGCCCGCAGCGCTCACATCCGTGAGGAGGACCAGAGCATCATCGACGGCATCATCCTGCAGGCGGATATCGCCCTGCAGAACGCCCGGGCATTTCTGCGCATGCAGGATGCGCTCTCCCGCACTGAGGCGCTCTACCGGGTCGGGCAGGCCGCCATCGCCGCCGATGAAGTCAGCGCCATGCTGCAAACCGTTGTGGAGACGATCCGCAAAGCGCTTCCCGCAGACCAGGTGGTGCTGTTCACCATCCATCCCGAAGAAGAAAAAGTGGTGCATTTCATCCAGACCGGGACCCAGGAAACACCCCAGCCACGGCCGCAGTACGCCCAGGTCCTGGAAGGATTCAGCGGCTGGGTGTTGCGTGAGGGCAAGCCAATTCTCTCGACCAAAGGAAAACTGGACCGCCGGGAAAACGAGCGCATCCAGCGCGCCCGCCAGGCCGCCGGATTCGGCAGCGTGATCGTGGTCCCGCTGACCTCCCGCGGCCGCACGATGGGCGCCATCACGGCCATGAACGCCATCGAAAAGGAAGATTTCACCTCGCAGGACGCGGACCTGATGCTGGCGATGGCCAACCAGACCGCAGTGGCAGTCCAGAATGCGGAACTGCTTCTGGAAACCCAGAAAACCGCAGAAAACGAAACCCGCCTGAACCAGATTGGCACCCAGCTGATCCAGTCCATGGATGTTGATACGATTTTGCGTACCGCTGTGGAGGAGATCAGCCGGCTGCCGAATATCAAGCGAGTCTCACTGATGTTGGGGGAAACGGAGAGCAGCCAGGTGGAGGAGGAGGACTGATGCATGCAGCCGGGTGGAGGCACCACCGTGCATGAGACCCTGATCCAACACCTGATCAAGCATTTTGGTTCCCTGGAGAACGTCCCCGGAAGCCTGATGCCCTTTTTACGCACCATCAGCGACGAGTACGCCGAGTTGGAGCGCGCCCGCCTG
>JBFKII010000091.1:0-12651 GCA_041632295.1 Anaerolineales bacterium | reverse complement strand
GTGCCGGTCATCATCAGGCCGATCTCGTCGATGTCGGCCTGGTCGGCGTCGACCACGCCCATAATCTCCCCCTCGTAGATCACCGCGATGCGATCGCTCAGCGAGAGCAGTTCTTCCAATTCCTCCGAAATCAGCAGAATGGCCGTTCCGGTCCGGCGCTGTTCGAGCAGCAGCCGCTGGATCGATTCGATCGCTCCCACGTCCAGGCCGCGGGTGGGCTGCACGGCGACCATGATATTCGGCTCCGAGGAGATCTCGCGCGCCAGGATGACTTTCTGCAGGTTGCCGCCGGACAGCTTGCGTGCCATCGTGCGCACACTCGGCGCCAGAATATCGTATTCCTCCTTCAACTTCCGGGCCTGCTGGCGCGCCATGGTGAAGTTGATCTGCCAGCCATTGCTGATCGGCTTGTGGCGGTAATTTTTCATGATCGTGTTTTCGGTGATGGTCAGGTTCGGCGCGCTGCCGACCCCGGTGCGGTCCTCCGGGACGTGGGAAACCCCTCCCCGGATGGCCCTGATCGGCGGCTTGTTGGCCACGTTTTCCCCGTTGATCAGGATTTCCCCGCTGCACACCCGCAGCCCGGTGATCACTTGCGCCAGCTCAGACTGCCCGTTCCCTGCTACGCCGGCAATGCCCAGGATCTCCCCGGCGCGCACTGTCAGGTTGAGGTCCCGCAGCGCCTGGACCCCCTTGTCGTTGAAGGTGTTGACCCCCCGAACCTCCAGCACCACATCGCCGGCTTGCTGGGCATCTTTTTCAACGCGGAACACCACTTCCCGCCCGACCATCAGCTGAGCCAGATCGCGCTTGGTCTTTCCGACCATCTCGGCGCCTTCCGAGGTCGCCACCCCTTTGCGCAGCACGGTCACCCGGTCGGCCACCTCGGTGACCTCGTGAAGCTTGTGGCTGATGAAGATGATCGATTTTCCCTGCCGGGTCATGGCGCGCATGGTCTCCATGAGGTCATCGATCTCCTGGGGCGCCAGGACGGCGGTCGGTTCGTCGAGGATCAGGATGCGGGCTCCGCGGTACAGCGTTTTCAGAATCTCCACGCGCTGCTGCTCCCCGACCGTCAGCTGCCATATTTTGGCCTTCGGGTCCACCCGCAGGCCGAACTGCTCCTCGAGCTCCGCGATCTCACGGTCAAATCGGGCGGTGTTCATCACAAAGCGCGGCCGGTCCAGGCCCAGCAGGATGTTTTCAGTCACCGTCTGGGTGGGGACCAGCATGAAATGCTGGTGGACCATACCGATGCCCTGGGCGATGGCGTCTTTGGGCGAGTTGAAATGGACCGTTTTGCCATAAACCTTGATGGTGCCGGTGGTTGGTTTGTAAAGGCCGGAGAGCACGTTCATCAGGGTGCTTTTTCCGGCGCCGTTTTCACCTAACAGGGCATGGATCTCCCCCTCCCGCAGGTTCAGGTTGACGTGATCGTTCGCCAGCACGCCTGGAAAACGCACCACGATATTTTTCATCTCAACGGCGAGAGTTTCCTCGGTCATCTTCCTTCCTTCCGGCTATTTGGGCCAGCCCGGTGACGGCAGCATCACCGCCTGCCCCGTATGACCAGCCGGCCGTACTGCCAGAAACAGGTACGGCCGGCAATGCAATCGGAAGGGGCGGCCCGTGGGCCGCCCCTGAAAAGTCACAGCATTAACTGTCGAGCTCAGGCAATTCGGCCGTGATGTTCTCGTTCCACCAGTACATGCAGGTGTTGCAGGGAACGCCGAATTCGGCAAAGCCGTCCAGGTCGATCTGCTCCAGGCTTACGCCATCCTCCAGGACAACGTTGCCCTGGTTGTCCACGATCGGGCCCTTGAAGACGTCAAAGCGGGTGAACTCCCCGGCCAGCATGGCGGCCAGGGTGTCCCGGACCAGCTGAAGGTCCTCTTCCGGAAGCTCGGCAAGACCCGGTTGCAGGGTCTGCCCTTCCATGAAGCCGTACAGACCCAGGGCACCGCTATCGGCATCGAAGTACTCGAACTCACCCACATAGGTTCCCGCCCGCGAGCGCTCGACGACATCCGCGTAAACGGGACCCCAGTTCCAGTACATCGAAGTCAGGCAGGCATCAATCGTGCAGTTGTTGATGTAGTCGTAGGTGATGCCCCACTTGCCTTCCGGCGCCGCCTCGGCAGGAGCCGGTGTGTCCGCTCCGGTCATCACGACCTGGGCGCCGGCGTCGAACAGGGAAGAGGCTGCATCGCGCTCAATGATCGGGTCATGCCAGGTGAAGATCCAGCGCACATCGACGGTGCATTCCGGACAGGTCTTTTGGGCACCCAGGGCAAAAGCGTTGCCCAGGCGCAGCTCTTCGGGGATCGGGAAGGTGGCGATGTAGCCCAGCTTGGGGTTGCCGTCCATCATGGCGCGCGAACCCGCCAGTATGCCTGCCAGGTATTTCATGTTTTCCATGGCGCCAAACAGCGCACCGAAGTTCTCCCCGTTGAACTTGAAACCGGAAATATGGATGATGTCCACGTTGGGGAACTCGCTGGCAACGAGTTCCGAGGCATCCATGTATCCAAACGACGTGGTGAAGATCGTATCGAAGCCTTTGCGGGCCAGCGAGCGGATCACCTGCTCGGCGTCCGCGCCCTCGGCCACGATCTCAACGAAAGCAGTGTGCACGCCATCCAGATTTTCCTCGACATATTGCCGGCCGACGTCGTGTGCCTGGGTCCAGCCGCCGTCATCATGCGGTCCGACATACACAAAGGCCACGTTGTGGCAGCCTTCGATGACCGCCGGGACCTGGTAGCTGCCCTCGGCAGTCGCCTCGGTCTCGGCGCGGCAGTTGACCGCTTCCTCACCACCGGTGTCCCCGGTGTCGGATGTCTCCCCGCCTGTATCCCCGGTATCTCCTCCAGTGGCTGCCGGAGAACAGGCCGATAGAAGCATCACAGAAACCAGCAAAAGTGTGAGCCAAAGAGCGATTTTTTTCATCAAACTTCTCTCCTTTTGAAATGGTCGATAAATTTAGGTTTTGGTTATCTTGGATTGAAACTTATTTTCGGGCGCCACCTCCTTCATGCTATTGACTTCCCGATCACCCACCCCCTGTCTGTTCGCAACAGGCACATTTTACCTGATTTTCGTTTTTCGCCGCAAACCGGCAATGCCAGCTCTAAGGGCAAATCCCCCCGTGCCGGCAAAGGTTTCAGGGAACGATCCGGGTGCCGGTCTTGCCGGCCAGCGCGGACGGGATATTCCAGGGCGTCGTGATCAGCCCCAGCCTGCCGCCGCTGCGGATGTACTGGATGATCGATTCAACCTTGGGCTGCATGCTGCCCTTGGCAAAATGCCCCTCGGCGACGTAGCGCTCGGCTTCGTCCACCGTCATCTGGTCGATCCAGGTTTCCTGCGGGGTCTTGAAATTCAAGGCCACCTGCTCCACGGCCGTGGCGATCAGGTAAAGGTCAGCGTCCATCGAATGCGCCAGCAGGGAGGACGCAAAATCCTTATCGATCACCGCCTCCACCCCGCGCAGATCGCCGTCGTCCTTGACGAAAACCGGGATCCCGCCGCCGCCGCAGGCGACCACGACAAAACCCTGGTCGACCAGGGTGTGGATGGCATTGACCTCCAGTATTTCCTGAGGCTCAGGGGAGGGGACGACGCGGCGATAACCGCGCCCGGCGTCCTCCACCACGATCCAGCCCAGCTCCCGGGCCCGCTCCAGGGCGGTCTCCCGGTCCATAAAGGAGCCGATCGGCTTGGTTGGCTCGCTGAAAGCCGGATCGTTCCGATCGACGAGAACCTGGGTGACGATCGTGACCGCCTGTTTATCCATGCCTCGACGGACGAATTCATTCCGCAGCGCGCGCTGGAACATGTACCCGATCGCCCCCTGCGTGTCCGCCACGGCGTAGTCCATCCAGACCGGGTGCAGTTCGTGAAGGGCCAGCTCGCTGCGCCGCAGGATAAACCCGACCTGCGGACCATTTCCGTGCGAGATGATCACCTCCCAGCCCGCCTCGATCATATCGGCGATATGGTGCATGGAGGCCGCGGCGGCCGTGTACTGGTCGTCGATCGTTTTCTTGCGCTCGTCGGTGATCAACGAGTTTCCACCGACAGCCACGACGGCAATTTTCCGCTCTCCCATGTGCCTACCTCATTGTCAGCGCCATGACCGCTTTCTGGGCGTGCAGGCGGTTTTCGGCTTCGTCCATCACCACCGACTGCGGCCCGTCGAGGACCTCGTTGCTGACTTCAATTTCCCGGTCGGCGGGCAGCGGATGCATGTAGATGGCATCTTCCTGGGCCACCGACATTTTTTGAGTGTCGGTGATCCAATCCTGGTGCTGGTCCTGTAGGTGCTTGCCCTCCAGAGGGTCGATGGTGGTCAAAAGCGGCCCCCAGGACTTGGCATAGACCACATCCGCATCGCGGAATCCTTCCTCCATATCGTGAACGATATCAAACCCGGTCTTATGCCTGCGGGCTTGCTCCCGGGCCTGGTCGACAATATCAGGCATCAGCTCGAATTTCTCCGGATAGGACAGAACCACATCCATGCCGAAACGCGGCAGCTGCAGGATCAGCGATTGGGGGACTGATATCGGCTTCAAATACGATGCTGCGTACGCCCACGAGACCACCACCCGCTTCCCGCGCAGATCCCGGCCTTTCTTTTCGATGATGGTCATCAGGTCCGCCAGGCACTGGTGCGGGTGGTAGATCTCGCACTGCATGTTCAGGACCGGAACTCGGGAGGCTTCCGCGACCAGGTTCAGATAACGGTTCCCCACGCCCCATTCAACATGGCGGATGGCGATGCCGTCGAAGTAGCGCCCGTAAATTTCGCCCAGCTCCCTTTCGGTGTCGCCATGCGAGATCTGCGTGGTGCGGCTTTCCACAAAAGCTGCATGCCCGCCAAGCTGGGCCATGCCGGCTTCAAACGAGCCGCGCGTGCGCGTGCTGGAGTAAAAAAACAGCATCGCAAGGACTTTATCCCGGAGCAGCGGGTGCGGCTCCCCCAGTGCACGCTTGCGCTTCAGGTCCCAGGCCACATCCAGGACGGTCTCGACCTCCTCCTTTGTGAAATCCAGGTCGCCGATGAAATCCCGGCCTCTTAAATCGGTTTGCATTTTTCAAGCCTCCTGTTTTCCCGCTCCCCAGACCGGGTGCCAGTTCGAACACCGGAACCCCGATTCCCAGCCCGGGTTTGAGGGCCTTAATAAAAAATCGCAAAGACGCAGGCGGCAATCGGATGTATCCCTTCACCAGGCGGCTTTGCGTTCAAGACGATTCTATCACCAGGCAGACAACCCCGGCGAACAGCGACCGGTCCTGTCATGGGGCCGGCAGCGACGGAAAATGATCCCTCAGCTCGGGGTGCCTGGCGTAGTACTCTTCCCGAAGAATGTCCATGGTCAGGTTATCGAACAAACGGCCCTTCTGAAAAACCGCCTGGCGATAACGAATGCCTATGCGCAGCCCTGATTTCTCCGCCAATCGGACCATGGCCGGATTCCCACTGTGCGTGAAAATGCGGACTACCTGCAGCCCGAGCTCTTCGAAAAAAAACCGCAGCAGGATCTCCTGGGCATCCAGTCCGATCCCCCGCTCTTGAAACCGCCCGGCGATCGCCAGGCCGTAGATCACGCTCAGCCGCGGCTCCAGCCCGTAAAAGCCTGCATAGCCCACCAATTCCTGCCCCTCCAGCGTCTCCACCATGAAGCGGCCCTCCTGGCGGTCAAAACTGAACGCCCTTTCGGAAAACCGCTGCCGGTACATCGGCAGCGTGAAATCCGGTGGAAGCGACTTGCTCCAGGCCTGGGTTTCGAGGTCGTTCCACATGCCGACCAGGAAGGGCAGGTCCGTCTCGCGCTCCTCGCGCAGCCGGACGACGGTCCCTTCAAGCGCCATGGCTGTGCCCCAGAGTCTGCTGCCATTCCGATCGCAGTAGGTCAAAGCCAATCAGGTCGTAAAACTCGCCGCGATGAATCCCGCGGCGCCGGTCCCGCCCGGCGGGCTGGAATCCCTGCCGAAGAAGAAAATCCGACCCCGCCTGGTTCCAATCCGCTGCTTCCGCCGAAATGCTGTTGGCGGGCAAACTGTTGAAAATCCAATCCACCAGCAATCGCAGCGTTTCCCGGCCCAACCCCCGGCGCTGGCGTTCCGGGTCGATCACGACCTGGACTTCAGGGCAGAGCGGGTCCCAGCCCCAGAACGCGCCGGCATGCCCGACGATCGCTCCATTCTCCCGCGTCACGACCGCAAGATGGATCTGCCGGTCCAGCTCCCCCCATTTTTCGATCAGATCGGCAGCCATTTTTTCCGTGAGCGGCAAGTCGGGGGGAAATTTTCGCGGCAGATAGCGCCGGCCTGCCAGGTCGGACTGGTTGAGATAAGCCCGGACCGAATCCAGGTCCTGCGGTTCGAAAAGCCGCAGCTCTACCCGCTTTCCCGCGAAAGGGTTCATTCAATGACCGCCGGCAGCAGGGCGTAGAACTCGGTCGCTTTGACCACGTCTTCCAGCAGGACCGAATCCATTACGGTGTGGGCGGTCTCTTCCTCGCCCGGGCCGAATCCGATGCTCGGAATGCCCGCCTTGCCGGCCCAATACGTACCGTTCGTGCTGAAATTCCATTTTCCGGTCGGGGCGCCGGAAAAACCGATCGCCTCCCGGGCGCGTGTGGCCGCCTGCACAAATGGATGGCTGTCTTCCAGCGCCCAGGCGGGGAAATATTTTTCGACTTCATAAAGGAAACCGGTGTAGGAGGGCTCGTCGTAATGCAGCATTTCCACGGATACGGTTCCCCGATCCTTTTCCGGCACCAGGGCGCGGACCTGTTCGAGCACTTCGGCCACGGTCTCTCCGAAGGTCACCCGCCGGTCGAGGAATATGCGCGCTTCGTCGGGCACTGCATTGATGGAGGGCGTCTGAACGTGCATGTCGCTGACCGTGATCTTGCCGTGCCCCAGGAATTCGTGGTTTCCAAGCCGGGGTTCCATATCGCGAATACCGGCGATGATCGGCAGCAGCTTGTAAATCGCGTTGTCCCCCAGATGGTTGGAAGCGGCGTGGCAACTGCGCCCCTTGGCCACCACCTGCATCTCCACTCTCCCTTTGTGGCCCCGGTAGACTTGCATTTTTGTGGGCTCCCCGATCACGACATAATCCGGACGGACCCCCGGGTCAATCTCGACGAAGGTGTTCGGGGCGATCCCGTCGCACCATTCCTCCATGTTGCCGAAATAATAAGCGGTGTACCCTTCCAGCAGGCCCAGGTCCCGAGCCATTGCCAGACCATAGACCATTCCGGGTGTGCTGCCTTTTTCATCACAGGCGCCGCGAGCGAAAAAACGGCCGTTATCGTCGATTTTTCCTGTAAACGGGTCCCACTGCCACTCGTCCGGATCGCCTATCCCGACGGTGTCAATATGCGAGTCATACACCAGGATGCGGGGTCCATCCCCAATACGGCCCAGGGTGTTGCCCATCCTGTCGAATCGGACTTCATCGTAACCCAGCTTCCGCAATTCGGTCTGGATACGCTCGCCCACGGGACCGATCTGAGAGTCCATCGATGGAATGGCGCAGATCTCGCGTAAAAATTGGATCAGGGTCTGTCGCTCCTGCACCACGCGGGACTGGATTTCAGGGACCAACGAACTTATTTCTTTCATCTCTCCTCTTTTTTTGATCTCAGATCGCAAATCTCAGATCGCAGATCCAAAAATGGAATTTTGCACCGTATTCTTATTTGGTTTCTTCATCGAACAAAGGGATCAGCTTGAATGCGTGTACGTCCACGATGCCCAGGTCGGAGATGCGGAGTTCGGGGATCACCGCCAGGGCGAGCAGGGAGAGCTGCATATTCGGGTTGTTCAGACTGCAGCCGCACGCCCGGAAGCCCGCCAGAATCCCTTCCGCCTTGGCGGCCACGACATCCGCCTGCTCATCCGACATCAAGCCTGCGATGGGCAGCTCCAGCAGAGCGATCAGCTCGCCGTCGCGGTACACCACCTGCCCCCCACCGACCTCGCTCAGCTTGTTGGCGGCCAAAGCCATATCTTCCTCACTGGTGCCGGCAACGATCATGTGATGGCTGTCGTGCGCAATGGTGCTGCCGATCGCACACGGCCGTTCAAAACCGAACCCTTCCACAAGGCCAAGGCTGACCTCCCCGGTCCCTCGGTGCCTTTCCACCAGTGCGATTTTGGCCAGGTCCCTGGCCATATCCGCCTTGACCTCCCCGTTCAGAGGCAGGAGTTCGCGAACCAGATGGCGGGTGGGCGCCTGGTTTTCAATTACCCCGATGACGTGGGCCGTAACCGCCCCATTGGCAGATTGCGGGGAGGAGATGGCAAAGTCCGCCCCGGTCAGGGGGCGGCCGATGTGAACCGAGTTGCGTGCCCAATCGGGGTAGTCAAAGGACGATAGCTCTGCCAGGACTTTCCCATTCTCTGCCGCCAGCCGGCCTTTGGCAAATACTTTTCCGATCTGCATCGCCTCCAGATCCGATACCAGGAGAATATCCGCGAATCGACCCGGTGCGATCATGCCCACCTCGGCGGACAGGCCGAAGTGCTCTGCGGTGTTGAGCGTCGCCATCTGCAGTGCAGTGACCGGGCTGAGGCCCTGCTCGATGGCATGGCGCACCACCCGGTTCATATGCCCTTCGTGAACCAGCGTCCCGGCGTGGGAATCGTCTGTGCAAAGGATGAAATGGCGCGGATCGAGGCCCAGTTCGGTCACCGCCCGCACCTGTGCGGCGACATCGTGCCAGGCGGAACCGAGCCTCAGCATGGCCTTCATTCCCTGGCGAACGCGCGCCACGGCATCCTCCAGGCGGGTGCCTTCGTGATCGTCCTGCGCACCGCCGGCCGCATAGGCGTGAAATGGCAGGCCCAGGTCGGGGGAGGCGTAATGCCCGCCGACGGTTTTGCCTGCCAGGCGGGTGGCAGCCATCTCGGCATGCATTTTCTTATCCCCAAGGTACACCCCCGGGAAGTTCATCATCTCCCCCAGGCCGATGATCCCGGGCCAGGTCATCGCCTCCGCCACTTCCTCAGGCCCGATAGACGCGCCCGGGGTCTCCAGGCCGGGGGCGGAGGGGACGCAGGAGGGCATCTGGACCCAGACGTGGACTGGCTGTACGGCTGCTTCATCGACCATCAGCCGCACACCTTTCAGTCCAAAAATGTTGGCGATCTCGTGCGGATCGACAAACATGCCAGTCGTGCCGTGAGGCAGCACCGCACGTACAAATTCGGTCACTGTCACCTGGCCGGATTCGATATGCATGTGCGCGTCCAACAGCCCTGGGACCAGGTACTGCCCGCCGGCGTCCACGACTTCAGTCTGGTCCCCGACAGTGTGGGAGGCGTCCGGGCCGACGTAAGCGATCCGGTCGCCTTTGACAGCGATATCGGTGTCCGGGATGATTTCCCCAGACTGGACGCTGACCCAGCGCCCGTTCCGGATCACCAGATCGGCCGGGCTGCGGCCCATTGAAACGTCTACCAGGGCGCGGGTCCTGTCGGCGATCGCTTGGTACAGCTTGTCTTTGGCTTTCATGGATATCCTTTCCACAGCCGGCGACGAATCAAGGCGCTCACGCCAGCGGTTTTCTCCCGGCGGCTAACAGCATGATCCCATATGCAAAAAATTGCCCCTCCTTGTCCAGATCCCGCAGGTGGCTGTCAAAGGCGGCAACTTGCTCAGCATCCAGGACCCCGGTCTGGAGCGCGACGTTTTCCACCATGTCCATGATAGACAGGTAGCGGCCCAGTGCATAATCCGTCACGATCAGTGGGAAAACTTCAACCGAGATATTTTCCAGCCGGGCGCGCTTGAAATACCCGAACAGGTGGCGGCCGGAATAACCGTTCGCCAGCATGTCCGCCCTGACGCGCCGCAGCTTCCATTCTATTTCCAGCATTTCATTGGCGATCGACACGCTGCTGTGGTCGGTATCGGTCACGACGATCATCCCGCCCGGCCGGGTGACACGGACCATTTCAGAAACGGCTTTTTCCGGATCGGCCAGGTGCTGAAGCAGGCGCTCGCTGCGGCAGGCGTCAAAATACTGATCCTCAAAAGGAAGCGCTGCAGCGTCTCCCTGCCGGTGGTGCACCCAGGCGTGCACGCCCTTATCCCTGGCCAGCTGGTCGGCCTGTTGGACCATCTCCTCGTCATGGTCGATCCCCTGGACCTCCCCCTGGGGGCCGACGATTTCGCCCATCGGAACCGTATCGGCGCCAGGCCCGCAACCTACATCGAGCACCCGTTTCCCGGAGGCCAATGCCATCGCCGCGTAGCTGTGCCGCTTGACCGGCTGTACGATCTCAGCCAGCCTGCGGAGGTATTCCGGGTCGACATAGCCGGGCTCGCGGCCGCTGTAAGTCACATGCCCTCTTTCGTAGGGAAAAGACCCTTCAGTGCCGATAGCAGCAGGTCGACATTCTCCTGCCGGGCGCTGTAGCCCATCAACCCCACCCGCCAGACCCGTCCAGCCAGCGGTCCGAATCCCCCGGCGATCTCGATATTGTGTTCCTGGAGCAGGCGTTTTCGGACCGCCATATCATCCACCCCGGCCGGGATGCGCGGTGTGGTCAATGTAGGAGAGCGTATTTCTGCGGGCACCCGGGGCGGCGCACCCAGCGCTTCCAAACCTTCCCAAAGGCTGCCGGCGACCTTTCGGTGGCGGGCGTGGACAGCATCCAACCCCTCCTCGGCCACCAGCAGCAGGGCTTCCCGCAAAGCGTAGATCATATTTACCGGCGCAGTGTGATGGTAGGTGCGCTTCCCCCCGCCCCAATACGCCTCTAAAGCGGAAAGGTCGAGATACCAGTTGGCCACACGGCTTTTTCGGAGTCGCAAAACTGCCCGCGCACGCGAGTTGATCGTCAGCGGCGCCAGCCCCGGAGGCGCGGAAAGCGCTTTCTGGGAACCGCTGTACACGATGTCCACGCCCCAGGCGTCGACTTCGACCGGAACGCCCGGCCAGGAGGCGACCGTGTCCAATACCAGCAGGGCACCGTTATGGTGGGCGATCTCGGCAATGGCCGCGATCTCCGGCTGGAGCACACCGGTGGAGGTTTCGCAATGGACGATGGCGACCAGCTTGTACTGCCGGGCCTGCAGCGCGGCCTCGATCTCAGCCGGGTCGAAGGCCTCCCCCCAGGGATGGTCCACCCGGTAAACCTGGTTGGTGTAGCGGTTGGCCATATCGAAAAGCCGTTCTCCGAAATACCCCTTGACGCAGATCAATACGTTGTCCCCTGGTTCGATGAAATTGGCCAGGGCGGCTTCCATGCCGGCGCTGCCGGTTCCGGAGATTGGGACGGTAAATTCATTCTGCGTGCGGAACCCATCGCGCAGCAGCTGCTTGACTTCGTCCATGACCTGCTGGAAGTACGGGTCCAGGTGGCCGACGGTCGGCTGGGCTAAAGCCGCGTACACGCGCGGGGCTACCATGCTGGGGCCGGGCCCGAGCAGAATGCGCTCGGGGGGGGATAAATCAGGGTACGTATCGGGTTTCATCTGCCTTGGTTCGCCTTGGAAAAGTTTCGGAAATTATAACGTCGAATTCCGGAGGGCCGGGCTCTGCCCCACCAGAAAAAAGTTGACTTGGATTTCCGAATCTTCTAGAATGCGGTATCCCTGGAGAAAAAGGAAACTGTCATGTTCGCGATCAACCTGGAATGGACCATCGATAACCGATCGAGCCAAAAAACCGCCGGTCTGGCCAACCCGGCCACGGTCGGCCGAGGCGCCGAAAACACCATCCAAATCTCGCACCCTTCGGTCTCGCGGGAGCATGCCCGGCTGCGGGCGGATTCGGCGGGGGTTAAAATCAGGAACTTGAGCGCCACAGCGGTCGTGTCGATCAACGGCACCCAGAACGTGCCTCAAAACGGGGAAGGCGCATTGGCGGACGGGAATTTTGTGATGCTGGGCACCGTGCGGGTGGGAGTGCGGATCGTCCAGGTTCCTGACGGCACCACGCTGAACGCAACCTGTGTCAATTGCAACCGGTCGATCAGCAGCCAGCAGGACATCTGCCCCTGGTGCGGCACCTCCCAATCGAATCCAGAAGGCCACCTGACAGGGATGACCTAGATTTCCAACACGGCCATTTCTTTGGCGATCTGCCGGGCCTCGGGAGCGCGGGCTAGAAAGGCGTCTCGCAAACGCGGGTCCGTGATTTGGGCACTGATTTTTTCCAACATTTCGTGCGCTGCCAGCAGCATCCGGGTCTTTCTCCGATCGCCAGCCTGGACCAGAACCAGGTAGCAGGAAAGCAGAATCCGCAGCGGATGTTCGCTTCCACCCAGCCCGGGTGTTTTTTCAAGATATTTCAGAACAGAATCCAGGTGCCGGCGCGCTTCCCCGATGTTCCCGGCCGCTTGATTTACGACGGCCAGCGCCGCCCGGCATTCCACTTCTAAATGGGGTTGTGCAAGCTGGCTGCGGAGGTCGATCGCCGCGTTAAGGGCATCATGCGCTTGCTGCCAGGCGCCCTGATCCGAAAAGACTAGTCCCAGGTTGTACAAAAGGTTGGCCTCTTCATTCCGGTTCGAGATCGACCGGCTGATTTCCAGACCCTGCTCCAGCGCTTCTCGGGCGCCACTCAGGTCGCCCCGAAGGCGCTTGGCAAGGCCGATCTGGCTGCCCCAAATGCATTCGCC
>JBFKII010000090.1:0-13030 GCA_041632295.1 Anaerolineales bacterium | reverse complement strand
TGCGCAGCTCAACCCCGAGCAGGGCATCCGGCAGGTTTGCGAAACCTGCCATTGGGAGCAGACCTACCAGAACAGCGAGCGGCACCTGGCCCTGGAATGCAGCGACTGCCACATGCCCCCTGCGGGCAAGTCGGCGCTGGCTAGCCTGGAACTCTTCGTCGGCGATCTCTCTGCGCACATTTTCAGCATCAACCCCGACCCCGAAGCGCCGCAGTTCAACCAGGACGGGACCCAATCGATGCCCTACCTGACGCTGCCGTACGCCTGCGGGCACTGCCACAACAACGAGTACGCCTCGGTCAAAGGCCTGGACGAGCTGGCTGCCAGGGCCGAGGGTTATCACACGCCACCCCCTGCAACGCCCGAACCGGTGGAACAGCCGCCGGCCGAGCCCGAGGCGGCCACCGAACCTTAGCCGCTGCGTAACGATGCGATTGTTTTTCAAACGCCTGTATTTCTTTCCGATCCTGCTGCTCGCCGGCTTCTGGCTGGTGCAGCTGGCGGCCGCCGGTCCGGGCGGGCCGGAGACAAGCTCCCAGCCCGCACCGCTCCTGCAGACCACCCCGGTCCCGATCGACCGGGTGCCGATGAGCGATGCCGCCTGCCTGGAATGCCACGCGGACCAGAACATGGTCCTGCCGCTGCCTTCCGGCGAGACCGTCAGCCTGGCGGTTGACCGCATTTTGTTCCGCTCTTCGGTCCATGGCCGCCTGGGTTATGCCTGCGTGCAGTGCCACACCGACATCAACGGTTTCCCGCACCCGGACCGCGATTTCCAGGAAGCGCGCGACATCACGATCTACATGTCCCAGGTGTGCGGCGACTGCCACGAAGGGCCGCTGGAGGAGTATGCAGACGGCGAGCACGCCCTGTTCATCGAAGAGGGGAACAAGGAATCGGCAGCCTGCGCCGACTGCCATGGCGCCCACACAACCGAGCAGTTCAGCGCCAGCCGCACAGCCATCCCCAAGGCCTGCCAGCAGTGCCATTCCGAGATCTATGACATCTATGCCGACAGCGTCCACGGGGACGCGCTGTTCGAGGAGTTCAACGTCGACGTGCCGACCTGCGTCGACTGCCACAACCACCACGGCAATGAGGGTCCGGCGGTGCAGGGGTTCCACCTTTTCTCGCCCCAGGTGTGCGCCCAGTGCCACGCCGATGAGGCGCTGATGGCCCGTTACGACATCAACACACGCGTCTTCGACACCTTCGTGGCCGATTTCCACGGCACAACGGTCAGCATCTTTGAGCGCGTCGCTCCGGACCAGGAGACCAACAAGGCCGTCTGCATCGACTGTCACGGGGTGCACAACATCAAGTCGCCCGATGACGTCGAGAGCACGGTGTTCAAACAGAACATTCTCGTCACCTGCCAGCGCTGCCATCCCGACGCCACTCCCAACTTCCCCGATTCCTGGCTGCGCCACTACGACCCCGACCCGCAGAACAACACGCTGGTGTTCGCCGTGGACCTGTTCTATAAAATCTTCATTCCCGCAACGCTGGCGATCATGGGGGTGTTCGTGGTCACCGATTTCTGGCGCAGCCGGATCCGCAAGTCCTGAGCCATGTCCGAGACTCCCGAACGCTATCTCCGCTTCCCGCTTATCCGGCGCATCGAACACTGGACGATGGCCATTTCGTTCACCATCCTGGCGGTGACGGGGCTGCCCCAAAAGTACGCCGATCTCGCCATCTCCGAAGCTTCGATCCGGCTGATGGGGGGGATTGAAGCGGTGCGCATCATCCACCGGGTGGCCGCAGTGGTGCTGGCGCTGGTCGGGATCTGGCACGTCGGCTATGCCCTCTGGCACTGGTACGTGCGCCGCGGCGCCCTGACGATGCTGCCCGGCAAAGAGGACGCGCTGAACGCCTGGCAGGCGCTGCGCTACAACCTGGGCCGCAGCGACGAGCCCCCGCGCCAGGGCTTTTACACCTTCGAAGAAAAGATCGAATATTGGGCCTTGATCTGGGGCACCGTGGTGATGGTCGTGACCGGCTTCTTCCTGTGGAATCCGATCACCGCCGCCCGCATTTTGCCGGGCTCCTGGATCCCGGCCGCAAAAGCCGCCCACGGTGGGGAAGCCCTGCTGGCGGTGCTGGCGATCATCATCTGGCACCTGTACCACGTGCTGGTGCGCACCTTCAACCGCAGCATGTTCACGGGCTACATGACCCGCAAGCAGATGGAGCACGAACACCCGCTTGCCCTGCACCAGCCGCCGCCGCCGAAAATAGACACGGAGAAGCTGGTCCGCCGCAAGCGGAATTTTTGGGTCGGCTACGGCCTGATCGCCGCCATCTGGCTGGTAGGCCTGGTCTGGTTCGTCACCAGCGAGCAGACCGCCAGCGCCACCGTGCCGCCGATCCAGGAGATCGAATCCTTCGTGCCGCTGACCCCCACTCCGGTGCCGGTCCGCAGCGTGGATGCGGCTGCAGCCGCCGCCCGCTTCGGCGAAACCTGGGAAGCAGGCGTGGGGGCCATCTTCGCCGAACGCTGCGCAGACTGCCATTATCCGGGCGGCGAGGCCGGGCTGGACTTGAGCGCTTATGACGGCGCGCTATCCGGGGGAGACAGCGGCCCGGCAGTGGTCCCCGGTGCGCCGGGGATCAGCCCTGTGTACCTGTGGCTGAGCATATCGGATCACCCAGGGGAGTTGACCCGGCTGGAAGAGGCTGCGGTCTGGAATTGGATTGAAAAGGGAGCTGTGGAAGAGTGAAAATCCCGTAATCCTGCGGGCATTTTCACCGAACTCGGGCGCAGGCAACGCCCGGGCGTATTCGGCTAAGGAGTGAATATGTTGCGAAAACTCGGCTCCCTTTTCAGGCGCATCTTTTTTCCGCCTCCCGGCACTGCGCGCTGGCTGCGCGTCCTTCCTTATCTGATCCTCGGAATCCTGACCTTCAGCGTCCTGACCGCCGGCGCCTACACCTGGGAGTACACCAACTCCTCGGAGTTCTGCGGCACTGCCTGCCACACCATGCCGCCGGAATACAGCGCCTACCTGCAGTCCCCACATGCCCGCGTGCAGTGCGTGGAGTGCCATATCGGCCGCGACGTGCTCACCACCCAGGTCACCCGCAAGGCCGGAGATATCCGCCACATCGTGCTGACGGTCACGCAGAAATACGAGTATCCGATCCGCACGCACCAGATGCGCCCGGCGCGCGATTCCTGCGAGACCTGCCATTTTCCGGAAAAGTTCTCGGATGATAGCCTGCGGTCGATCCAAAACTATCAAAGTGATGAGGTCAACACGCTGGAGACCGTCTACCTGATCATGAAGACAGGCGGCGGGAGCGAGCGCGAGGGGCTGGGGCGCGGCATCCACTGGCACATCGAGAACGAGGTCTGGTACCTGGCCACCGACGAGCTGGAACAGGACATCCCCTATGTGCGCGTGACGGACGAGAACGGCGTGGTCTCGGAGTACTACGACGTCGGTTCCGGCTACACCCCTGAACTGGTCGCCGGGCAGACTCTGGAGCGCATGGACTGCATCACCTGCCACAACCGCATCACCCACGACATCCCGCAGCCGGACCAGGCCGTCGACCAGGCCATGACCAAGAAGCTGTTGCCCGCCGACCTGCCATTCCTGCGCCAGCAGGCCGTCCTGCGGCTGAGCACGCTCTATCTGAGCGACCAACAGGCCCTGGACAGCATCGCCCTGGTCGAGCAATTCTACGCCGACAACTACCCCGAGATCCATGCGGAGCGGCAGGCGGAGATCCAGGCCGCGGTCGAAGTCCTGCAGGAGATCTACTTCAACATGGTGTTCCGCGAGCAGCGGATCGACTGGCAGACCCATCCCAGCAACCTGGGACACAAAACCGACCCCGGATGTTTCCGCTGCCACGACGGCAAGCATCTGACCCAGACGGGCGAGGCCATCCGCTTGGAGTGCAACCTGTGCCACTCCATCCCGGTGATCGAAACCCCCGGCGCCCTGACCACCGACATCGAGCTGGTCAGCGGGCCGGAGCCGGCCTCCCACACCCATACCAACTGGATCTCGCTGCACAGCAAGGCGATTGACTCGACCTGCATCGCCTGCCATGCGCCCAGCGACCCGAACGTCATCCTGGACCGCCTGGAGGGCCTGCCGCCGAATGACGGCTCGTTTTGCGGCAACAGCGCCTGCCACGGCCCGGACTGGGTCTACGCCGGATTCGACAACCCCGCTCTGCAGCCAATCCTGGCGCGGCAGCTCTTCGCCCTGCAGAACACCAGCCCGTACATCACGCCCGGGCTGCCGGCCACGTTTGAAAGCGGCATGTCCGATCTGTTCGATGGGCGCTGCACAGCGTGCCACGGCGCCGCCGAGCCCGAAGGGGGCCTGGACCTGACCTCTTACGCCGGCGCGTTGGCGGGCGGCACCAGCGGGCCCGGGATCGTCCCCGGGGATCCGGGCGGCAGCTTGATCTACCAGCGCCAGACCGGCCGGCCGGCACATTTCGGACAGATGATCCAGGACGAGATCGACGCCCTGGAGCTCTGGATCCTGGACGGCGCGCCGGAGAAGTAGAATGCCGCGCCGGCGCAGGCTGATCCCCAGCGCTGGTTGAGCGGCGACCCCAGGGAGCCTGTCGAAACCCGCCGGGCTGTTGGCGCCTGCGTTACACAAACCCACTCGTCCCCGTGCTCTGCGCGGGGACGGGAGAAGGTGTGGCGGCGAAGCGCACCGGTACGAGTGATGGCGACCCCCGGCGCTGGTTGAGCGGCGACCCCAGGGAGCCTGTCGAAACCCGCAACCTGTGATCTCTCTGCGATCAGGCTTCGCCATCCGGCTGGAGGCGCGGCCGCACGATCCGGAACCGATCCCGGACGGGAGTTTCTATTTCCAGCGCCGTCTCCGGATGGTCCACCACCTTCAGATAGCGCACCCCCAGCGTGTAGGCCAGCAGGCCGTAGGCGATCACCCCCAACCCGGCCACCCACTCGACCAGCGATGGCGTGTAGGCCAGGTAGCGCGGGGCCAGGTCCTGCGGCAGCAGCGTGGTGGACACCACCAGCCCGACCAGGTTCGTATCCCAGCGGTAAGCCACCAGCCCCCCGACGACCAGAAGCAGCGCCAGCGCCCGCAGCAGCGGGTCCCTGCGCAGCCGTGCGGAAAGCAGGATCACCATCGGTACGGCGATGCCCAGCAAAATCTCCCCCACCCAGAAGTTGAAGGCGAACTGGCCGCGGGTCAGGGCCTGAAGCCCTTCGGTGCGGCCGGGCTCGAAAGTGTAGCTCATCGCCAGGGCGTCCCAGAAGCGCATGTACAGGTAGCCGACCAGCACCCAGCCGGTAAAGCGGGAGACCTCGTCCAGCAGCGAGTCGTCCACCCGCGCCTGGCGGGAGAAACTGGCCGCAAGCCAGGAGGCCAGCACGGTCAGCGACAACCCGCCGGCCATCGCCGAGACGATGAACATCACCGCCATGCTGGGGCGGTACCAGATCGGACGCGCCTTGAGCACGCCGTAGGTCGCACCCAGCGAGGACTGGTGCAGCAGCGAGAGTACAAGCCCGGCGATCGCCAGGTATGGGGCGTAGTGGTGGACGCCCTCCAGCCTCTTCGCCAATTTCGGCCAGCGCCACTTGAACCAGTTCGCCTGACCGAAGATCGGCGCCACCTCCAGAACCAGCACCGAAAAATACAGGCCGACGCACATCGTCACCTCCCAAAGCGGGGAGTGCGGGTTCCAGAAAACGAAGGCATGCCAGAAGCGGTCCGGGCGGCCGATGTCCAGCAGCAGCATCAGCATCGCCATGCTGTATCCGATCAGCCCGATGAAGACCGCCGTGCGCGCCAGCGGCCGGAAGCGATCCAGTTTCAGCAGGTACACGGCAGCCGAAAGCATGAAGGCCCCGGCGCTGAGCGCGATCGCCGAGAGATCGATCGTTATCCACAGCCCCCAGGGAATTGAGTCGCTCAGGGCGGTCAGCGAGAGCCCCTCTACAAAGACCAACACGCCGGCGACGGCCCCGAGAAGCATCAGGGTTCCCAGGATCAGGACCCAACGGGTAAATCCAGACCAGCGGATTCGAGCTGCGGTCATATTTCCACCTCCGTTTTCAATTGCGCAGTGTGGACGTAGTACACCCGCGGTTCTGTGCCCATGTCCGATCGCAGCCGGTTGGCATGGCTGGCGGCCAGCTTTTTGCGGATGGCCGAATCGGGGTCGTTCAGGTCACCGAAGGTGCGCGCCCCGGTCGGGCAGGCCGCCACGCAGGCGGGTGTGGCATCCGGGTCCACCCCCGGGGTCAGGCCCTGTGCCAGCCCCCGGTCGATGCGGTGGTAGCAGAACGAGCATTTCTCGACCACGCCCCTCGGGCGGCGGGGCACTTCCGGCTCGCCCCATTCGGGCACCTGCGGGTTGGGGCCCTCGAAGGCCTGCCAGTTGAAATAGCGGGCGCCATACGGGCAGGCCACTTCGCAGTATCGGCAGCCGATGCAGCGGTCGTAGTCCATCATGACGATGCCGTCCGGGCGGTGGTACGTCGCCTTGACCGGGCAGGCCTCCACACAGGCAGCGTGCTCGCAGTGCTGGCAGGGGACCGGCAGGAACTGCTCGACGCCGTTGATGGCATCTGTCTCGAGGATGCGGCCCCACTCGACATCCGGGGCGGTGTCGTTGTGGGCCTGGCAGGCCTTGACGCAGTGGCGGCAGCCGATGCACAGGTCGGTGTCGATCAGCATCCCCCACCTGGGGGCGCTTTCATCATGCGGTTCGCCGGAACGCGCGCGGCGGAACTGCAGGACGGTCAGGGCAGCCCCCCCCGCCAGCCCCAGCTTGAGAACGTCGCGGCGTGCGATCGGGTTGGAATGTTCTTTCATGACGACTCCTCGGAAAGGTCGCAAAGCAGGGAGCACCGGTTAGCGGAAGCGGCGGTACCAGCGCTCGGACCAGGGGGCCAGGATCAGCCCCAGAGCGGTGCCCAGCAGGGCGGCCAGCACGGCAAAGCCGAACGGGCTGACCGGGTTAGGCTCGACCGGCAGGGAGGGGGCCGCTGCCCCGGCAGCCGCACCGGGGGCTCCGTCGGGAGCACCGCCGGCCGTAATATCCGGCAGCGGGTAATGCATGTCGTCCTCGTGGCACTGCGAGCAGGTGTCCATATCCACCTGGAAGGTGTGCCTGCGCTGCCCGTGCCCATCGCCCATGGTGGTCTCCGAAACCCTCAGGTGGCAGTCCGTGCAGGTCAGGCCGGCCTCGTAATGCGAGGTGTAGGAATAAAAATGCACTTCCTCGGTGTGGCAAGCGCTGCACAACGCTTCGGCGTCGTCCGACTTGAGGGTCGTGGTGTGCGGGCTGTGGCAGCGCACGCAGGCCAGCTCCTCCTGGCTGTGAACGCTGTCGGTCCAGTCGCTGTAGGTGCCCAGATGGCAGGTGCCGCACAACCGTGAAGAGACGTCGGTGGGCATGATCTGTTCCGGATGGTTGCTCGGAACCGGGCTGTGGCAGGTCGAGCAGCTGACCCCATCCGCCTCCCAGGTTCCGGACAGCAAGTCGTAGCCGGTCGTGTGGCAGGCCAGGCAGGCGGGATCGCCGCCGGCTTCATCCCATGCGGTTTGGAAAGCGGGGTTGTCGGTGGCGATGCCGTGCCCGCTTTGCCCCCAATGGTTTTGGATGATCTGGTGGCAATCCTGGCACTCCCCGGAGCTATTCTGGAAGTCCACGGGGTTGGCCTGGCTTACTGCCGCGATGGCGAAAGACAGCGGCAGGATGAAGGCGAGCGCGGTCAGGGCGCGCAGGATTAGGTTTCGCATCTTTTTCCTCCCTTTCAGGCGGCCATATTGGCCAGCCGGTAGGCGCGCAGCGGGCAGCGGCGGCAGGATTCCATCAACCTGCCTCTCGGGCTGACCATCTCCCAGCAGGGCCTTTCCGGGTTCTGGTGGGCGGGGCATTTGGCGCGGCGTGCCGGTGGGCAGTCAAATACATCCCAACAACGGACCTGTTCCGCGGGCAGGGATTTCCCTGCGGCCCCGAGCGCCTCACGCATGCTCTCCGCCTGCCAGTTCAGATCAAGCCGGCGCAGCACCAGGACGGTGATCGCCGTCACCAGGATGGGAACGGCAAGCCGCAGGAGCAGGCCGGCGAAAAGGGCGAGAATTTCGGTAGTAGCCATCTCTCACCATCCTTTACAGGTCCTTCAGGTGGAAAAGGGGCCGGATGCGCCCGGTCCCTGGGGAAAAGCGCCGCGCCCCCCCAGCCAGGACCCGACCAACAGCAGCAGAACGACCGGCAGCACCAGGCGCAGCAGCGCAAAACTCACGACAACAATAACGACCAGCGTTTCCTGCATGGCAAGCCTCCTTCAGCGGAGCCGTTCTGGCGGGATCAGCATCCCTATCAGCCCGGTTCGGAACCTTTGCTTTCAGTGTAGCGATTCGCAGGTCCGCCTACAATCGGGCGTTGCGCGTATTTTTTTCCTGGGGCGAGCAACCCATCTCGGGGGTTAAACAATAGGAAACATGGTTGAAATCACCCATGCACCTGGGGGAAATGACCCATGCCGGCGTGCTCGGAAACCCCTCCCACTCGTGACGGTGCCCCGCGCCGCGACCGGCGTCAGCCCGGCGGGTTTCGACAGGCTCCCTGCGGTCTCCGCTCAACCAGCGCCGGGGAATCTCCTCTGGTGACGGTGCTCCGCGCCGTCACGCACCCCGCGTCCCTGCGCAGAGCACGGGGACGCGCGAAAATGGTTGTTTGTCTTGCTTGCCCTGTCGTTCAATCCCCCTGCAGGGCGGCTATCAGGCTTCGATGATGCCCATGCGGATGGCGTACTTGACCAGCTCGGTGCGCGAGTGCAGGTTCAATTTGCGCATGATGTTTTCGCGATGCCGGGCGACCGTTTTAGGGCTGATGACCAGGCTGACGCCGATCTCCTGGTTGCTGGCGCCTTCGGCCAGCAGCGCCAGCACTTCCTGTTCGCGCGGCGTCAGGGGGCTGCCCTCGCTCCCGTCATCCTCGGGCACCGCCTGGCTGAGATAATCCTTGACCAGCAGCTTGGTCAGGGACGGGTACAGGTAGACCTCCCCGGCCGCCGCAGCCCGGATGGCGGTCAGCAGCTCGTCGGGTGCTGCCCGCTTGGGCACGTAGCCGCTGGCGCCCGCCTCCAGCATCTTGAAAAAATATTCCTTGTCCTCGTGGATCGTCAGGGCCACCACCGCGCAGGACGGGCAGGCCTGCCCCAATGCCCGAGCGGCCTCGATTCCGGAGAGGTCCGGCAAGCCGATATCCATGAGTGCCACGTCCGGATCCAGGCGGGTGGCCAGCTCAAGGGCCTGGGCCGCGGTCTCCGCCTCGCCCACGATCTCAAGATCGGGTTCGTTTTCGAACAGCATGCGCAGCCCCAGACGCACCACGGCGTGGTCATCCACCAACAGCAATCGGATCTTCATCGCTTTTTTCTACCTGCATCCCATAATTATTGGTCTGGTACGGGATCCGCACGCGCACGAGCGTACCCCGGCCCGGGGCGGACTCGATATGAAATTCCCCCCCCAGGAGCGAGGCCCGCTCCCGCATCCCAATCAGCCCCCAGGACGATCGCCGGCCTCCATCCTTCTGCTGCGGGTCAAAACCGATCCCGTTGTCCCGAAGGCTCAGGCTGACCTCCTTTTCGCCAAAATCCAGCTCCATGCACACCTCGGTGGGGCCGGCGTGCTTGACGGCATTGTTGAGCGCCTCCTGGGCCACCCGGAACAGTGCGATTTTGACCGGTGCGGAGATCGGCCGCGTCGGGCCGCGCACTTCAAGGACAACCGGCATGCCGGTGCGCGTTTCGATCTCGCCCGCATACCAGCGCAAGGCGGCCGGCAGGCCCAGGTCGTCGAGGTGGGAGGGCCGCAGATCGGCGATCAGCCGCTGCAGCTCGGTCAGAGAGTGGGACACCAGCGCCTCCAGCTGCTGCAAGCGCGGCCTGGCGTTGTCCTTGTCGCTCCGCACCTGTCGGGCCACCCCGCGCAGCCCCAGGCCGATGGCTGTCAGGGCCTGGCCAGTCTCATCATGCAGCTCCCTTGCAACGCGCTGGCGCTCGGCTTCCTGGGCCCCCACCACCTGCCGCAGCAGGTCCCCCCGCAGGGCCTCACGCTCCTCCGCGGCCTGCAGCCGTGCGGCGTTGAGCGCAGCCATTTTCTGCAGGTTTTCCACCTCGAAGGCGCGCAAAAAACGCACCACGAATGCCGCCGCCGCACCGGCGGCCACGGCGCGCAGCACCTGGACCGGGAAACCGAACAGCACGAGGAACAGGTTCTGGTTGAGGAATGTCGAGGGCGGCAGCGGGCTGTAGCGGGTGAACAGCTGGCCGACCAGCCCGTACCAGGCCAGCGAGATGGCCGCCCACAGGCTATCCCGCCCGAACTGCGCCATGCCGGCCAGGCGGAAGGCACGCTGCTGGGCGATCAGGCCGGCGCAGGCCACCAGGGAGGCGGGGATGCCCAGGATGTAGCGGGTCCACACATCAGCCACATCCCACAGGCCGCTATCCACGGTGAAGCGCCCGCGCATGATCAACAGCCCCAGGCTCCACAGCGCGGCCTGGACCAGCGGCAGCAGCAGGCTCAGGCGGCGGATGGACAGATTCGGCGAAAGCAGGGAGGCGCCGAATGCCGCCAGCGACAGGAAAGAAAAGGACAGCAGCGCCACCCGGATCCCTTCCCACAGCAGTTCCCCGCCGGTGAAAAAGGGCAGCACCTCCAGCATCAGGAACATCTCCAGCCACTCGTGCAGGCCGTGGATAATCCCGAAAGCGGCCAGCGGCCGCAGGGCATGGCGCAGTCGCTCGTCCGAGCCGCCGCGGCTTTCCAGCGCTACGATCTGGCCCATGCTGAAAAATGCCAGGCCGTAGCAGAAAAACACCAGGATCAGGATCGGGCGGCTTATCATCATATGCAGGACAGGAGATCGAGGGAATTTCCCCCCGATCAGGCGCCTCCCTACATTCAACTTACCAAAAAATCCGTTAAATTTACCTGATATTTGTCATATTCTTTTTAGGACAATCGTCAGTAATGGATTCCTAGGTGTCCAATATAATGTTCCCAGGATTCTGCGCACAACGACCCTCCCCCTGGCCGGCATACTGAAGCGCAACTCGCCCAGAGAGCGACGGCATCGAAAATAACGACCAGCCTGCCGGGGTTTTTCTAGCAACAACAACCGATAGGGCCTGCAGCGCCCGTTCAAAACGCTGCCGCTGCCGCCTTGCGGGGCGGTACGCCGGTATTCAGGCCGGCATTTTGTCGATCGAATCAAAGGAGCATGCGGTATGAAAGAAAGGAAATCCCCCACCCGGAGAGATTTTTTGGCTTTCGGAACCTGGGCGATCGGCGGGCTGATCACCCTCGGGATGAGTATCCCGGGGATCGCTTACATTATCGGCCCCGCCCTCAGGCGCCTGGACAGCAACGCCTGGATCCGGCTGGGCTCGGTCGCCAAAGTCGAACTCCAGACCCCCACGCTGTTCAAAACCAAGATCGTCCGCCAGACCGGCTGGATACAGGATGAGCGCGAGCTGTCCGTGTACGTTTTCACCGAAAACGGGCGCGACTTCACCGCCATGTCCAATATCTGCACCCACCTCGGCTGCCGGGTGCGCTGGATCGGCGACCAGGAGCTCTTTTTCTGCCCCTGCCACAACGCCAGTTTCGACAAACAAGGCCAGGTGATGGACGGCCCGCCACCCGCACCGCTCGACCGGTTCGAGGTCAAGGTCGAAGAAGAACAGATCTTTATCCTGGGAGGCTGACCGTGACCACTAAATTCGGAAACTGGCTGGATGAACGGCTCGGCTGGCGGGCGGTCTGGGAGGCGATCTTCCTGCGCCAGATCCCCAAGGTCAACTGGTTCTACACCCTGGGCAGCGCCACCCTGTTCACCGCCGTCAACCAGATTATCACTGGGGTCCTGCTGACCATCTACTACGTGCCCACCCCGGATCACGCCTGGAACAGCGTCAACTACATCACCACCGAGGTCACCTTCGGCTGGCTGATCCGCGGGCTGCACCACTACGGCGCCAGCGCGATGGTCGTGCTTGCCATCCTGCACATGATGCGAGTCATCTTCTTCGGCTCTTATAAATACCCGCGCGAGATGACCTGGTTCTCTGGTGTGTTCCTGCTCCTGATTACGATGGGCTTTGGCTTTACCGGCTACCTGCTACCCTGGGACCAGAAAGCCTACTGGGCGACCACGGTCGGGACCCGCATCGCCGGCACCCCGCCGATCATCGGCGAGTTCATCCAGCGGATCATGCGCGGCGGGGACGAACTATCGGCGGTCACCCTGGCGCGCTTTTTCGGGGCGCACGTCTGGATGCTGCCCCTGGCCTTGCTGCTCCTGCTTGCCATCCACCTCTACCTGGTCATCCGCATCGGCATCAGCGAGGTGCCGAAGCGGGAGGAGGCCGACCATGGATGAGAAAGCCAAGCAGGAGTACCTGGAGAAATACAAAAAGGCCAAGGAGAAGGGGATCCCTTTCTTTCCGGACGCCATCTTCAAGGACGCCGTCGTTGCGCTGATCGTCTTCCTGGTGCTGGCCGGCCTGTCCTTTTTCCTGGGGGTCCCTCTGGAAGAACGGGCCAACCCGGCGGACACCAATTACAACCCGCGCCCGGAATGGTACTTCCTCTTTTTGTTCCAGCTGCTCAAGTATTTCCCGGGCGAGTTGGAAGTGATCGGCGTGGTGGTGATCCCCACGCTGGCCGTCCTGATCCTACTCCTGCTCCCGGTGCTGGACAAACGGCCGGAGCGCCACTACAGCCATCGTTGGTGGGTCAGCGGGACGACCATTTTCCTGCTGACCGGTGCGATCGCTTTGACCTATATTTCGATCCAGGAGATCCCGCCCCCCGCCGAGTTCACTTCCGGCGATCCGACTGCCCTGCTGTATATCGAAAACTGCGCCGGCTGCCACGGTACCGAGATCGAAGTGGACCCGGCGAGCGGCATCAACCTGCATGAAATCATCACACAAGGAAGCCATGAAGGCATGCCGGCCTGGACGGCGGACCTGACGAACGATGAGGTCGATGCG
>JBFKII010000089.1:0-13097 GCA_041632295.1 Anaerolineales bacterium | reverse complement strand
CCCTCCCCTTCATGGGTGTTCACGCCCAACGGCGGGGTGGCAGATGGCCCCAGCGGCTGACGCTCAAAAGCGCGCAGGATGCCGCCGAGTCCGACCAGCCCGGCCAGGCTCGCCACCCCTCCTTTCAGAAAATCCCTGCGGTTAAATGCAAATTTATTAGCCATCTTCGCTCCTCGTTCAGTTTTGTGCGATAAATACCTGGCTGGTCACACGCGACCCGAGCACGATTGGCTCTTCTCGGCCGCCGACCTGGATCGTCAGGTTGTCATCAAATGGGGAGTGCTGCAGGATGTGGACGTCAACCTGCGGAACCAGTCCGCGCGCTTCCAGGAAGCATAGCAGGTCCGGATCGTTGTCCCGGACCGATTCCACAGTCCCGGTTTCGCCCGGTTTCATGCTGCTCAACGGGCGGGATGAATCCGGTGGGAGCTTCAAGTCGATCGTCGGAATGGGAGACCCGTGCGGGTCCCGCTGCGGGTCCCCAAGCGCTTCAGCGATGCGGGCTTCAAACTCTTCCGAAATGACGTGCTCAAGCATATCGGCTTCTTCGTGCACCTTGTCCCAGGAATAGCCCAGGATCTGGTGCAAGAACAGCTCCAGCAACCGGTGGTGGCGCAAAATTTCCAGGGCAATTTCCTCCCCCTCCGCGGTCAGCGTGACCCCGCGGTGCTTCTCGTAGACCAGAAGCGGGGGTTCGGTGTTGGCCAATTTCTTGATCATCCCGGTCACCGATGCGGGTGTGACCTCCAGCAAGGCGGCCAGCTGGTTGGTGCCCGCTTTTCCGTGGGTGGTCTGAATCTCATAGATCGCCTTGAGGTAGTCTTCGATCGCGTGCGTCAGGTTCTCTCTCATTGATTTTGCCCTTAATAAATATTTAGGCTTAACTAAATATGGAGTATTCTAGCCATTTTGAGACCTCAAGTCAAGCCCGGGTCCTGTTTTTCCTAATTGACCTCTCATGCGTTACCCCGGAGCCGTTTTGTTTCGGTGGCATAATTGGATGCGCGAGGCGGAGCCATCCGGCCCCCAATCCCGCCTGCTGGCCTGGAAGGAGCCCGTTGCAGCGCCGGGAGAGAAGATGCCTTTTTGAAAGGAAAAGATGATCGCTGAAACATGCCTTGAAATCAAGGGGGCTGCCCCTCACGGCGGCCATTCATCGCAAACCCCGAACGAGGATTGGTTGCACTCCTTGCGAGGGTCCGGCCGGAGCCAGGCCCTTGGCGACCTGCGCCTGATCCTGCTGCAAGGTCTGTGCGCCTGCCTCCAGGACCGTTATCCTCAGATTTCCGTCCCCCTGCTGGAAGGCATCGCCGATAGGGCGGTCGAACAGGTGCTCGCGCGCCTCGATCGTTATCCTGGTGGGCGTCGCTTCATCTCCTGGGCGATGAAGATCGCAGTCCGGACCGCCTTGTTGGAGGCAAAACAATCCTGATCCCGCGCAGCCTGCCGTGCGTTAATCGAACTTGAATGAAAAACACCCCTTGCAAGCGTGCGCAAGGGGTGTTGGCTTTTCTCTTTCGTGGGCCGAGTCAGGCTCCCTGCTGCACCATCCGGCGGACCTCCTCGACCACATCCGGATTGGCCAGTGTGGTGATATCGCCGACATCCAGGCCGTTGGAAATGGAAGCCAGCACCCGCCGCATGATCTTGCCTGAGCGGGTCTTGGGCATATCCGGCACGATCCAGACGTGCTTGGGCCGGGCGATCTTGCCGATCGTCTCCTCGATCGCCAAAATAACTTTGGCCTTGATCTCGTCGCTGGGCTCCACTCCAGGTTTCAGCGAAACGAAAATTTCCGGCATTTTGCCCTTGATCTCGTCGTTCACCGGAACGACGGAGGCCTCGGCGATCTCATTCACCATCAGGCAGGCGGATTCGAGTTCCTTGGTGCCGAGTCGGTGGCCGGCCACATTGATCACGTCATCGATCCGCCCGAGAATGCGGTAGTAGCCATCGGGGGCTTCCATGGCGGCATCGCCCGGGATATAAGGCCAGTCGCGCCAGTCTTTGCTGTTCGAGTCGGTGTTGAATTTGGCGAAATATGTCTGCACGTAGCGTTTCCGGTCGCCCCAAATACCCTGGAACTGGCCCGGCCAGGGGTTTTGGATGACGATGTACCCGGCTTTGTTGGCGCCGTGCGGGATTTCCCGCCCTTCCTCGTCCAGGATCTTGGGGTGAATGCCGGGCATCGCTGGGCCGGCGCTGCCGGGTTTCATGGGGTGGATCGCCGGCATGGTGGAGCAAAGGAAACCGCCGGTCTCCGTTTGCCACCAGGTGTCGACGATCACCGCTTCCCCTTTGCCGATCTCCTGGTGGTACCAGCGCCAGACCTCCGGTTCGATCGGTTCCCCCACAGTGGTCATGTGCTTGAATTTAAAGTTGTACTTTCCGGGTTCATCCGGCCCTGCTTTTCGCAGCATGCGCACGGTGGTGGGTGCCGTGTGGAAAATATTGACCGCCAGCCGCTCGGCGATCCGCCAGGCCCGTCCTGCGTCCGGGAACCCCGGAACGCCTTCGTACATCACGCTGGTCGCGGCCAGCGCCAGCGGTCCGTAAACGATATACGAATGCCCGGTGATCCACCCGATATCCGCCATGCACCAGTACACGTCCTCCGGATGGATATCCTGGACGAGTTTGGACGTGCCTGCTGCGTAGGCCAGGTACCCGCCTGTGCCGTGCTGGCAACCTTTCGGCCGGCCGGTCGTGCCGCTGGTGTACATCAAGAACAGGGGTGCTTCGGCAGGCATGGAAACCGGGGCCACCCGGCGCCCGCGATAGTCGGCAAGCAGGTCGTTGACGAAGAAATCTCGCCCTTCTTCCATCGGCGTATCCGAGGCATACCGCCCGGCATAACGCCGCCAGACCAGGACCTTGCGGATCTCCTGGCCCTCAGCCGTGGCCGCCCGGCAGGCCTCATCCGCTTTGACCTTGTGGTCGAGCAGGTTGCCGTTGCGGTAGTAGCCGTCCATGGTGATCAAGACCTCGCTGCCTGAATCTGCCACCCGCTCCCCGCATGCCTTGCCGCTGAACCCGCCAAAGACCACAGAGTGGATGACCCCCAGCCGGGCAAGGGCCAGCATCGTGATCGGCAGCTCCGGCACCATCGGCATGTGAATGGTCACCCGGTCTCCCGATTTGAGACCGCAAAAATCCTGGAGCAGCGCCGCGAACTCGTTGACCCGCACGAAAAGTTCCTGGTAGGTCAGCACCTGATCGGGCTCACCCTCCGGTTCGGGGACCCAAATGATGGCTGCTTTGTTGCGGTGCTTTTCGAGATGGCGGTCAATGCAGTTGAAGCTGGCGTTGATTCGCCCCCCGACAAACCATTTCCACTGCGGCGCATCGCTGGTGTCCAGCGTGGTGTGCCAGTACTTATCCCAGGTCAACAGATCGGCATATTCCTTAAAGCACTCAGGGAAATTTTCCAGGCTGAAACGCTCGAAAATGCCGGGATCGGTCATGTTCGCCTGGGCGATGAAAGAAGCGGGCGGTTGGATGTACTGCTCTTCCTGCCAGTGAACGGCAATTTCGGCTTCGCTGACCGAAGAAATCTGATGTTCGCTCATCGTCTCCTCCAGAATATTTAGGTCCCGGGGGGACCTGTGGAGCTGCGCGCTCCCGGCTATCGACCATGGAATGCAAAGGGGTGCATCTCGAAAATTATAGCAGACCGTACCTTCGTTTGTTGTGCCGGAGCTGGAAAAAGATTATGATGAAACGCTCCGGAGGCCCCAATGAACCCCGAACGTTCCCTGCGCCAAGGTCTGATCCCGGTCTTTTTCCTCATATTCGCTGCCCTCAGCATTCTTTCGCTTTCACTTCCGCTGGCGGGCGCCGCGCGCAGCAGCGGAGTGCCTCTCGGCCGTGGGGAGGCGGCCTTGATTCTGGCCGGAGAAAGTGGAGGGCCGCCGCAGGTTTCTCCCCCGCCGCTGGAATTCCTACGGGGGGCGCCGCAAACCGCGGTGATCAACATCACTTACCAGGGAGGTTGGCCGGGCCCCGGCCAGACGGCTTTTCGCTACGCGGCCGATATCTGGGAAACGCAGATCAGCTCCAGCGTCCCGATTGAAATTATCGCTGTCTGGGACAACAGCCTGCCGCAAAACGCCCTGGGAAGCGCCGGGCCCACCCAGTTTTACCGCGACTTTTCAGGTGCTCCGTTTTCCAGCACCTGGTATCCAGTCTCACTGGCCAACAAGCTGGCCGGGGTCGACCTGTTTGCCGGCGACGATATTTCCGCCTCGTTCAACAGCAACCTCCCCAACTGGTATTTCGGAACGGACGGCAATCCGCCGGGCAGCCAGTTTGACTTTGTCAGTGTCGCGCTGCATGAAATCGGCCACGGGCTCGGTTTCCTCGGATCGATGCAGTACGGCCAATCCAGCTGCGGCGGGTCGAATTGGGGCTGCTGGGGCTGGGGTACGGCCTATCCGGCGGTGTATGACCGCTTCACGGAAAGCCAGGGAGGCAACGCCTTGCTAGGGTACCCAAACCCTTCCTCTTCACTTGGCACGGTGCTGACCACCAGCGTCCTTTTTGACGGCCCATATGCAAACGCAGGGAACGGAGGCAGCCGCGTGCCGCTGTACGCCCCTTCGACCTGGAACCCGGGTTCGAGCTACGCCCACCTGGCGCAAAGCTTCGACAATACCCCCAACGCCCTGATGACATATTCGATCAGCCAGGGGGAAGCCCAGCACAATCCGGGACCGGTGACCCTCGGCATGTTCACCGATATGGGTTGGGAGGCCGG
Organism: Anaerolineales bacterium; assembly: GCA_041632295.1. Classification (GTDB taxonomy): domain Bacteria; phylum Chloroflexota; class Anaerolineae; order Anaerolineales; family JABWBV01; genus DATDOR01. The sequence continues at coordinate 8,341 of JBFKII010000089.1, read as the reverse complement.
CGGCGCCACGCCCACGGCAACCCGCACGCCCACTCGCACCCCGACCAAAACCCGCACGCCAACCCCCACCATCCCGCCGAACACCCTCGGGCCCGGGACCGGGACGCCGAATTACTTGGCGCTTGTCCGCAGGGACCACACCCCGACGCCAACCCGGACGCCGACAGCAAGCCCGACCCCCAGCGCCTCTCCGACCGCGGCGCAGGTGACGATCACGGAAATGGATTTCGAAGGGATCTTTCCGGGCGCCTGGACGCTGCCGGACACCACCGGGGGACAGTTCGATTGGGGAAAACGCGCCTGCCGCAGCCAGTCTGGGCTGTGGAGCGGCTGGGCAACCGGGGGCGGCCTGACGGGGACGGGGCAGGCCTGCGGGACGAACTACCCAACCTCGGCGGACACGTGGATGGTCTACGGTCCCTTCAGCCTGGCGGATGCCGGCAGCGCAGGCATGACGCTCTCCGCCTGGATCAACACCGAACAGGGTGCGGACATCCTGCAGTGGCTGGCCTCCAACAACGGCACCAACTTTTTCGGCTGGCAGACCTCTGGGAACTCCTCCGGTTGGGCCGATCTGAGCCTCGACCTGGGCAATGTGCCCGGGATCGGCAGCCTGCTGGGAGAGAGCCAGGTCTGGGTGGCGCTGCGGTTCAGCAGCGGTCCTGCCGGCACTCTTCCGGAGGGGGTTTATGTGGATGATATTCGGGTGGAGAAATGCACCGCCAGCTGCAACATGGCGGCAGCAGCGGCTGGCGGCTTAGGCTTCGAACCCGTTGAAACCCGCCTGCCTCCCTGATCCCGGCCGCTAACGGGCTCCCGGGTTCCGCAGGCTAACTCCCGGGATCTGCAGCGTGATCTCGTACGCCTGCCCCCGGTCTTCGACAACAGGGGACCAGGGGAAAGCGTTGACGGTCTGCCACAGGTCCAGGAGCGCCGCCCCCTCGACCCACTGTCCGCCCTCGGGGATGGCATCCAGCGGGAGCTGGGGGTGATCCCAAATCAGCTGAGGCTCCGGCAGCCCGCCCTGAAAGGGCGACACTTTGACCAGGCCGGTCATCGGGGTGAATTCTTCGCCGCTCAGGCCGTTGCCTGCGGCCAGACGGTCGTACAGGCGGTGAAACGCATCTGGCGCTCCCCGGTGGTATTCGCAAACGCTTTTTTCGTCCTCGGCCAGGCTGATCCGCAGGCACTTGTCCGGAAGATCGGAGACCAACGGGTCTTCATATCGCGCTTGCCAGCCGAAAAACCCGTCCTGGGCCGCTTCTCTCAGCAGGCTGTCGACCTGACCGGGGGTCAAACGGGTGGAGAAAACGCGCCGGCTGCCCTCCTCCTGAACGGTCCACAGGTAAAGTCCATCCCCCCAGATTTGAAAATCGGGGATGTAGTTTGTGATATAGCTGGGCGTCGTGAACCCGCAGCAATACGTCCCCAGGATCACCTGCATGGACGGGTCCTGGATCCAGTCCAGAGCAGGGGCCGGTGGGGGTGCGGTCGAATCCTGCTGGGGCAGCTCTCCAGGCACCAGGGGCACACCCGGGTCCACCGCCGGCTCCTCCTGGGGTTCACCGGCCGGCGAGCAGGCTGCCAGAAACATCGCCAGCGCAAAAACGGAAAGCCATTTCATGCCCCGCCTCCCAGCCTTGCGTTGTAAACCATCCGGCCGCTGCCGGCAAATTCCCGAAACACGGCGATGGACTGATCGCGCAGCACCGCATCGCGGACAGAAATGCCGCGTTTTTCCAGCTCCGCTCGCCATTCCGGGTGGATCGGCCCTTCATCAAACCCGGTGATCTGCTCCAGCTCGGGGCCGCTGCCGGCGATCGCCAATGCGCGCACCCCGGACCAAATCACCGCCCCGTAGCACATGGCGCAGGGCCGCCAGTTGACCACCAGCTCGTGGGCCGGGAGGCCCGCCGCGCCCAGGTCGAAAGATCCGAGCGCCTTCTGGGCCAGGGAAAGCGCCATAATTTCGGCGTGTGCGGAAGAGCAGTTGGAGGGCATCACCCGGTTGACGCCTACCGCCACCCGCCTGCCGGAATCTCGCTCAAAGACCGCGGCGGCAAACGGCCCGCCGGTGTTGGCTTCAAAATTGCGCCGTGCCAGGTCCAAGACCAGGCGCATGCGGTCTTCCACGTCTGGCAGGGTGGGCGGCAAAGAAGGCATCATGTCTGCCAGCCATCCCGGCAGGGTGAGTTCAAAGTGCATGCTCATCCGCACACCATCAACCCTTTTCACTATCGGTCAAAATCTCCTCGTACAGCTCCACTCGATTGCCGTCGCCGTCGCGGATCCAGGCGTGAGCGCCACGTTCCCAGCGCAGGACTTCTGGTTCGACCTGCACACCTCGGGCACGCAGGTCGTCGAGCATGGCATCCAGGCCGTCCACGCGCAGGTTGAGCAGATAGGTCGGTGCCCGGTTATCGATCTCCTCTTTGGCCTGGTTGATGGCAAAAACCGGGTTTTCCCGCAGGATCCCGGAATCGGCATCCCGGGTGAAAAACACGGTGTAGTAGTTGTCGCCGCCGTTTGGATGCTGTTCGAATGCGATCCCCAGATTTTCTGAATACCAGTCCGTCAGTGCTTTGGCCTGGTTGCTGAACAAAAAAATGCCCCCGATTCCTTGTACGCCTGCCATATCTCCTTCCTTTTTCTATCTTTCATTTCTGTCGAGTTCTTGATCACGCGCCGGCCGGAGCATCCTGGTTGAAAACGATCAGGTTGCGCAGCGCCTCCCCCCGCCGGACCGAGTCGATTGCGGAATTGATCTCTTCCAGCGGGTAGCGCCCGGAAATCAATTCGTCCAGCATCAAGCGCTTGTGCCGGTACAGCTCCAGCAGCTTGGGCACATCCAGTGATAGTCGGGTGGAGCCCATCTTGCTTCCCAGGATCCGCTGGCTGTTTCCGGCGAAATCCGCGGCCTCCAGGGAGATGTCGGTGCCGTAGGGCGGCATCCCGACCATCACGAAGGTGCCTCCGTTCCGCATCAAGGCGAGCCCCTGGTCGATCGCTCCCTTGGAGCCGGCCGCGATAAAGACGTAATCCGCCCCGCGCCCGCCGGTCAGCGCCGCGACCTGCGGCTGGACCGGCTCGCTTCTCGGATTGCAGGTGTGGCTGGCGCCAAATTCCCGGGCCGCACCCAGCTTGTAATCCACTAGGTCCACCGCGATGATCGGGTATGCGCCGGCCAGCCGCGCCCCTTGCAGGCAGTTCAACCCCACGCCTCCGGCCCCCACCACCACCACGCTGCTCCCGGGGCGCACGCGGGCCGTATTCACCACCGCGCCGTAGCCTGTGATCACACCGCAGGCGAGCAGGGAAGCGCTTTCCAGGGGGACTCCTGGTGGGATGCGGACCAGTTGGGATTGGTGCACCACCACGTATTCTGCAAAGGCGCCGCAACGCATAGCGGCGTGTACCGGCTGGCCGCCGGTATCGTGCAGGCGAGAGCTGGCGTCCTGGGGAAAATGGGTTTCGCACAGGTGCAAATCCCCCTGGGTGCAGTAGAAGCAGTGCCCGCAAGAGCGGATCAGGCTGACGACGACCGGATCGCCGATCTCAAACCCATTCACGCCTGCTCCCAGGGCGGCGACCGTACCGGCCGCTTCGTGCCCGTAGACGGCCGGCAGCGTTCCCCCCCAGGCCCCGTCCATGTAGGCGATATCGCTGTGGCAGATGGCGCAGACGGCCACCCGGACCAGGATCTCCCCTGAAAGCGGTGGGTCGATCCGGAGTTCCTCAATTTCGAGGCCCTGGCCGAATTTCCGGCAAACAGCAGCCTTCATATTAATCGTCGTTTTTTCAACCATTTCGTTCTCAGCCTCGAACCGAGCCTTCGCCGAAGCGGGATGGAATTGAGGATATTATACGCTCCCATGGGGGCGAAGCCGGGCCCGGGTCAGGGGCTGAGGGCTGGATCCAGCCAGATCTCCCCACCGCAGCAGGGGGTGGATTGAACCACATGAACACCCCAGGCCAGGTACTCCCCGAATGGCCGGTCCAGGCGGCGGGCCGCTCCCGATTCCAGGTTCAGGACAAACGGTCCGAACCGGACTTCGATGCTTTCCGCCCGGTTGTTGGCCACGGTCAGGAATTGGTCCGGCCGGACCCGCAAGCAGCGGGGGTCCGGAATGTCGGGGTTGATGCGCATCGTGACCTCACTGCCATCAACCTCCTGGCAGATTCCGGCGGCCGGCAGGTCGGAGACCGGCGTGGACCGCGCCAATACTTCCGAAGTGGTGGAGGTCGCCGCGGGAAGCGGCGCCGGAGTGGGTTCTGCCGCCGGGAACGCCCGGCAGGCCAGGGTGGCAGCAAGCAAGAGCAGCCCGGCCAGGACGGCAGCTTTCAAGGGCGTGTGGTTTTTTTGCATCATGGTTCGTAAAAATAGAGTCGATTGCAGCTCAGCCTTTTGAAAATAAATCTGTTGGAAGCCATCAGCCCAGGCCGCCTGCCAGCTTTTCCGAGCCGGGTGAGCGCAACAGGGCCCACATGGCCCAGATCCCGACGAGCGGGCCCAGCGCCAGGAAGGCGAACGCCCAACCCCAGCCAAACCAGTTTTCCAACGTGGGGACCAGACGGATAGTGACGATCGTGAGCAGGAAACCGAGGCTGGTCTGCAAGGTGAGTGCCGTCCCGATGTAATCGGCCTCTGCAAGTTCGCTGACGGCAGCACTGAACTGGGCCGAATCCGCCACGACCGCGAAGCCCCAGATCAGGGCCACCGCGACCAGCATCACCGGGCTGCCGCCGAAAAAGCGGCCGATCAGCAGGGCACATGCGCCGGAGGCCGCCATCGATCCAATGGTGACCCTGGTACGCCCAAAGCGGTCGGCCAGCCGGCCTGCGACAGCGCTGCCGATCCCCCCGATCCCGATCACTCCGAACGACCAGATACTCGCCCAGCGGGCGGAGACCCCTGTTTCCTGGAAGCTGATCAGCAGGAACAACGGGAACCAGGACCACATGGCATACAACTCCCACATGTGGCCCAGGTATCCCAGGTTGGCCAGCACCACGTCGCGCTGGCGCAGGATGCGCCCGATGTAGCGCCAGTTGAAAGGGGGGGAGGCAGTGCGGTAGGGACCTTCGCGCACGAACACGGCGCCGATCGCCCCGCCCAGGAGCGCCAGCCCGCCGGCCAGGTACAGGACGGGTTGCCACTCCTGGACGCCTCCGAATGCATTCAACAGGTGCGGCGCTGCGGACCCCAGGGTCAGTGCGCCGACCAGCAGGCCGATCCCCAGGCCGCGGTCCTCACGCGTCCAGGTGGCCATGATCTTCATCCCGACCGGATAGACCCCGGCGAGGAAGACGCCGGTAAACAGGCGCAGGAGCAGGGCGGCACCGATCCCCCCGGCGAACGCCGGAATGGCCATGGTGCTGGCGCCGGCCAGGACCGCGCTGGCGGCGAACATCGTTCGCGCCGGGATGCGGTCCGCCAGGTTGAGCACCGCCGAGCCGAAGGCGCCGATCACGAAACCGAGCTGGACGGAGATCGTCAGCCAGGCGCGGCCGCCGTCGGAAAGGCTCCAGGCCTCGGTCAGGGCGGGGATCACCGCCGAAGCGGAAAACCAGACCGCCATGCCAAGCAGCTCGGCAAGCGAAAGCAGCAGCAAGACCTTCCACTTCCTGCCCGAAGTCAGTGCAGTATCGCCGGCGGGATGGGTTCCGGGCGGGGTCCGATTGTCACCTTTCATTTTTCGCCAATAAAGAGATAATTATAAGTCTTTCCTGGCCAGGCAAGTTCTGTCCAAAGGGCCAGTGAATAGAATATATGTTCTATTTTTGAGGTACAATTCAGATATGAAGTCCCCTCCCACGCCCAGACTGGGCATGATGCTGGTTTTTTCCTGTCTTGTGATGATCGGCACCCTGGCGGGTGTCCATACCCTGTCCGGGCAGGCCGGGGGGGATGACCAGACCGCCGGTTCGGATCCGGAGACGGCCGAAATTCATTTACAGGGCAGGCCGGGGGGGATCAAGCTGGTCCCGGGCGCATTCGTAGCGCCCCAGGATCTCCTGGAGGCCGCCCTGGCCGGCGGCTGGGTGCCGGTCGCACCCGGGATCGATTATCAACTGTTCCTGCTGCCGGATCCGAACCGGGTGCACGTCGCCCGGATGGACCGCGGGGATCCGGATTTGTTTCTCGAAAGCGCCATCGGGGATGGAACGCTTTCCGGCGGGGTCGAGCGGGTCTCGGCGATGGCCGGCCGCTATGACGACGCCATCAATTTCTGGGGCCAGAGCTGGGGCGGGCGCAACGACGTGGTCGTGGCCATCAACGGCTCGTTTTACAACGCCCAGGGGATCCCAGACCGCGGGCAGCTGCACTCGGGCTGGTACGGCAAGCGTTTCTCGGATTTCGAGAACGGCAGCGGTTTCGTTTGGAAGCTGGACCGCACGGCATTTGTGGGCGAATGTGTGTACCACCCGCCCAGCAAGCAGGTGATCACCTATGTCAGCACCGGCGAGGATGAAAAATTCCAGGGGGTCAACATCGCCCGGGGAACGAACGATCTGATCATCTACACTTCGCAGTTCGACTCTTCCACTCTGACGGACAACAGCGGCGTGGAGATGCTGGTCGAGATGCAGCGCCCGGGCCTGGTCCTGCCACAACCGTCGATGGCGCTCGGGACGGTGCGCGAGATCCGCGACCTGCAGGGAGATGCGGACATTCCTTTCGACCACATCGTGCTCTCGGCCACCGGCGTCAAGCGCAGCGAACTGCTCAGCCAGCTGCAGGTCGGCGACACGGTCGGGGTATCGCATGAGATCACCCATTACAGGGACGACTGCGTCACCCCCCTGGGGCTGGACTGGACGAAGTCCTATGCCGCGGTCGGGGGAAGCTTCTATTTCATCAAATCCGGGGTGATCCAGACGTTCACAGATCCGGGCGCCACGACACGCAACCCGCGCACCGCGATTGCCTTTGACAGCAGCTACATTTATTTCATCGTCGTGGACGGGCGCAAGCCGGGCTTCAGCATCGGGATGACGATCGCCCAGCTGGCCACCTTCACCCAAAATACGCTCGGGGCGACCGACGCCATCGCCCAGGACGGGGGCGGATCGTCGACCATGGTGATCAACGGCCAGGTGGTCAACACCCCGAGCGACAAGACCGAGACGAGTTGTTTTTTCGCCTACGTGCCCCTTGTATTGGACCAGCCGGGCCAGCCCCCACCGGGGGCGCCTCCAGGGGAGATCAAATGCTTCCGGAATGTGGAGCGGCCGGTGGCCAACGGCATGATGATGGTGGAGTACCGCGCCAAAATACAGTCTGGAATGTTTACCAGCGGCCAGAACGTGACGACCAGCGGGGCAGCCAACGTGCGCCTCGGGCCTGGCACCAATTATGCCGTCCTGGGGACGGTCCCTTCCGGGGCTTCCGGCACAGTCCTGATGCATACCAATGGCCTGAACGGCGTGTTCGCCAAAGGCCAGTTCTGGTGGAAGGTGGATTTCGGTTCGGTCGAAGGCTGGATCTCCGAAACGCTGTTGGGGCCTTGACCCCGGAGCTGACCTTCACCTGCGGGCTCAATCCGTCTTGGGCTGGTCCGGTTTTCCGCTGCCCGGGTAGACCCAGTCATCCCGCCGGGAAAGCAACTCCCGAAAATCCATGCGGATCTCTTCCACCGTCGGGCGGCCGGCAAACCACCAGCCGTTGTAAATTTTGTAAATCGTCCGGTCACGGTCGAGGATAAACGTGTAGGGGATGTATATTTCCCCGTGATGCGGATCGGTGACATCCACCATCTCCAGTTCGTACAGCAGCCGGCGGTCGGAGTCGCTCAGGAAGGGGAAATCGGCCGCCAACTGGTCGCGCACCTCCCTGGAAAGCAGCTGGTCATCCACCGAGACGACCATCATCTTGCAGTAGTTGACCCGCAGCTCGGGCTGCAGGTGGTCGACGTAATTTTCCAACTGGCGCCGGTCTTTGGGGCAGAAGTATCCCCGGCTGAAGATCAGGGCGCCCGGAAAGCCGCGTAGCAGCTGGGAGAGTTTCTGCATTTCCCCGTTGTGATCGGGGAGTTCGAAATTCGGAAATTTGTTACCGGGTTTCAGATCGGCTCGCATAGGCAGGTTCATATTTCCTCCATCGGTTTTCGTTCTGGACGCCTTTTTGACCCTCGGAGTGTATCATTTCTTTCTCAAGGCGTTCTCAAAGGCCGTTGACCAAAGGGCCTTTAGCTGGTTGAGTATGTCGCGAAGCGGCCGTATCGAAACCGAGACCTGTGCTGAGCTTGCCGAAGCAACGGCGGAAAACTGGGTTTCGACAGGCCCTTCGACAGGCTCAGGGGAGGCTCAGTGCAGGCACTTCGATCACACTCAGGGCGGG
>JBFKII010000088.1:0-13221 GCA_041632295.1 Anaerolineales bacterium | reverse complement strand
GGGGCAAAGGTTTGCGGTTTGCTGCCGGTACCGGTGACGTCAAAGGTGAGGATAGCGTTGTCGCGCGCGGCCAGGTCTATCCCTGAATTACCGACCACAGTTGGCTCCCCATCAAAGTCGTTTCCGGTAATGTTCACATCTACCACACTGCCTTCCTCGGCATGTGCCTTCAGCTGCACAGAATGGTTGTGGGTGAAGCTGCTGTCGGTCACATTGAATGTAATCGTGGCGTTATTGCCGCTCCTACTGGCCCCCTTGACAAAGAAACCGTCCTCTCCCACGGCGTTGTCGATCGTGGAGTTGGTCAGATTGATGGTTGAATTCCCCTGGACGTTTTCAATCAGGGCGTTGCGGGTTCGTGAGCCATCCACAGTGACATTGTTAAAGGTGTTCGTTCCCAGCAAGTTGAGGAACTGGATACCGTTCTCCAAGTTCTCGTTACCGATGTTGGTCAACTCGGAGTTGGTCAGGGAAAAGTGAGAGACGTTGCTGCCGTTGATGCCGTTTTGCGCACTGCCGTTAATCGTCAGGTTGGTCAGAGCGACATTGGCAACATTTTCCAGGTAAATCGGCGCGTTGCAGCCGGTATTGGTGTGGCCGACAGGTTCAGCGGTGTTGCAGGTCGCTGTCCCCGGGGCGGCGCCGTTGGCGGTGGTGGCATTGGTGAAGTTCATGTTGCTCAGCGATATGTTCGCTGCGTTAACGGCTTCAAAACCTCGGCTGCTGATGTTCTGAATCGTGCCCCCACTCCCGTCGGTCGTGCCGCTGCCGGTGATGGTGAAGCTGCCGGTGGTGTCGCGCAACGCGATTCCCCTGGAGGCGCCGCTGGACGAAATACTCTGGAAGGTGAGGGCGCCAATGTTCAACGATGGGTTGCCGTCGACCACGACCGCCGGCACGCCGGTCATGCTCAGGGTGCCGTTGGCCGCCGTCACAGCGAAGGTTCCACTGACGTTTTCGAGATCGATACCCTCCTCAGAACTGCTGCTGGCCGATAGGCCGTCCAGCGTGACGGCCAGCGCCCCCCCGTTGTCGGCTTCGATCCCGCCACCCGTACCGGAGATGGCCACTTCTGAAATTGCCAGGTTGCCAACCGTGCCGCCGTTATCGCTGATACCGACGCCGGCCGTGTTGCCTACGTTAAAACCGCGCAGGGTGTTGTTTTGCGCGACAACTACGCCGTCCCCGCTGGAGGTTGTTATCACAGGACGGGTTCCCCCGGTGGCCGGCAGTGCGTTGCTGAAGGCCGGCACCGTGATTCCGGCGATGCTGGCGATCGAAGCCGTGGCGCCCTGCCCGATCAGGATCTGACCATTCCTGAGCACGATGCCGCTGGTGTAGCTCCCGAAGCCGCTGTGCAGGAAGATGATATCACCGGGGTCATCCGCGGCCGTTGAGTTGTACGCGGAGAGCGAAACGAACGGCGAATTGAATCGCCCGTCGCCGCCGCTGGGGGCAGTGTTGTCGATGAACCAGATCACCTCGTTGACAACAATGAATACAACCGCCGGGTCTATGTTGTTGTCCAAATCCTCAATAGTGTAGGTGAACTGGTCGGTACCTTCAAAGCCGGCAGGCGGATCATAGGTAAAGCTGCCATCGGCATCCAATGAAACACTGCCGCCATTAACAGATTGGCAGACAAATGGCGCAACGATATCTCCACAACCTTGAATCCCGGTCACCGTCACGCTGCCGGTGCCGTCGGGATCGTTGTCGTTGAGCAGCACGCCGCTTCCGGCCGGCACCGTGATGCCGACGTTGCCCAGGGAGGCGTACTGGTCGTGGCGGGCGATCGGGCTGGTGCGTAGCGAGCCGGCCACAAGCGTGGTGTTGGCGTCGATCGTGTCCTGAAAACCCACCGCTCCGGCGTCGGTGATGCCAGTGTTTGTAACGAAGATAGTGTAGCGCAGGGTGTCGCCCGGATCGGCCAGGTTGTCCGCATCATTGTCCACCGTCAGGATATCTTTTTTTATCGCCACCAAGTTGGGTACTCCGAACACCGTTCCCACCACCTGCAAACTGAATGCAGCCGCCAGCAGTGCTATTGCAAGCGCGATCTGCCGGCGGCGGTTTCCGCGGCGAAACTTGGATTTAATCTTCATGTTCTTTCTCCTCCGCAAAAGCCAATAGATACGCCCTTCAAATCATCACCAAAGACGGCGACAGCTCCAGGCGCTGGGCCATCAACTCCGGCCATGACGGCCGATCCTTGCTGGTCAATAAAAAACCACCATCCATAGATGGTGGTCGCGGTTTATCGGGGGAAGCGGAAACGCCAAGTGCTGCCAGTGCCCAACGCAAGCAGCGGCATTAACCCGAACCAAAGCTGCAAATCCGGAGGTACAGGTCGCACACAAACAGTGTACAAACCCTAAAACCCATTGTCAAGAATTAGGAAAGTTTAGCCCCTGCGCAGGCCGGGAAACGGGGATTAACCCTACCCAAAAACAATTTTACCGGATACAGAACCCCGGCGGTGTTAGCAGCGCGCCTACCGCCTCCCCTCCGGCCTGCAGGTTTTCACAATCAAGGCATCCACGGCCATCACCCCTTTTCCCTGCGGATACACTCGCACCGGGTTGAGGTCCAGCTCTTTCAGCTCGCCGCGCTGCTGGTAGGCGTAATCGGCGACCTGCGCCATCAGCGCGGCCAGGGCATCGATATCGTAGGGCCCCGAGCCGCGCAATCCGCGCAAGATCCGGAAGGCCTTGAGCCCCCGAAGCATTTCCTGGGCCTCGAAACGGTTCAAGGGCGCAGGGTACAGGGCGCGGTCCTGAAAGACCTCCACGTGCACCCCACCGAAACCCACGAGCAGCATCGGGCCCAGTTGCGGGTCGTTGCTGGCGCCGACGATCATCTCCAGGCCCGTCGGCACCATGGACTCCACCAGTACCCCCTCCAGGCGCGCCTGCGGCATCCGGCTTTGGACGTTCTCCATGATTTGATCGTAAGCCTGCGCAGCTTCCTTGAGAGACTGGATCCCGAGTACCACGCCGCCGGCGTCGGTCTTGTGGCCGATGTCTGAGGAATTGATCTTCATCACCCATGGCAACCTGAGCCCCTTCAGACTCGCTGCCAGGTCCGCCGGATCGGCGACCAGGCGCCGCGCCGGGAACGGCACCCCCCAGGCAGCCAGCTCCTGCATGCTCTCAGCCTCCGAAAGGGTGACCGTATTTTCGGAACCGGCTGACAAACGCCCGGCCGCAGGGACCAGGGTGCGCTCCCCCGGGTGGTAGCAGGTGAAATCGGCCAGGTGGCGCAGGCATTTGAGTGAAGTCTGTGGAGCTGCCATCAGCGGGATGCCTGCTTCCTCAAGAATGGAGCGCAAGGCCGGATTGCGCCCCCCCTCGCTGGCCGGGATGGCGAACACCGGTTTGGTGCAGTCGCGCGCCCCCTCGGCCAGCGCCAGGCAGAAGTGGCGCCACATGGGGCGCTCCTCCTGGTCGATGTTCAGGCTGACGAAGGTGGCCCCGACCGCCGGGTCCGAATCGACCGCCTGCAGCGCCCCGGCGATGGCGGTTTCATTGTAAAAAAGCTGGGTGGTGGCGTCGCACGGGTTGTGGGGCGTGGCAAACGGCGGGATGTGAGCCATCAGCCTTGTTTTGGTCGCTTCGCTGAAAGCGGGGAACTGCAGCCCGAGGGAGACGCCGAGATCGGTGAACATGGTGTTTTCGCCGCCGGACAGGGCGATCCCCGCGTAGCCCGGCCCCTCCGGCAGACGGCCGTCCAGGATGCTCAAGGTGTGGGCCATGGTGATCAGCTGGTCGAAATCCTCCACCGCGATCACGCCGTACTTCTTAAACACACTCTCAAATGCGGCCTGCGAGCCGGCCAGGTTGCCGGTATGCGAGGCAGCCGAGGCCGCCCCCTGTTCCGAACGGCCGCCTTTCAGGATCACCACCGGCACTCGCTTCTCAGCCGCTTTTTTGAGCGCCCGCAGGAAAAGGTCCGGCCGGCGCAGCCCTTCCAGGTACAGCGCCACCACCCGGACCGCCTCCTGGTCGACCAGGAAATCCAGGCAGGCCTCCAGGCTGACCACGCTGCCATTACCGGTCGAGAAGCCGTAGGCGATGTCAGTGTAGCCGGTCTCGACGAAGGTCTCCATCACCCAGCCGCTTTGGGCCGCCACCCCGATCCCGGTGGCCTCGCTGGTCGGGATGTGGGGGCTGTCCATGCCCCACAGGTAAATATCCTCCACGGCGTTGTAAATCCCCAGGCAGTTCGGTCCGATCACCTGTATGCCATAGCGTTCGGCGATCGCCACCAGCTCCGCTTCCCGGGCCCGCGCTTCGTGGGTCCCTTCTTCGCCGAAACCGCTGGCGAAGATCACCGCCGAGGGGATGCCGCACTCGCCCGCCTGCCGGAGCAAATCGGCCACGGTGTTCCCCGGCGTGCACAGCAGCGCGCAATCCACCGTCTCCGGCAGGTCGGCAAGAGTGGGGTAAGTGGGCTGCCCGAAAAGCGCCTTCTTCCTCGGATGCACGAAATAGACTGCGTCCAGCTGGCTTTTTTCCAGGTTCCGGGCGGCCGAATAGCCGAATTTGCCCGGCTTTTCGGAGGCCCCCACGATGGCGACGCTGCGGGGACGGATCAGTTTGTCAAGAAGCAAGTCTTCCTCCAAAAGAATGGTTCTTACTCATTACTCCATTCCTCCATACAGACGAATGAGTAATCAAGTAATCAAGTAATCAAGTAAGTATCTTCCCCAATAATGCCTGCTTCACGCCTGCTCGTTGAGTGCGATCCATCCCATTTTTCGGATGACAGGTGTCCCGATTTTCCCACGATACCTCCATCCAGGCATGAGACATCCCAAGCGGGAGCGTGATACACTTGCCCCGCAACTCGAAACCGAGCGATCCGCGAGGATCAGGAGCCACCCAGATGGCCATCCAAGGAAGAACCGACAAAACCCTGGACATCCTGCGCTATTCCCACCGCCCATTGGAGCCGATTTTCTCCCCGCGCACTGTGGCGGTGATCGGCGCAACCGAGCGGGAGGGCAGTGTCGGCCGCACGATCCTGCGCAACCTGTTGAACAACCCTTTCGGCGGGATCGTCTACCCGGTCAACCCGAAGCGCTCCAGCGTGCTGGGGGTGCGGGCATATCCCGACATCGCCGCGGTGCCGGATGCGGTCGACCTGGCTGTTATCGTCACCCCCGCGCAGACGGTCCCCGGGGTTGTGAAAGAGTGTGTGGAAGCTGGAGTGAAGGGCGCCATCATCATCTCCGCCGGCTTCAAAGAGACCGGACCCGAGGGCGTCCGGCTGGAGCAGAAGGTCCTGCAGGAGGCCCGCAAAGGGGGCATGCGCATCATCGGGCCCAACTGCCTGGGGGTGATGAGCACCGTCTCCGGGCTGAACGCCACCTTTGCCGGCATCATGGCCCGGCCGGGCAGCGTGGGGTTCCTCAGCCAGAGCGGCGCCCTGTGCACTGCCATCCTGGACTGGAGCCTGCGGGAAAACGTCGGTTTCAGCGCATTCGTTTCCACCGGCTCGATGCTCGACGTCGGCTGGGGGGACCTGATCTACTACCTGGGCAACGACAGCAATACCAAGAGCATCGTGATCTACATGGAAACTATCGGCGACGCCCGCTCTTTCCTCTCGGCGGCCCGCGAGGTGGCCCTGACCAAGCCGATCATCGTCATTAAGCCCGGCCGCACGGAGGCTGCAGCCAAAGCCGCCGCCTCCCACACCGGCTCGCTGACCGGAAGCGACGAAGTCCTGCAGGCCGCCTTCCGCCGGGTGGGGGTGCTGCGCGTGGACCGAATCGCCGACCTGTTCAACATGGCCGAGGTGCTCTCCAAGCAGCCCCTGCCGGCCGGCAAGCGCCTTACAATCGTCACCAACGCCGGCGGCCCCGGGGTCCTGGCTACCGATGAGGTGATCGCCGGCGGCGGCCAGCTGGCCGAATTGTCCGCCGATACGAAAGCCGCCCTGGACCAGGTCCTGCCGGCACACTGGAGCGGCGGCAACCCGATCGATATCCTGGGGGACGCCGGCCCCGAGCGCTACGAGCAGGCGATCGAGGCCGCCGGGCGTTCGGAAGGCTCCGATGCCACGCTGGTCATCCTGACTCCGCAAGCTATGACCGATTCCAACCGCACGGCGCGCGGGCTGCAGGAGTATTTCGAAAGGCGCCAGCATGTGCGCACCGGCCCGCCCCTGCTGGCCAGTTGGATGGGCGGCGAGGAAGTGCAGGCCGGCGAAGAGATCCTAAACCGGGCCGGCGTGCCGACCTTTTCCTACCCCGATACGGCCGCGCGCATGTTCAACTACATGTGGCGCTATGCCGCCAACCTGCGCAGCCTGTACGAGACGCCCACCTTCCCCGAAGGGCCCGACCATGTCCACGAGACCGGGCCGACGGAAGCGATAATCCAGACCGCCCGCATGCAGGGCCGGACCATCCTGACCGAGTTCGAATCGAAGCAGATCCTCTCCCAGTACAACATTCCCACGGTGGAGACCCGCCTGGCGCCGGACATCGATGCCGCCGTCTCCGCGGCCGAGTCGATCGGCTATCCGGTCGTCCTCAAGCTGAACTCAGAAACCATCACCCACAAAACCGATGTCAAAGGCGTGCAGCTCAACCTGGCCTCGGCGGACGAGGTGCGGGCGGCTTTTGAGACCATCCGCACCGCGGTGACCGCCCATGCCGGCCCGGCGGATTTCCAGGGGGTCACGGTGCAGCCGATGCTCGACCTGAGCGACGGGTACGAGCTGATCATCGGCAGCAGCCCAGACCCGCAGTTCGGACCGGTGCTGCTGTTCGGAACCGGCGGCACCCTGGTGGAGGTGTTCCGCGACCGGGCGCTCGGGCTGCCGGCGCTGAACACGGTGCTGGCCCGTCGCATGATGGAGCGCACCCGGATTTACGAGGCCCTGCAGGGCGTGCGCGGCCGGGAGGCGGTCGACCTGGAGGAACTGGAGAAGCTCCTGGTCCGCTTCAGCTTCCTGGTGGTCGAGCAGCCCTGGATCCGGGAGATCGACATCAACCCGCTGCTGGCCTCCCCCAAACGGCTGGTCGCCCTGGACGCCCGGGTAGTGCTCTACGGCCCGGATACCGAAGAAAAAGACCTACCGGAGCTGGCCATCCGCCCCTACCCTCGCCAGTACCGCAAGACCTGGCAGCTGAAAAGCGGGCTGGAGGTCATTATCCGCCCGATCCGCCCGGAGGACGAGCCGCTGATCGTGCGCTTTCACGAAGGGCTTTCGGAAGAGAGCGTCTACATGCGCTATTTTTCCGCCCTGCAGTTCAGCCAGCGCGTGGCCCACGAACGCCTGACCCGCATCTGCTTCATCGATTACGGGCGCGAGATGGCCCTGGTGGCGGTGCGCCCCGGACCGGATCCGGAGATCATCGGTGTCGGGCGGCTGAGCCGGATGTACGGCAGCGATGAGGCCGAATTCTCCGTGCTGATCCAGGACGCTCACCAGGGTCAGGGCCTGGGCACCGAACTGCTCGCCCACCTGCTGGACATCGCTCGACGGGAGGGGGACATCGGCCGGGTGGTGGGTTACATCCTGCAGGACAACATCGGCATGCGCCGGGTGGTCAAAAACCTGGGGTTCAAGCTGGAGAAAGAGGACGACCTGGTGCGGGCGGAGATCGGGATCGAAGGATAAAGCTGGCCCGCACCGGCCTGGGGAGGCAATCGAGAGGTCCTGCCACGCCCGGGCCGGGCTGAGGTCGGTTCCAGAGCCTTCGGCTGGGACAGAAATCCGCGCAGTCCAAAAAAGATTCACAAGCAGGCCTGAAGCATCCGGCATGGCACCGCGAGGGGTGCAAACTGCCCTCGCTCCCAACCACGGGTTGCGGGATTCCGGCCGCTTTCCTTTCATTCTGACCGGGCCTTGACCCTGGTCGTTCCGGCCGATATCGCGATCCAAATTCCCTTTTCGCATTTCAAAATAACTGTAACAAAACCCACAACGTGTCGTTTACTTTTTTAGTATTGACTGTTTTTTCATTCTGAAAGCCTGTTCATCCACGGCCATTATTACGGGCGGCTTATTTTCGCCCGTGGCAGTGTCAACTCAAACCGGATCGCCCCTGGGCGTTGCCGGCACCTGCCGCATCAATGCGGCATAGGGCTGTCGGATGAGAATAAAAGCCTGCCCAAATACCACGGTTCAAGCTGCTGCCCCTTCAGGCCATGTCCAGGGCCTGGGTTTTGCGCGCTATTACATCCCAAAACAGGATGCGGCGCAGGGGCTTCAGGGCGACGTGGTTCACTCAGCCGGTGCTGCCGGCGAAATCCATTTTCTTTGCACGCCAGCCGGTCCAGGCGGTAGCGATGCACAAAAAAGGGTTGGCGATGTCCCGCAGGTTATACCGGGGCAGCCTCCCCGAGGGGAACGGAATCGTTTTAGTGACGAGGAGAGGAGTACAACATGGAAAAGGGATACTCATCCGAAAGGGGCCAGGCGCTTGTTCTGATCGTCCTGGGTATTATCGGCCTGCTGGGCTTTGCGGCCCTGGCGATCGACGGCGGACGCGTCTACATCGACCGCAGGACGATGCAGAACGCTTCAGACACCGGATCGATGGCCGGGGGGCTCGAAGTCACAAAGTATTTTGAGGCCAACGCCGTACACTACAGCAACAACTGGAGCTGTTCGAACATCCTTGCCGGGGCTTCCGGAGCGGCGGAATCGGCGGCCATCGACCGCGTGTTGTCCAACGGTTACACAGTCGATGCGACCATCGACGAATCCAACGGAGATTACAACGGTGTGCGGGTCCGCTGCTTCACAGAAAACCTGGGCGGCATTGTGGACCGGTATGTCGAGGTCGAGACTTTCGTCACCGCCCAAACCCCGAGTTCGCTGGTCCAGTTCATCTTCAGCGGCCCGTTGGAGCAGACCGTAATTTCGAAGGTCCGGGTCCGCCCGCAGACCACGGTCGGCTACGGCGCTTCGATCATCGCCCTCAATCCGGCGTCTTGCCAGGGTAACCAGAACGGGGCCCAGTTCGACGGCAGCAACCAGGTGACCCTGACGGGGGGCGGGATCATCTCCGAGGGCTGCCTGGGCAAGAACGGCAGCGGCCATGTGAACGTCAACGGCGGCGGTATTTCATGGGGGGGTGAGATGTCCGATTTCGTCCAGGTCGGGCCAGGCCTCCTGCACCCAGCCCCAAAGCGCAACTCCCAACCCCTGCCGGACAACGTGACCGGCATCTCCGCACCCAATTGCGGCCCTCTCACCAATTACGGCCTGTCGGACTCGGGCGGCGTGCTCAGCCCCGGAGTCTACACCCGAATCGACGTCGGCAACTCGGAGACCGCTTTCCTGGAGCCTGGGCTGTACTGCATTTCGAGCAACGGGGTCCGGGTGGCCGGCCAGGGAGTCCTGCTCGGCTACGGAGTCACCATTTACATCATGAACGGCGATTTCGACACACAAGGCGGGTCCCACGTGGAGCTTTCCGGCCCTGGAGCCGACCCGAATCCCCATCCTGCAATCCCGAACGTCCTGATTTATATGGCCCGCGGCAACACCGGATCGGTCAACCTGCTGGGTGATTCGGATTCGTTCTATCTAGGAACCGTGTTCGCACCGGACGCTACGATCGAGGTCGGCGGTACGAGTTCCCTGCTCCCCACGTACAGCACCCAGCTGATCGGTTGGGATATCTTCGTGCACGGCGATACCACTATCGACATCGTCAACGACAAGGGCGCCTTCCACCAGATCCCACCGACAGTAGATCTGCAGAAATAACCCTTCCAGGATGCCCGCCGTTTTTCAAACGGGACCGCTTTTCAGGTAACAGGCAGCCGTAAACAACCGGTACACAAAAAAAAGGGGCCGGGCGTAATGCCCGGCCCCTGGCCGTTGTCCGATCCTGCCGTCTACGGGCAGGGCTGCGGCAGGATATGGCCGTTCGGCGTGGCAAAGTCGGTGAACTGGCAGCCGTAGTCCGGCGCGGCCACGACAGCCGGGTCGTGCACCACGTCGCCGGCGGGGCGGACCCCGCTCTCCACCCAGCTCACCAGATCGGCAAAGGCAGCGTTCCACTCGCTGGTGGTGAAGCCGCAGTGGTTCACTCCCCGGATCGCCCGCTGCACCAGAAGATGGCTCTTCCCACGCCCGTCCACGGTATGGTAATAATCGATCTCGTTCTGGAAGGGCGCAGCCAGGTCGCCGAGGTTGTGCAGCGTCAACACTGGCGCCGAGATGTTCCCGGTGAGTGGCGGCACATGCGCTTCCGAAAGGCCCGAGTCAATCCGCGAGCCGGGGGCTGCAGAAACCCGTGCGATGGCCTCGTTCAGGCTCTGCTCGTAGGCGCTGATGGCCGGGTCCAGGTCGATCTGGTAAATGACATCGCTGTTGTCCAATGCATCCGGCCGGGGCAGCGCTCCGGTAACGAACATGCTGAAGTCGAACAGGAAATCTCCAGGGACCCCTGTGAAGAATGAAGGGACCAGGTTGTACAGCATCCAGGCCTGGTCGAAGTTAGGCCGGTCGCCGCCGGAGCGGAGCTCCACCATCTGCTTGAACGCCTCCCCATTCGCGTTGAGGGCAAACGGGAACGCTCCAGGGGCAGCTTCCAGGTTGGCCTTGATCTGCGGCAGTGTGTTCTGCAGATAGTCAGCGGTGTCGAGCGGCCAGCTGGAGGTTCCCAGAGCGATCTGCTGGGCCCCCAGGTTGAGGTCCAGGGTGAAGTCAAAGGCTTCCACCCCAGACAGCGGGCCGCAGACCGGCAGGGCGCCGTCGTAGAAGCCCGGGTACTGCTCGACCGAAATGGCCGCAACATGCGCGCCCATTGAGCGACCGGCGATATAGATACGGTCCGCATTCCCGACCAGGCCGTTGAAATGCGCCGCCAGCGTCCTGGTATCTTTCACCGCCCGGGAGACACTGTAGTTGTTCTTGGAGAAGGTCGAGGCGGCCCAGGCGTAACCGTTCTCAAGCAAGTACTGGCGCAGCAGCAGCTGGGCATCCGGCGGCTCCAAGAACAGCCGGTCGGTATAAGGACGCAGCCCGTGCGCCCACATCACCAGGTCACCGTTCCAGTTGGCCGGCACCTCGATGCGGTAGCCGGCACCGGCGTGCACCCCCCACAGGCGGGTGCTGTCTTCGTGCCCCGGCAGCGGATCGAAGGGCAGGCTGCTTTCGTCCACCCAGTACTGGCTGTCCGCCTGCGCTTCCCCGGCGGACATACCCAGCATCACGGCAATCGCTATCGCCAGGATCAGCGCGAAAACGAGAGGTCGTTTCATTTTATTTGCCTCCATCGCAGTTCGGTTTGGGTATCGAGTGGGTCTTCTTACAAACATGGGAATACCTCCTATCGGTCTTTTGGCTCCACAAATGTCCGTGGATCACGGTGCGACGCTGCCAGCTTACCGGTTTAGCGTCAGCACTTCGTGAACATTCACCGGGCTCCGAAACAGCTTCCACCGCGCTCTCCCGGCTCAACTGGCGCGATATGGGAGCCCACTGGTTGAGCCTTTCCTGATCCTGTCTAAGGGCTCACCCCAACCCACTGGTTGAGGCTGTCGAAACCGAGGGCGGGTTAGGCTCACCACTGGGCACTTCGACGGGCCCTTCGACTGTGCTGGCTGCGCCAGCGCCGCTCAGGGCCGGCTCAACCGGCGTTCAACCCCAATTCGCTGGTTGAGCTCACCCCAGCCCGCTGGTTGAGCCTGTCGAAACCGAGGGCGGTAAAATCCACCTTCACATTTCCAATCACCCCTCCTTTCAAGCCCCCGCCTCTCCCGTATAATGAAAGCGTGGCGCGCTTATCGTTGGCTTTTTTAGGCACATTCCAGGCTAGCCTGGACGGCCGGACCCTGACCCGCTTTCGCTCCGTGAACGTCCAAGGGCTGCTGGTCTACCTGGCGCTGAACGCCGGCCGGGCCATCCCGCGCGAGGTGCTGGCCACCATATTCTGGCCGGAGGCACCCGAAAACGCAGCGCGCGCCAACTTCCGCCAGACCCTCTATCAACTCCGTAAACTGCTCAAGAAATTGGGGGATAAAGAGATCCCGTTCCTGTCCATCACCCGGCAGGCCGTGGCTTTCAATCCCGAAAGCGATTTCGAATGCGATGTCCACCGTTTCCAGAACTCCCTTGAGGCCGGGGACCTGGAATCTGCCGCCGATCTGTACGCCGGCGACCTGCTGCCGGGGTTCGGTGGCGAGAGCCCGGATTTCGAAGACTGGCTGCGGGTCGAGCGCGAGCGGCTGCACCAGCTGGCGCTGGGGGCGCTTGGGGAACTCACCGAGCAGAAGCTGGCTCAGGGCAAGGAAGCCTCCCGGGAAGCCCAGCAGGCCGCCCGCCGTCAGCTGGCGCTGGAGCCCTGGCGCGAAACCGCCCACCGGCAGCTCATGCTGGCCCTGGCACTGGCCGGGGACCGCTCGGGCGCGCTGGCGCAGTACGATCGCTGCGTCGCCGTGATGGCGGAAGAGCTTGGTGTCCCACCCGCCCCGGAGACCACCTCCCTGTACGAAGCGATCCTGGAGGGGAACCTGCCGGCCCCGGCTCCCGCCCCGACGAAAGCCCCCGGCCTGCCCCACAACCTGCCCCGGCAGGTGACGCCCTTTTTCGGGCGGGAAACGGAGCTCGAGACGCTGGCCGCTTCTTTGCTGGATGGGGACAGCCCGCTGGTGACGGTGGTCGGCCCCGGCGGCGTGGGCAAGACCAGCCTGGCGCTGGCCGCCGGCCGCCAACTGGCCGGGCAGGTGGAACAATCGCCCTTCCCGGACGGGGTTTATTTCGTCTCCCTGGCCGAATTCGAGCGTGCTACGTTGATCCCCGCCGCCATCCTGCAGGCACTCGCCGCCCCGTTTCCCGGCGACGGAGACCACGTTCGCCAGCTCCTTTCTTTCATGCGCAACAAGAAGCTGCTCCTGATCCTCGACAATTTCGAACACCTGGCGGATGGCGCTGCGCTGGTCGGACAGCTGCTCTCCGCCGCACCCGGCCTGCAGGTCTGTGCCACATCACGGCAGCGGCTCAAGGCGCGCGGCGAGATGGTCCTTCCGCTGGGCGGCCTGGACCTTCCGCCGGACCCACTGGCAGGCCAGGGTTCCAGCGCCGTGCGCTTGTTCCTGCAGAGCGCCCGCCGCGTGCGCCCAGATTACGCAATCACGGCAGAGGAATACGTCCATGTGGCCCAGATCTGCCGCTTTCTAGAGGGTGTGCCCCTGGCGATCGAGCTGGCCGCCGCCTGGATCGACACCCTGCCGGCGGCGGAGATCG
>JBFKII010000087.1:0-13352 GCA_041632295.1 Anaerolineales bacterium | reverse complement strand
TTCCTACAAATTTCGTGATATCCTCGTGCATGTCGGTTCCTCCGGTTTGGCACCATTTGAGTGCGTTTAATGGGTGAATACTTCGGTATATCACGTTTCCGGGGAACCGACTTTCTCATCCTATCTCAACCAGCGAAAGGCCCTTTTGTCAACGGACTTTGAGAACGCTTTGGGCCTTCCCAAGGGCGGTTCCCGAAGTGAATGGCAAAACCGCAACGTAAGAATCATGTATGCGTGCTATATTCGATCTGGTTTTGATGGTAATATTTTCCCGGACCTGCCGGCCCGCCGGCAGATTTAATCCCGGAGTAAGGCCCGGCCATTATTGAGGAACTTAACAACATGGAAGATAAAATCACTATCATTGAAGGACCGCCGCCGACTTTTGAAGCTGTTCCCGAAGGTTGGGTGCAGGGGCTGAGCGACAGCCCGTTTTTATCCGGAATTGTCTCCACTCGTTTACGAACTTTCAACGGCCCTTCGCTAGTGGAACGCTGCCACCGTGCCTGGCGCAACAAGCTGCCCATCCACCTGGAATACCGCAATCCGGATGGATTGCAGGAAGAAGCCCAGATCGTGGCCGCCCGCAATGTGACCACTGAAGAAGGCGATCTCCTCGTGCTCTGGGTTCGCATCCCGAACGACGACGTCGAACTTGAGATCGGCTACGAAGACGACCTGGACGAGGAAGATTTCGATCTGGACGACGAGGACGATTTCGACGACGAAGAATTCGATCCCGGTTTCAACCCCGGCTGACCTGCAACACACAACCCCCCTAGCGGGGGGTTTTTTTTTGAAGGTCGATTTCTGTTACACTTGACCGCGCCGTGCCACCCAAATCACCGGCCTCAACCGATTTCGGATCCCCTGCCCACCGTTTTGGCGATGCTCCCGGCAAACCTCAGGGCGCTCCGCCCGCGGGAATACCCGGCGAACTTAGCCTGCCAGGGTGGGGCGAACCCGGATCCGACCAGACCTCACCCCTGGAGTGTACATGACTGGAGAAGCCCATCTGCTCACCCGGCTCGAGAACGGTATTTTGACCATCACCCTCAACCGGCCCAAAGCCAACGCCTTTACCACAGAAATGGCCAAGACTCTGACCAGGACGTTTCGAGATGCCGGCCGTAACGACGATGTGCGAGTGGTACTGCTGACCGGGGCGGGGAAGCTGTTCAGCGCCGGCCAGGACGTCAGCGAGTTCGGCGCAGAAGAAGAGCGGTCTTTTCGCACCCATCTACTGGCGACCTACAACCCGATGATCGTGCAGATGCGACGGCTTGAGAAGCCGATTGTCGCCGCCGTCAACGGCGCGGTCGCCGGCGCCGCGCTGGGGATCGCGCTGGCCTGCGATCTGCGCATCGCAGCGGAGGAGGCCCGCTTTGTGGTCGGCTTTTTGGGGATCGGCCTGGCTCCCGACTCGGCCGTCTCCCTGCTGCTGCCCCGCTTGATCGGGCTGGCCCGTGCCAGCGAGTTTGTCTTCACGAACGAGCCGATCCGCGCCGACCAGGCGCTGGAATGGGGGATGGTCAACCGGGTTGTGCCCGGGGAACAACTCGCCCAGGCAGCCGCCGAATGGGCTGCCAGCCTGGCGGAGGGCCCGGTGGGGGCCATGGGGCTGGCGAAACGGGATTTCAACAAGGCCATCCTGCCGAACCTGGAGGAGGTCCTGGACTACGAAGCCCATAATCAGGAGATCGCTGGCAGGCGGCCGGAGCACCATGAGGGCGTCACGGCTTTTCGGGAAAAGCGACCCCCCAAATACCGCTGATCCCCGGCGCTTGCCGGTTGGCACGCTTTCCCCCAAAGGGGTTGATTTTCAATCGCAGGTTTTCAATGACGGGGAAAATTGTCCGGACTCGCGCCCGATCGTTCAGAGAATCCCTCTGCGGATCAGAATCAAGCCGGCTGCAATCAGGACCAGCAGCAGGCCGATGCCGAGCGCGGCCAGGAAGATGCTGATCTGGCCCCGCCGGTCCCGCAGGCGAATGCGGGCGTAGAGTTCCTCCCAGCCCAGCAGCGGGCCGGCGTACCAGGTAAAGGCTACCCCGCCGGCCAACCCGCCGATATGCCCCCAGTTGTCGATACCCGGCTGCAGCCCGATGATCAGGTTGATAATCGATAGGTTGATGATCCGCCGCAAAGCGACCTGTGCCCGTTTTCCGAAAAGGTCACGGTTCTGGTAGATAAAAACGCCCTGGGCCCCAAAAAGGCCGAAAATTGCGGTCGAAGCCCCCAATGAGTTGGCCTGGGTGAATGCCATCGAGATGACGTTTCCGGCAAAACCGCTCAGCAGGTAGAGCAATATGAAACGCAGCGGGCCAAAATAGCGCTCCAACTCCGGCCCGATCAGGTACAGGGCGTACATGTTGAAACCGATGTGCAGCAGGCCGCCGTGCAGCAGCATCGGGGTGAACAGGCGCCAGATCTCGCCGCTGGCGATGCGATCGTTGATTTTCATCCCGAGGGCGGCGGGAAGATCGTAGCCCAGCAAAGAGCTGGTCCCTACCTGGGCCAGGTAAACCGCAATGGTGATCCCGAGGATAACGTAGGTCAGCCAGGGCGTGCGGTCGGGCAGGTCGGAAGGCAGCACCTGAGGCCGGCTTTCAGGCGGCGGGGCGGGAGGCGGCTCTGCTGCCGGCCGAGGCTCGCCGGGCGGCAGGCTGCCCGGCGGGGGGAACTGCTGGCTCACAGGTCCACCCGCCGCTGCTGCACCCGATGGTGTTCGGCCTTGACGATCGCCAGGATCGTCTCTACGGCCTCTTCCAGGCAGTTCTCCGCGTTTTCGACCACGTAATCAAACTCGTCGAGATGCTCGGATTCTTTGCGGACCATGGCGGCGCGCAGGCGCAGAGCTTCTTCACTGTCGGTTTTGCGTTTGCGCAGGCGTTTGAGCAGGTCGTGCTCGGAGGCGGTCAGGTAGATCAGCAGCGCATCGGGGTAGCGGTCGTGGAGCGTGGCGGCTCCCTGCACGTCCACCCGCATGACGACGTCCTTCCCACTTTCAAAAGCCTGGCGCAGCTGCGCCTTGGGGACGCCTTTGTAGTCGTTGTACACGCGGGCGTACTCCACCAGTTCGTCCGCCTGGATCATGCGGGTGAACTCCTCCGTAGAGACAAAAAAGTAATCGATCCCCTCCCGCTCATCGGGCCGCGGCTCGCGGTTGGTGGCGGTGACGACAAAATGGAAAGGCAGCCCCTCGTGGCTTTTCAACGCATGAACGATCGAATCCTTGCCGACCCCGGAAGGGCCGGAAATGACGATCAGCAGCGGGTTGCGGGGAGACTGAGGGTGGACATATTCATTCATGAGCTAAACCAGCGGCCAGGGGTACGGCCGTGTATGGCGCGGCGGCTGGGGGAAAACCCCACGCCGGCGTAAGTTTTGAGCCCGGCGCAGCATGGCGTCGATTTCCCGGCGGTCCAGGTAGGGCTGCAGGCGGGCGATGGCGGCGGGGTCCTTTTCCAGGGATTCCTCGAACCGCCGCAGCCCGGTTTTGATCTCCTCGAGGAGCGGTTGGCCAGCAAAATTCCACAGCACCGTGCGCAGCTTGGTGTCTTCATGGAAGCAGATGCCGTGGTCGATCAGCCAGATATGGCCCTGCGGGTCCACCAGGAAATGGCCGCCTTTGCGGTCGGCATTGTTGATGATGATATCGAAGGCAGCTGCGACCTGCAGCCTTTCGATATCCTGTTCGGAAAAATTGAAGAAATGGTAATCGGGGTCATGCTCGACGAAACGCTGGAGCGAGCCCGGCCCCATCGGCCCATCTTCCCGGTACACCGTCGCCGGCACCAGGTCCCAGCCCAGCAGCCGGCTGACTTGATAGGCCGCCACCTCACGGCGCGCCAGGGAGGGGGCGTCGAAATCCCAAAGTGGGCGCACCCCGCGAGTCGGCTTGTAGACCGCTTTGATGCGTTCTCCCTCGCAAGTCACATCGACCAGCAAGGTGTAATTGGAACCCCAAAGAAATTGGCCTTCCAGGCTGATCTCGCCATTATGCAAAATATGGACGGTGGGATCGGTTGGCATCATTCGCGGGGCAAAACGGATCGCCGGGTCAACCCGGAGCGGCGGCGTCTCCGGCACGGTGGGGACAGCAGTTCAGTCGGCCCGGTGCCCGTTCTTTTTCGGGCAAAAATGGGCTTCCTCGTCATCCATCGGGGAGCCGCATTGGGGACAAAGCGGGCGGCCGCGCGAGACCACCTCCAACCCCCAATGGGCCAGGGCGCGGATCTGGTCGCGGCTGCACCAAAAACGGATCACGCGGCCCTCTTCAGGGTCCTGCTCCTCCGCCTGAATCTCCTTGACGACCAGGATGACCAGGTCATCATCGACATCGTAGCCCAGGGCCAGCTCTCCAGCGCGGTAGAGGGGATCGACCGGTGGGTGGATCCGCATTTTGTCTTCAACGTAGTCGCGTGAAGCCTCCGACAGGCCGGGGAACTTCTCCGAGATGTCCGCCAGGAACTGCTCGATGCCGATCGACAGCGACTGGACCTGGAATTTCTCGGTCACCAGGGTGAAGGTGCGCGTATCCTGCTGGCCCTGAATGTAAAAGACGCGTTTGCCCGGCTGGCCGATAGCGTCGGCAGTGATATGCGAGACGGGTCTGATGTCTATGGGCTCACTCATTATTTAAACACCGGCGAGGAAAGTATACCAAAGGAAGATCTGAAAAATGTACCAGCTGGCATTCCGGACCGGTCAGGACCCTCCAAATCTACAAATCACCTGGAGGGATGAAGGTGGTTAATGGTCGCCCCGAGGCGCCGGTTTCTTTCCCTTTTTCCCCGGTTTACGTCGCCCGGATCCGGGCAGCGCGAGGCCTGGGGACAGGTTGAGGTTGATCAGCTGGGCAAACCCCTCTCCCAGGTGCAGGGTGGTGATGGAAGCCGGGGCAATCATCAGGCGCTGGAAGAGGTCTAAAGGCAGCCCCAGGTGGTAGGCGACGGCCAGCTTGATCAGGTCGCTGTGGGCGACGCACACAAAAATGTCCTTTGGTTTGTGTTGTGCGCACAGCGCTTCCAATTCCGCCGCCACCCGCCCCTGAGCCTCTGAAAAGCTCTCACCCCCCGGAAAACGCATCATAGACGGACGGCCCTGCACCGTTTTCCACAGCTTGCGCCGCTGGAGGGCTTTGAGGGTCTTGTCCTGCCAGTCTCCAAAATCCAGCTCCAGAAGCCCGGGGCGCTCGATCACTTCCAGCCCCATGGCGCTGGCGATCGGGGCCGCCGTCTCCATGGTGCGCTCCAGCGGGCTGCTGTAAACCGCTTTGATGGGCACCTGGGCCAGCATGGCGCCCAGCTTCTGGGCCTGCTGGCGGCCGTTTTCGTTCAGATGGACGCCAGCTTTGCGGCCGGCCAGGCGGCCCTTGCGGACATAATCGTTATCGCCGTGGCGGATCAACAGGACGGTGGGCATGGTTGTACCTGGGCGGATCGAATGGAATGGATGATCGCCTCCCCCTTGGGCGTTTCAGGAGCCCCTTTTGCGCAGCTCCTCTTCGAGACGGCGTACATAACGCTCGTCCACATCGGGATCGTCTCCCCCGCCTGCATGCACCGGGTGCGGCGTCGCACGCCACAGGCGCAGCAGGCGGACGAGGAGAAAGATGCCCGCCAGGATGACGACCGGCGGCATGATGTAGACCAGCCAGTTGAACCCCTCAGCCGGCGGTTCCGCCAGCACCCGATCCCCGTACTGGCGGACAAAATCATCTTTGATTTGCTGTTCGGTCCAGCTTTCGGCCAGCCGCTGGCGGATCAGCTCGCGCCACTGGTGGCAGGCCTGCGTCCCGCACACATCGAGCGGGATATTCTCGCAAACCGGGCAATACATCTCCGCCGCGATGGCGTTGACTTCGTCGTCCGGAATGACGGGGGTGGCCTCCTGGGCGCGGGCGGGCGAGATGGCCAGGATCGCCACACCGATTAGCACGCCCAGCAGCGCGGTTAGCCTGGCGGCTACAGGTATCGAAGAGATGGTGGAGCCCATTGCGTTCGGTCAGGCCTGGGAGGAGGCGGAAACCGGCCGTTTTCTCATGACGCGCTGCGGTTCTCGCTGCTGCTCGGGCCAGGCTGCCACCAGGGTGCCCAGGATGAACACCACCCCACCCAGCCAGACCCAGTTCACCAACGGGTTCTGGTAAATGCGGAACGTGGCCGCCTGAGATGAGATCGGCTGCCAATCCACCAGGAGAATGTAAAAATCGTCTTCGAGGGTGCTGCGCACTCCGGGGATGGTCATCTGCTGCTGCGATTCATAGAAGAAATCCCGGCGCGGGAACAACTGCGTGACGTATTCCCCGCCCTTGTACACGCTGATGACCGCCCGGGCGACGTTGCGGTTGTCGCGCGTGTCGAATTTCGCCAGGGATTCGTAGGTGATTTCGTAATCCCCGAGTTCCATCGTGCCGCCGACCGGGATGGTCCCCTGGGTCTGGGTCTGAAAGACCTCGATCCCCACGATCCCGATGGCCATCAGCACCACGCCCAGGTGGATGACATAGCCGCCGTAGCGCCTGCGGTTTCGGGCTGCCAGCCGCCAGAGGGCCTCGCCGAAGCCCTCGCCGCGAACCTTGCGCCGGGCCATCGCCCCGCGCCAGAACTCGTACAGCGTGACAAAACCGACGAAGGCGGAAAGCCAGACTCCCAGCAGCGCCCCGATGTGGCGGATGCCGGTCAGCAGCAGTACGGCGAGCACGACGACTGATGCCAGTGTCGGCTTCCAGATCGATTTGCCCAGTGATTGGGCGGTCGTATGCCGCCAGGCTGAAAGCGGCGCCACCCCCATCAGGAGCAGCAGGGCCAGCCACAAGGGGGATGTGGCCGTCTCGTAAAAGGCGGGGCCGACCGTGATCTTCTGCCCGGTAAAAAGCTCGGAGGCCAGGGGCATGATCACACCCCAGAAGCACACGGCCAGGATCCCCATGAACAGCAAATTGTTGACCGTAAACAGCGATTCCCGCGAAAGCAGGGAAGTCATGCTGTTGGTCGACTTGAGCAAATCCCAGCGATAGAACAGCAGGCTGAGGGACACTGCGAACGTCAGCGCGATGAAGCCGAAGAACAGCGGGCCCAGGGCGCTCTGGGCAAAGGCGTGCACTGAAGACAGCACCCCCGACCGGGTCAGGAACGTGCCGAAGATCACCAGGTCATAGGTCAGGATGATCAGGATCATGTTCCAGCGCTTGAGCATGCCGCGCTTTTCCTGGATCATCACCGAATGGAGGAACGCCGTGCCGGTCAGCCAGGGCATGAAGGCGGCGATCTCGACCGGGTCCCAGCCCCAGTAGCCGCCCCAGCCGAGTACGTCGTAGGCCCAGCGGCCGCCCAGGATCAGGCCCAGGGAGAGGAACAGCCAGGCCCACAGCGTCCAGCGGCGGGTCAGGCGGATCCAGCGGTCGTCCGTGCGCCCGGTGACCAGTGCGGCCATCGCAAAGGCATACGGAATGATGAAGGAGACAAAGCCCAGGTACAGCAGGGGCGGGTGGATCACCATGCCCGGGTGGCGCAGCAGCGGGTTCAGCCCGCGGCCGTCCTGCGGTGTGAAAAGCACCGCCCCGGCCGGGCGGAACATGTGGCCGGAGACCTCCCCATTGGGGAACTGCCACAGCCGGGCAAACGGATTTTCAACGAAAATGACCAGCCCGATGAAGAAAGCCAGGGTCACCAAGCAGACCACGATCACCCAGGGCAGCAGCTCGCGGTCCCGATCCCATTTCCGCAGGGTCACGGCGGACATGAACGCGGCCATCAGCCAGGACCAGAAAACCAGGGAGCCCTCCTGGCCGCCCCAGAGGGCGGTCACTTTCAGGTAGGTGGGCATGCTGTCGCTGGTCACGCTGTAGACGAATTCCACTTCGTACGTGCCGACCACCAGCAGATAGATGATCGCCAGGGCGCTGAGAGTGAGCAGCGGCCAGGTCAGCAGCATGGCCTGCCGCGAGCTTTCGATCCAGTACGGGCTGCGCCTCCATAAACCGTATGCGGAGGCGGCGATGCCGTACAGGCAGATCAGGAACGTGATAACGAGAACACCGTATCCGATGTTGGCTACCATATTGAATCTCCATTCCGCCAGAGGGCCCGGCGGACTCGCCTGCTATCCATCCACCTGTTCGGGGGTGTATTCTTCATAGCGTGTGGGGCACTTGAGCAGCAGCTCGTCGGCATGGAATACGCCATCCTCCCCCATCGTGCCGGTCATGATCGCCTGGGCTTCGTGCCGCATCAGGTCGGGTTTGACCCCGATGTAGACCACGTTGATCCGGTTGCGCGAACTGTCGGAAACGGCCTCGTGAAGCACCTTGGCCAGGCCGCCTTCGTCGTCGATCTCGTCCAGGTCACCGGGCACATGCGCCACCGTGAACTCCAGGGTCAGCGTCTCCGGGTCGTAGCGGATGGTCTCTCCATCGATGGCACCGGAAACCCGGATGCTCTCCCCGACGATCGAGTCCCCCAGTGTGACCATTTCATCGATGGTGTAAAAGTATTCGGCCGTGGCCTGCGTGGCCGATACGATCAGGTAAATCACGGCAGCCAGGATCAAAACGCCGCCAACAATAAACTTTGTCCTACCACTGGAGCCGGTTTCGTACTCCATTGAAGCATCCATACTTGCCTCCATGAAACGGCGCGGCTGCGCCGGGGTGTCTTGTTTTTTTACCGTGAAAACGGGCTGCGCAGGCCTCCCCCGGCCGGGCGAAAAACCCTTTTTTCCCGGTCCAATTCGTCCCGATTATACCTTTTGGGCCGCCCGGACGGCTCGCCTCCCGGATTAAGGTTTACTCATGATCGCCTGATTTGGGCAGCGTAGCTACAACCGCAGCTTCGTGCCGCAGGCCCGGCAGAACTTATCCCCGGAGAGGGCGCGCTTGCCGCATTGGTGGCAAAACACGGATCGAGCGTCGTCCTCCATCTCGTGGAGCTCCGGCTCCATGACCTTGCGCCGCGGCGGCCGCCGCCGTCTGGCGGGCCGGCCGCCCTGCCCTTTGCGGCCGGTCAGCCAGTACCAGGCCACGCCGATCAGGATCACCAGGACGCCCAGGATGCCCACCCCCCAGGGCAGCATTTCAGTCAGGCTGAGGCGCCCGGCAGTCTCGACCGATACCGGCTCGCTGGAATCGATCGGCAGGAAGTTGACGGTCAGGTCATCGGTCTGCTTGTCATAGGTGATCGTCAGGTTGAAGGTCTCGCCGGCGGTCACTGAGCCGATCTCACCGCCGTAGTAGGACAGGCCGAATGCGTCCTGGGTGATCGAACTGAGGCGCGGAAAGGTGGTCACGTTCTCCGCACCCGTCGGCTGCTGCACCAGGATCCGCAGGTTATCGATGGGGTAGTCGCCCGGCCAGACGAACTGGTACTGGCGGGTGTCTCCCTGCCGCTCGATGAGCGGGTCGTAATACTCGATCTGGATCTCCCGGAAGCGGGCGGAAAAGAATATGGTCGCCCAATCGCCCTCCGCCACCCGGGTGTATTCGGCGTTGAAGAGCTGCCCCCCGTCCTGGCGCACGGCCACTGCGTTGGGATCGCCAACCGCAGCCGGGATGCGGATCCCGACCTCGACCGGCAGTTGGATATCGGCCGTCAGGCGGGCGCGGTAGATCACCAGCATGGCCGGCTGGTCGTACTCCGGCCACAGGTCTATCTGCATGGTCTCAAAGCGCAGGGACTCCTGGGCCCGGGCCAATGGGGGAAGCGTGAGAAGGGCGAGCAGGGTGAAGAAGAGGAGAAGCTTGGATTTTTTCATCGGATCCGGCCGTTTGTGAATTTTTTCTTAAACAGACCGAATCTTACCATGGAGCAGCGATCCACTCACCACAAAACCGCGGCCGGCTCGCCCTGGCGCTGCAGGCCGATCGCTTCGCGCACCCGGCGGGCCAGGGCGCCGAAATACGATGTGTGGACCATTTCCTGTTCCCGCGGCCGGGGGAGTTCCACGTCGAGGTCCAGGCACAGCCGTGCAGGGCGCTGGCTGAAGACCAGCACGCGGTCAGCCAGGAACAGGGCCTCGTTGATCGAGTGCGTCACCATCACGACCGTCTTCTGGCGGGCGTTCCAGATGCGCAGCAGCTCCGTGCGCATGCGCTCGCGGGTCAGAGCATCCAGGGAGCCGAACGGCTCGTCCAGCAGCAGCACCTGGGGGTCATGGACCAGGGCGCGGGCGATCGCCACACGCTGCGCCATGCCGCCGGAGAGATCGCGCGGCAGGCTGTGTTCGAAGCCCTCCAGCCCGACCAGTTCGACCATTTCGCGGGCCTGCTGCGGGTAGCTGTGGGCAGGGGCGCCGGCGATCTCCAGCGGGAGAGTGATGTTCTCAAGCACCGTGCGCCAGGGCATCAGGTTGGCATTCTGGAAGACAAAACCGACCCCTTCCGGCGGACGGCTCACTTCATGCCCGCCCAGCAGCACCTGGCCGGCAGTCGGCTGGAGCAGCCCTGCCAGCAGGCGCAACAGCGTGGTTTTCCCACTCCCCGACGGGCCCAGGATGCAGACGAAATCGCGCGGGTATACCTGGAAGGAAATATCATCCAGGGTGTCCAACCCCCCCTCCGCGCTGGGAAAGGTCATCGAGAGCCCCTCCACGCGCAGGATTGGGGCATCTTTGGTTAGTCCTTCAGCTTGGTCCATGGGCCATCCACCATTACGTAATACGTAATGCGTAAACTACGGCAAAAATACATTGGTAAAAGCAGCTTCCAGATCCAGGGGCGCCTCGAGCAGGCCCATTTCAAGCAGCACATCCTGCATGTTCTGCCAGGCCAGCGGGTCGGAGTGGCCGGGTGTCTCAGAGCGCCAGAAGTCGATCGAGCTGGTCAGCACTTCCATCTGGACGGGATCGCCGGCTTCCAGGCCTTCAACATGGCGCATGCTGAGCGTATAAGCCTCTTCCGGATCCGCGATGGTGTCGGCCAGAGCGCGCAGGAAGGCCCGCACCATTCCGGCCACCAATTCGGGCTCTTCGGCGATGGTGGTCTCGTTGCTGATCAAACCGTTGGAAGCCAGGCTGACGAAATCCGCCACCCGGATCTCGATCACCTCGTAGCCCTGGGCGCGCAGCTGCAGCGGCTCGTTGGAAAAGTAGCCGACCACCGCATCCTCCTGGTCGGTGGCCAGTGCTTCCACCTGGTTGAAGCCGATCGAGTCCAGGGTCAGGGCGGACTCGGGCACGCCGGCCTGGTTGAGCAGCGCCCGCAACCCGACGTACGTGGCGCCGAACAGCCCGGGCAGACCGACCTGTTTGCCGGCCAGGTCGGCGGGGGTGCGGATGCCGCTGCCCGCCTTGGCGACCACCGCCACCGGATACTCCTGGAACCAGGCCAGGACGTAGACCACCGGGATGCCCTGGGCCCGGGCCAGCAGCACCTGCTCCCCGGAAACCAGGGCGAATGGGGTTTCATTCGCACCCACCAGCTTGACCCCGTCCGTCTCAAAGCTGTAGTCGAAATCGACCTCGATGCCGGCTTCTGCAAAATAGCCTTTTTCCGCAGCCACATAAAAAGGGGCATACTGGACGTTGGGGATAAAGCCCATCGGCAGCCGGATGGTGCGCATCTCTGCAGAGGGCACGGACGCCGCCCGGCAGGCAGCCAGGGTGAAAAACAAGAGCAGGGTCAGGACACTTTTCTTTGTCATGTTTACGAGATCTCCTATCCCGTATGCGACTCGTTCTTGAAGCTTTCTTTGGCCGCCCCAAAAAGGCCGCCTCCAGCTTGGACTCTCAAACCCCCTGCCAACCAAGGAACCGCTTCTCCAGGGCGATCACCAAACCGTACAGCCCCAGCGCCAGGGCGACCAGCACGAAAACCGCCACGAAAACCAGCGCGGTGTCGAAGCTGCCGTCCCCCAGACGGATCAGGAAACCCAGGCCGCGGTCGGCACCGATGTACTCTCCGACCACAGCCCCGATCACCGACAGCGTGGCCCCGATCCGCAGCCCTCCGAAAAGGACCGGCAGCGCGGCGGGTATCTCCAGGTGCAGCAGGGTCTGGCGCCGGGATGCATTCAGGATGCGCATCAGCGCCCGCAGGTCCTGCGGCAC
This sequence comes from Anaerolineales bacterium, assembly GCA_041632295.1. GTDB lineage: Bacteria > Chloroflexota > Anaerolineae > Anaerolineales > JABWBV01 > DATDOR01. The sequence goes on along the minus strand of JBFKII010000087.1, from coordinate 1,304 downwards.
GGTGCGCAGCCCGACCACGATGTTGACCAGGACTGGAAAAAAGACGATCAGCGCACAGATCAGCACTTTGGAGATCATCCCGGGGCCAAACCAGATGATCAGCAGCGGCGCCAGGGCTACCACCGGCACAGCCTGGCTGGCGACGATGTAGGGCGAAAGCAGGCGTTCCACGGCCGGGGACTTGGCCAGGGCGTACCCGAGCAGCGTGGCGACCAACACCCCCAGCCCCAGGCCCAGCAGCACTTCCAGCAGCGTGGTGCCGATGTGCAGGAACAGGCTGCCGTCTGACAGGGTGCGCAGAAAACGGGTCCAGACGTCGCCGGGAGCCGGCAGGATAAAAGCCGGGATAGGCGCGGAGCGAGTGACCAAAGCCCAGATCAGCAGGCCGGCCAGCAGCGAGAACGGCACGAGCAAGGCCTGCCTGGCGAGCGGGCTGTTCGAATTCGGGGAAAAAGCGTTGGTGGTGGCCATCGATTGCAACAAAAACCCCGGGGCGGGGCGGCTCCGGGGCAGGCGCAGTGCACCCCCTCCAATACAAAGCCCCGGATGCTGGTTTCCGGGGGCTGGAGGCGGTGCTTCACAGGCCATGGCCCAAAAGCGGACCATGGTCTGTGTTCCCTTCTTCCATCCGGACTGTACCGTCGGCTCTGGAGTCGCACCAGATCCTGCGAGATCGCTCCCGCTCGTAGGCTGTAACTACCGGTCGGGAATTGAGAGATGTTTGTGATCTCCCTCACCCTGCCCCGAAGGTATGGATTGTTTTGTGGCCCGGATTATATCACCGTCGTTGCGAAGGCTGGTAAGCAACGGTTGCCTCGCCGGTGGCGGGCTCGCGTCCCCACGCACAGCACGGGGAGGAGCCATTCACGCTTCAGGGTGCTCCGCGCCGTCTCCTCCCCATTGTCTCGCAGGAGGACCGGGCCGCAGAACCGGAACGAAGCATCTGTATCGTCCTGGATCTGGCAGGCAGTAGATGCTTCGCTCGCTTCTCTCGCTCGAGCATGACAATATGCAGTTGTATCGAAAAAAAAGGACACTATTCATTGTCATGCTCCAGGCCGGCTGCCTTTCGGCGGCCGAAGCATCTATGCCGCCTTAGATTTGGCAACCGAAAGATGCTTCGCTCACTTCGTTAGCTCGAGCATGACAATATGCAGTTGTATCGTAAAAAAAGGACACTATGCATTGTCATGCTCGAGGCCGGCTGCCTTTCGGCGGCCGAAGCATCTATGGCGCCTTAGATTTGGTAACCGAAAGATGCTTCGCTCACTTCGTTCGCTCGAGCATGACAATAAGAGAAAGAC
>JBFKII010000086.1:0-13391 GCA_041632295.1 Anaerolineales bacterium | reverse complement strand
CCGTCAAAAGCCAGCAGAACCCGGCGGCAGCCCTCCCAGGTGCCCCTGGCAACCCAGACAGGGATCTGGCAGCTATCCACCAGGCGGTGGTATTCTTTCCGATCCGATCCCTCGACCGGTGCGGGCAATACGGCCAGATCCGCCCAGCGGGACCGCGCTTTCAGGATGCCGGCAGGGTCCCCCCGGCCGTAAGCCAGCTGCCCCGCCACACCAGCCTCCCGACAGCTCTGTTCGAACGAGGCGCGCAGCCGGGGAAACGTGCCCTCTCTTCCAGCCCCTTGCGGGTCGATAAACAGCCCCAGCAAATGTGATCCCTCCTCGCTGGCGATGGCCAGGGCCTGGGGCAGGAGCGAAGGCTGTTCCGGATCCAGCAGCACGAGAATATCCCCGAAAATGTGCCCCAGCTCCCGGGACAAATGCTCCTCTCGCCAGGCACCCGTCCCGCTGTCCGGTGAAACGGTGCGCTGGATCAGCAGCCGTAGCCCGCCCGCCGCCCGGGCGTTCAGATCGGCCGCAGCGGCGTCGGGTGATATCTCCCAGCCCGACTCCCGCATCAACGCCGACCGGTGGCGGTGCAGCCAGACGTACAGATCGGCCTCGGTGCGGCCGGGATAGCGTCGCAGCAGGTTGTGGTTTTGGATGATTTCGACCGTTGGCAGAAAGTATTCCGTGTACCACGCCCGCAGTGCTTCCTCGTAAGTGATCTCCCGCCGGCTTTCACGCTGCAGCGAGAAATGCACCACCTCGACTTGCTGCTCCAACGTTTCGTAACCGCCCGGCTCAGAAAGTGTCAGGTCTGCATCGGGAAAATGTTCGTGCAGATTGGTCTGCTCAAGGAATGCAGCGTACTCCGAAAGCCGGATCACCTCGACCATGTCGGCCTCGGACGAGAGCGTCACCGGGGTTTCGATCCGGGTCACATTTGCCAGGATGTCTTCCCGGCCACGGCGATTGGCGATCGATACCCGGTGGTTGCCGTCCTGCACAAAAAATGCCTCTCCGATCTGGTAAACCTCGATCGGGGGCAGGTTGGGTTTATCTTCAATGGCCAGGGACACACTGGCCCAGCGCTCCCGATCCTGAGCGGTGCGGGGCAGGAAATCCCGGTTGAAATCCTGGTAGCGGCCGACGCTGCCGATGATCGCTTTCAATGGTATGCGGCGCTGTTCGCGGCTCACCCCGCTCGCGCCGTGCAATTTCTGGCGGACCTCCTCAAAAGGCAGCAGTTCATCCGGCCGGCCGCGCATGCGGGCGACCATATCCTGAAAAAGTCCGTCCATGCGGGCCCGCTTGAAATCCTCACGAGCCTGCTGCCGGCGTGTTTCGTCTCCCAAAAAAAGCCCTCCCGAAATCTTTTTGTTCGCCCGGCCGCGTTGGGAACCGCTAGCCCTCCACCTTCGCCTGGGGATCTGGGGCAACGAACACCCACTCCTGCATCACGCGCGATTTATACGGGTATTGAAGAACGTTAAACTGGCCATCGATGATCGTGGCGTAAACGACTTTATCCGACATCGAGTCAATAAATCGCCTGGCTGTGTAACGGTCCTCGAATTCCAGGGCGCCCATCTTGTACGGGTCCCCCGTCGCAAAAATAACGGCATGATCGATCGGGTGCTTGGAAAGCATTTTTACAATGATGATGACGGTATCGATTTTTATCAGGTCTTCACTGAAATCCTGCAGCATCTGGAGCAGCCGGATGGCGTATTGCTGTTCGTTGAATACGTTTTTTTCTTCCACTTCACTCCTTCCCATCTTTTTTTGCGCCCATCACGCCCGTCCGGTAACGCTCCGCCGTTTCTCGTCAGGCTTCCTGGACGAAGCCTGACCGGCGGGCTGCCATAGGCGTAGGACCTTAGCGCCTTGCTCAGGTCATGGCGTCACATACCAGGCCGCCACCCAGCCTTCCTGCCCGGTGACATCCTGGACGTGCAGCCATTCGCCGACCTCTCCAATCTTGCTCTGGTCCTCAGCATCCACCAGTAAAAGCTCGCTTTGCAGCGCCAGCCGCTTGATCAGTGTGCTGTGGGTAACGACCGGCAGCTTCCGGAACGCCAGGCCAGGGGTGGTTGTCCGGACGATGACTTTGCCACTGTCTTCCGGATCACCGCCCTCATCGTCCTCCGTGGGCGCTTTGACACCCAGCACCGGGGCAGCCGCTTCGGTCAGGTACCAGGCCGCAACATAGCCCTGCGCGCCGGTCACGTCCCTAACCTGAAGCCACTGGCCCATGACACCGAGCTTCCCCCGGGCGGCTTCGATCGGCTCTAGGGACTCCAACCGGGCGGTAAACGGCAGGCGCCGGACCAGATCGGCCCCAATTTCAGGCCCTTTGCGCAACGCAAGCCCTTCGGTCGTTGGTGTAACTACCAAACTGCCGGTCGCTTTTGTGGCGGAACCGGACACCCCGGCTCCGGCGATCAGCGCGTCTGCCCCCGGCTTTTCTTTGGTCAGATACCAGGCGGCTGTATGGCCCTGCTCGCCGCCGCTGTCCTCAACGTGCAGCCATTGGCCGTATTGGCCAAGCTTGGCTTCCGTATCCGCTTTATTCTCCAGGGATTTCAACGTGGCATTATCATCCAGGCGCTTGATCAGCGCCATGCCGATCGAAGGGCCGTCCCGCAGAGCCAGGCCATCGACAGTGGGATAGACCGGGATGGAGCCGGCGGGCACCGGAGTTTTGGCGGCTGGTTTGGCGAGCGTACCGCTGCCGCTTTTCCCGCCCTCCTGCGAAGACTTCGAACCGGTCAGGAACAGGGCGGCGCTGATGGCCTCCGCCAGGCTGTTTCCCTGATTTTTGTAACGTGTCAGCAGGCCGAGTTTTTTGCCCGCCTTGTCCCCCGAGTACTGGTAAGGATCGTAGATCAAATAGTCTTTGCCTTCGCGGTCGTACGCGATCACCCAGTGGCTTTGCACGCCGGTGTTTGGCGACCAGTCCACCTGCAGGACAACCGGGTCGCCTTTGGCCAGCGCGGCGTCGATTTTGGCGATTGGTGCCGGCGCGGAAGCGCATTCGTCGTAGCTCAAAGTCTGTACGCGGGGAAAGACTCTGGGCATCACCCAGGCGTTGATCAATTCCCCCTGGAACCCGCCTTTGGCTTTCATTTTATCGTTGAATGTGCGCGGGTCCTCGTTATAGCCGTACCCGTTCACCACCATGCACAGGTCCACCATCAAGCAACCCCATTCCTTGATGGTGTGCGGTCCGGAGCCTAGCGGATAATCGGCCCAGCGCGGGTCGTTTTGCCAGAGGAGGTCGGTTTGAAACATGCTTCGTGCTCCTGTGCATCGCCACAGACCCGGCGGTCATGGCTGGAGTTATGCGGAAAACGGGGATGCCAGGATTTTACAATCTTTTGGGGCGTTCTGCAAACTCTGGCGCAGCCTCTTGCCGTCCTGCCAGCGCGAATAGTTTGACAGCCAATGCCAACCACTCTACAATACCCCTACACGCATTCTTGGCACTCAAACGCGCCATCCTCTCTTGCGCAACGATTATCTTGCAACCGACTATATGCCTTCCATGAACAAGGGACGGGGTTTTGACGGATCAGTCCGCCGAAAACAAGCCTTCCCTTTGCAGGCAGGCGCGGTAACACCGTGAGGCGCTCATGACCGATCCGAAACCGGAAATAGCTTCAGACGTCCTTCGCTCCGCCTGGAAGCGATTTGCAGAGCTGGACTCCAATGCCCTCCTGATGACCAAGCGGCATAAAAACATCCGCCTGTGGATCGCCTCCCTCGGTGTGCTCGCCACGCTGCTGGCCGTGGTGATCGACCAGTATACGGGATATTTCGAACGCATCTCCTCATTCCTCTCGATCGGTTTGCAGGTGCTACTGATCATCGTCCCGATCGTCATTTCCTTATTGGCGGCGATCGCCAACAAGTACCTGGGCGGAGGGCAGTGGTTGACCCTGCGCGCCGCAGCCGAGGAATTGCTGAAAGAGATCTACCTGTATCGAACGGTGCTCAAGTACCATCCCGACCGGGAGAAATGGCTTTCCCACCGCATGACGACCATCCTGAGGCGGGTGTATAAGTCGCTGGGGGGGCAGCTGGTGCTGGTGCCTTACGAAGGGGACCTGCCGCCGTATTACGACTCCTCCAACCCCAAATCGGACCCCGGTTTCAACGATCTCAGCGGCGAGGAGTACCTGCGCTACCGCCTGATCGACCAGCGCGACTGGCACCGGAAGCGGATCACTCAACGCGACTGGGAGCGCAAGCGCATCCAGTACACCATCCTGGTGATGGGCGGGATGGGCGCGCTGCTGGCCGCCCTGGGTGCCGCTTTCAACAGCCAGCTGGTGTCCTGGGTCGCCGTCACCGCGGCGATCGCTTCCGCGCTGACCGGCTGGGAGCAGCTGCGCGGCCTGGACGAAACAGTCGCGATTTACAGTCGCGTTGTTCTGGAACTGACCGCGCTACGGGACGCCTGGGAAAGCCTGCCGCGCGATCGGCGCGATCACCCCGAACTGGTGGTCCTGGTGCGCAATGCGGAAAACGTCTTATGGGCCCAGAGCCAGAAATATGTCGCCACGATGCAGGAAGCGCTGTCTGCGGCTGAAGGGGACGAAGCCCAATTGGTGGACCAGATGATCCGGCAGGGGAACGAAAGCTTTGAGACCATCCAGGCCAGGATGATGGCCGAGTCGACCGATGTAATGGCCTATTCCCAGGCCCGCGTGCTCGAGACCGTCGACATGGCGGGTGCTACCACGCGGGCGATGGTGGGTGCGGCCGCATCCGAGGCCCAGGCTTATGCCGGGCTGGCCCGGGAGTCGGCGGAGAAAACAGTGGAGCAGTCGGCCGCCTACCGCCAGAGCGCAGAAGCTGTGGTAGACCGGGCCCTGGCAGAATCCGACGAAGCCCGGAAGACCATGGAGGCCGCGTCCGGTGCCGCCATAGACGCCGCCGGTGGGATGGTCGACGACGCCGGCCAGGCCCTGGTGGAGGAATCGGAAGCCATGCGCGCTCAGGTGGCCGAGTCCCTGGACACGGTGCAGGAAGAGATGGACGCCGTGCGCGATTCGATTGAGCATACGGTTGACGCGGCTGCAGCGGATATCGATGCGCTGCGCGAAACGGCAGAGGATGCGGCGGTCGCCGAATCGGCGGCTACACGGGCCAGCGCCGGAGCCGCCCTGGAAGCCGCCCAGGAAGAAATGGAAGCGCTACGGGATACCACTGAGCAGGGCGTGGAAAGGCTTCTGGACGAATCGGCCGCGACACGCGCCGCCATGGATGCCACCGTCGACAAGGCCGCGGATGAGCTGGGGGCGGCGCGCGAGACCCTGGAGGAGTCCGCCGATACCCTACTGGGAGAGGCGGCGGAAATTCGGGAAGCTGCCGGTCAGATCACCGAAGATGCCGCCGTGGGGATGGCGGCCATGCGTGAGACGATGGAAGAATCTGCCGGGGATCTATTGGAGGAAGCCGACGCCATGCGGGAAACCGTCGGGCGGACCGTGGACCGGGCTGTTTCCCACTCGGCCGAGTTGCGCCAGGCTCTCGAAGGGATCGACCCCGAGTCCTTCGAAGACCCCGAGCACGTCGACCAGGTGCTCGACCAGTTTATGGCCGAGATCGAGCGCATGGAGGCCTCCGGCGAGGATTACGGCCAGGAATTGATCGACCAGACTCTGGGTAGCCTGGAAGGCGAGAAGGATGTCCAGCAGGCTATCGCCGAGGTGTTCCGCACCGGGGAAGGGGAAGGCAAAAGCATGTTCGAGGAAGCGATGTCCGGATTGTTGGATGATGACCAGGCCGATGACAGCGACCAGATCAAAGGCTGATCCCACAGGTGCCTGTCTATTTAATTGACGGGGCCTCTTTTTTTGTGTCTACCCAAAAGTGTTCACTTCACATCGGGCGGGTTATATTTTCTCATCTATCGGAACCATGATCTGCTCCACCTTTTCCTGCGGAAAGGGCCAAATCTCACCGTTCACGCCGCGCGCCAGGTAGAAATCTCCGGAGCGCACGGTCAGGTCGCCCTCCAGGGTGTGCACGATGACTTTCTGGTCCGGGTTGTGCGTCACTTCCGTCAGTGGAACCAGGTTGGTAAGCTCTTTTTTCTGGTAGCGGTTCGGGCCGACTTCGATATAGGTTTTTTCAAATATGCTTTTTTCAACCGGCCAGCGGTCGTCCGGGCTGTCGATCTCGCTGACGATATAGTCGCCTGCAGATACGGTCAGGGTGTCCCCCCAGGGGCACAGGACGTCCATGGTTTCAGGTTCCCCCTCGGCTGGTAAATACCGTTCCGCGTGGCGCACCGCGCTGTTCCGATAGGGCCTGAAGTCGAGAGTCCCTATGATCGGATCGTCCGGCCGAAGTTCAAGCAAATTGTTATCGGAAGGCATGCGGGCTCGCTTGCATCATAAAGGGGCCGAATACAGGATACAACCCCGCCGTGGTACCAGCCACGGCTTAGAGGTTATTGTACAGCCTTTTCCCCTTTAGGATTCCTCCAACGCCTCTTTTGCCCGTTTGCTCAGCCGCCCGCGCGCATGCCGGTCCAGGGTGCGCTTGCGGATCCGCAGGTTTTCCGGGGTGACCTCCAGCAATTCGTCCTCGGTAAGGTATTCGATGCACTCGTCGAGGCTCATCTGCCGCGCTGGAGTCAGGCGCTCGTCGATCTCACGGAAAGACTGGCGCATATTGGTCAGGTGCTTGGTCTTGCACACGTTGATATCCAGATCCCCGGGACGCTGGTGTTCCCCCACGACCATGCCCTGGTAGACCGATGTCCCGGGAGCGATAAACAGCTGCCCGCGCTCCTCGGCGTTTTTGATCCCGAAAGTGGTGGCGGTCCCTTGCTCCCAGGCGACCAGCGAACCTTTGGCGCGCGCCCGTATCTGCCCGACCAGCGGCCCGTATCCGTGGAACAGGGTGTTCATCACACCCATGCCGCGCGTTGCGGTCAGGAACTGGTAGCGGAAGCCGAGAAGGCCGCGTGTCGGCAGGATGTACTCCAGGTGGACCGTGCCCTGGCTGGTCTCGACCATGGTTTGCATTTCGCCGCGCCGTTTCCCCAGCATCTCCACCACGCCCCCGACGCTCTCGGGAGTGGTCTCGATATGGAGTTCCTCGTAGGGCTCCTGCATCTCTCCGTCCGGCCCGGCCCGCAGGATGACCTCCGGGCGGGACACCTGGAATTCGTAGCCTTCGCGGCGCATGATTTCGATCAAAATTGCCAGGTGCAGTTCGCCGCGTCCGGAGACCAGGAAAGAGTCGGCGCTGTCCGTCTCCTCGACCCGCAGGGCGACGTTGTGTTTGGTCTCTTCAAAAAGCCGGTCCCGCAGCCGGCGGGATGTGCTCCAGCGGCCTTCCGTGCCGCCAAAGGGGGAAGTGTTGACCCCGAAGGTCATGCGCACGGTCGGCGCTTCGACTTCGATGGTCGGCAGGGCGATGGGGTTTTCCGGATCGGCCAGGGTCTCTCCGATCGAAACTTCCTCCAGGCCGGCGATGGCGATGATCTCACCGGCGGAGACATCGGGGACCTCGACGCGCTGGAGCCCCTGGTGCAGGTAGAGATACTGGGCGGTCTCGCTGTGGATGCTGCCGTCCCGGGCGATGCGGGCCAGTGCCTGCCCCGACCGCATCCTGCCGGCAAACAGGCGCCCGATGGCGGTCAGGCCGCGGTAGGAGTCGTAGTCCAGCGTGGTGACCAGCATCTGGGTGGGGGCTTCCGGGTCCACCCGGGGGGGCGGCACCTCGCGCAGGATCGTCTCGAACAGAGGCGACAAGTCCGGCCCGGCCTCGGCCGCCATGCCGGCCTGGCCCTGGGTGGCGACAGTGTAGACCACCGGGAATTCGGCCTGTTCGTCGCTGGCGCCGAGTTCGATGAAAAGGTCAAAGGTTTCGTTCAGGACCCGGGCCGGGTCGGCGTCCTTGCGGTCGACCTTATTGATCACCACGATGGCGCGGTGACCCAGCTCGAGCGCTTTTTTGAGGACAAACCGTGTCTGCGGCTTTGGCCCTTCGGCTGCGTCCACCAGCAGCAGCACGCCGTCGACCATGTTGAGCACGCGCTCGACCTCGCCGCCGAAATCGGCATGCCCCGGGGTGTCGACAATGTTGATCTTCACCTCGCCGCTTCCTTCGGGGCCGGGGATGCGGATGGCGGTGTTCTTGGCCAGGATGGTGATGCCGCGCTCGCGCTCCAGGTCGTTGGAGTCCAGCACGCGTTCCTCGACCTGCTGGTTCTCGCGGAAGACGCGCGCCTGGCGCAGCATGTGGTCCACCAGGGTGGTCTTGCCGTGGTCGACGTGGGCGATGATGGCGATGTTGCGGATTTCTGTTCGTTCGATCAGCATTTTGTTTCAAGGGATCTGGTTGACCCCCAAAGATGGTCAACCGGGTTCCTTCGTTTATTCAAGAAAAAGACCCCGCGGGAGCGAGGCCTGTAAATTGGCGAGGAAGTGTATCAGAGAAAACCTGAATTTGAAAGAGGCGCTCAGCCGTTTTGCGCTTTCAGCAGGTCGCGGATCTCGGCGAGCAGTTTTTCCTCCGCAGAGGGCTCCGCCGGAGCCTCCGGCGCTTCTTCCTCCTCGCCCTGCATCTGGTTGGCCGCTTTGACGACCATGAATATGGCGAAGGCGATGATCAAGAAGTTGATGATGGTGTTTACAAACAAACCGTAGTTTAGGGTGGCCGCACCGGCTTCCTGGGCTGCCGCCAGCGTGTCGTAGCTGCCGCCGTCGAGCACCAGGAACAGGTTGGAAAAGTCCACCCCGCCCAGCAGCAAGCCGATCGGCGGCATCAAGAGATCGTTGACAAACGAGTTGACGATCGACCCGAAGGCTGCGCCGATGATCACCGCCACGGCAAGGTCGAGGACGTTGCCGCGCATGATGAACTCTTTGAATTCTTTTAACATTTTCGCTCCTCCAGATTTAATTCAGCCACCCCAATCCCAGCTTTTCCAGGGTTTGCGGGGTCGGATTCCCGGTTTCTACGTCCCAACCGGCCATGCGGTAATAAATATCACGATGGGCGAGCCACTCCTGACGGTCGATCTTGCGCCCGTCGGATTTGCCGCCCTTGAGACCTTTCTTGAACATCTTTTCCGGCAGGGTGTCCTGCTCTTTGTCGATGCCCTCACGGGCGTTGAAAGCCCGCAGCAGGTTGACCCGCCGTTCGCCCAGTTCGAGCAGCTCGTCCACGGTCACGTCCCAGCCGGTGACGGCGTTGACGGCGTCGGCCAACTGCTGCATGTCGTACAGGTGCCAGGCCGGCCCGTAGACGAACTGGCAAACGTTGACGCTGTCGGTGGCGCTGTAGGCCCATTGGGTCCGCAGGGCGAACTTGACCTTCTCTTCGTTCATCACGCGCGGGTGCATTGGGTCGTACAGCCCGATCTGGGCCAGCCGGTCCGCATAGGACTTGTGGTAGCTGGGGTCGTGCTCGCTGGACTGGTGGTCCGAGCCGAACGGGTTGACGGCGTAAATCAGGCCCAGGCTGATCTTGGAAGTAGGCATGTGGGCCGGGGTCTCCTGCTTCTTGGAGACGATCAGGTACTCGTGGCCTTTGCCAAGTGCGTCCGCTGCGCGGGCGGACCCTTCCGCCAGCACGTCGCCGAAACCTTCCCGCCTGGCGATCATTTCGGTCAGGCGCACCATGGCTTCGGTGTTGCCGAACGGCAGGTCCAGCCCCTGGGTGTCTTCGGTGTTCAGGTCGCCTTCGGTAAAGGCTTCCATCGCCCAGGCGATGGTGGCGCCGCAGGAGATGGTGTCCATGCCGTATTCATTGCAGAGCTGGTTGGCTTTGGAAATAGCCGGCAGGTCATCGACACCGCAGTAGCTGCCGAAGGTAGCGATGGTTTCGTATTCCGGCCCGCCATAATGCGGGTCGGCGGTGTACGGGCCCTCGGTGATCTCAGCCACTCGTTTGCAGCGCACCGTGCAGGCATAGCAGGTATCCCGCCCCTGGGTGTTCTGGCGGCCTTCGGCGGCGCCTTTCAGGTACACATCGTAAAGCAGCTCGCCGGTGATGTTTTCCCAACCGTCGAAGACCCCGCTGCTGAAGTTGAAAGTCGGCAGCCCGCCGGTGCGCTGCTGGGGTGCGACGGTTTCGGCAGTGCCGTACTTGCCCAGGCCAGCCACACCCGAGTCCGGGTAGTTTTTCACGCCCCAACGGGTCAGTTCGCCAAGGGTCTTTTTGTCTGCGACAGCGGGCTTGCTCCTGCCGCGCACTGCGATGGCCTTCAGGTTTTTGGACCCCATCACGGCGCCCATGCCGGTGCGCCCGTGTGCCCGGTTGGACATGCTGATGATGCTCGCAAAACGGACCAGGTTCTCACCAGCCGGCCCGACCTGCAACACCTCGGCTTTATCATCGCCGACCTCTTTTTTGATCGCCGCCTCCGCATCCCCGGTGATCATGCCCCACAGGTGCCCGGCCTCGCGAAATTCGACCTGGCCGTCTTGGATCCACAGGTAAACCGGGGCGTCCGCTTTGCCGCGGAGGACGATGCCGTCGAAGCCGGCAAATTTCAGCTCGGCAGGAAAAAACCCACCGCTCTGGGAATCGCCGATGCAGTCTGTCAGCGGGGACTTGGCGACCGAGGTCAGGCGGCTCTGGCCTGAGATCGCCACACCGGTGATCACGGAGGCCATCAGACTGAGGACATTGTCCGGCCCGAGGGCGTCGACCCCCGGATCGGTCAGTTTGTGGAGGTAATAGGCCCCCATGGCGCTGCCGCCCATGTACTTGCGGTAAAAATATTCGGGCGGCTCTTCGATCTCGATGCTGCGCGCCGTCAGGTCGACATGCAGGATTTTTCCGTTATAGCCGTTTGGCATGGTTCGGGCTCCTTCTAGCGGTTTGGCGGGGCAGGAGAGGGGCTGTCTTCGGGTGTGTGCCGGCCCCCGGCTGCCACCCCGAATACTTCCACCCGGTCCCCGTGCTGGAGCGGGTGGTCCAGCCCGAGTTCCACTTCCTCGTTTACGGCCACTCCCACCTGCCGCCGGATCTGGAAATGTGCCAGTACATCTTTGACCCTGGAACCGGGAGGCAGGTCCAGGACGGTCACCCCTTTTGCATCCGGGGGAAGTTTATCCCGCAGGATGCCGTGCAGTCGGATATGAATCTGCAAATCGCTCTCCCAGCTCAGTCGTTCCAATTCTACAACAAAAAGCCCCCAGGTTGATCAAGAGTGGTGAAAGTCCGAGCCTCAATACCAGCCGCGGCGCACGCGGCGAGATCGCTGGCGCCAGAACGGCAGCGCGTCCATCAAAAAATGGAGCGCATCGGCAAGGCCCAGCCCCAGGATCCCCCAGATAAAGTAGATGCTTTCCAGCCAGTCGCCAAGCGGCATCCAGACCCCCCTGCCGCGGATCATCCAGGCGGCCGCAAACCAGAGCGCACCGCCGGCGAAATAAATGTAAAGGATCCGCCCCAGTGTGCCCATGACCGGCCAGTGAGACAGGGGATGGCGGTGGGGGATCAGCCGGGCATACGGCCACCAGAAGGCAAACCAGGCGGCTCCCAGGAACCGGCCCATATAGCGGTACACCAGGTATTCGGAGCGTGTGCGGTGTTCCACGTCCAGGTCGGGGCTCAGGATGATCCCGGAGAGACAGCCCAGGCTGCAGGCCGCCCCGGCCAGCCAACCCGCCCCGCTGAGCGCAGCCAGCACGCCGGCCGGCAGCGCGATCAGGGCAGTGGCTTTAACGTGATTTTCACCGGATGCCAAGGGGCTCCTCCTGGGGCGGCCTGGCCGCCCATTTCAGATATTTTATGCCAGGGCGAAAGTCCCCGCCCGGAAATGTGGTATGATAATTTCGATTGTGCATTGTTTCACAGATGGGAGGGGAGAGGAGAAAGTTATGACGGCATTGGCTACCCCGCAACCGCTTCCGATCGCGCCCGCCCCACCGGGCAAATTCCCTTTTGGCCATCTGGATGATTATCGCCGGAATGGCATGCAGACGTTCCTGCGCGCCGCCAAGGAATACGGCGATGTCGTCCGGCTGCGTTTCGGTTTTGACAACATGTATCTGGTCAATCACCCGGACGGTGTCCAGCACGTACTGCAGACCGGCAACCGCAATTACGGTCGCCAGTCCTTCGGTAACCGCATGATCGAGATCGTCACCGGCCTCAACCTGTTCACCAGCGAGGGCGATTACTGGCTGCGGCAGCGGCGTCTAATGCAGCCCGCCTTCCACCGCAAGGAGGTGGCTGGATTTGCCGGGGTGATGACCCGTTCTGCGCTGGAGATGATTGAGCGCTGGCAGCCCGACATCCGGCAGGGCCTTCCGCTCGACATGCACCGCGAGATGATCCGTATCACCATGGAGGTGGTCGGAAAAACGCTCTTTAGCGTCGATCTGAGCGATGAGACCAGCATGTTGGGCCGCGCTTTCACCGCCAGCACGGACTACATCAATTACCGCTTCAGCGCCCCGTTCGCCCCGCCGCTATGGGTTCCGACCCGCTGGAACCGGCTGGCACGCCGCGCCATCCAGGACGCCCAGCGGATCCTGCAGGAAATGATCGATGAACGCCGCCGGACCGGACGCAGAGAAGAGGACCTGATGGATATGCTCATGGACGTGCGCTACGAGGACACCGGCGAAGGTATGACCGACGAGCAGCTGCGCAGCGAACTGGTTGTGATTATCGGCGCCGGCCAAGAGACCACTTCCAATTTGCTGACCTGGGCTTTCTACCAGCTGTCCAAGTATCCGGAGGTGTCCGACCGCCTGCTGGACGAACTCGAGACCGTGCTGGGTGGCCGGGTCCCGGAGATCGAAGACCTTCCTCGCCTGCCGTACACGCGCATGGTGCTGGAGGAGACGATGCGGGTCTATCCGCCCGCCTGGGCGCTGACCACCCGCGATGCCAAAGAGGATGATGAGATCCTGGGCTACCGCATCCCCAAAGGGCACCTGGTGTTCATCCTGCCGTACATCCTGCACCACGACCCGCGCTTCTGGGATGCGCCCGAGCGCTTTGAACCGGAGCGCTTTACCCCCGAACGCGTCGCCGAGCGGCATAAATACGCCTATATCCCCTTTGGGGCGGGTCCGCGCAAGTGCATCGGCAATACATTTGCGCTGATCGAAGCCCAGCTCATCCTGGCAACGGTGTACCCGCGCGTCCAGCTGGATGTACAGCCTGGATACCAGGTCGAAATGGATCCGGCTTTCACATTGCGCGTCAAAGGCGGGCTGCCGATGCTGGCCCGCATGCGTGCATAGTTCGAATTTCAGCCTTCGCCGGTTCGGAACTGTACATAAGGCCAGCCCTGGGCTTCAATAGCGCTCCGCAGCAGGTTGTACAGCTTTTCCTTCTCCGGCTTCGCCATCCAGAAGGCCAGCGTTTCGCGGCTTTCCCCATGAAAGACATTCAGGGTATGTATGGCTTCCTGTTCACGT
>JBFKII010000085.1:0-13402 GCA_041632295.1 Anaerolineales bacterium | reverse complement strand
GGATGGTCTTGGGCAGTGCCAGCGTCACCAGCAGTCAGGCTCTGGGTCAGGTCGTTACCCAGACCCTGCGGGTCAGCAACCCCGGCAACCTGCCCCTGACCTTTTCTACGCGCGAGCGCGATGGCGGATACGCGCCATTTGCGGCTGGGGAGCGTGTCCAGGGGGGTTCGACAGTCCTGCTCGTGGACGACGACGATAACACGCCCGACGTGCGCAATTTTTATATCAACGCCCTAAATGCCCTGGGGATCGGTTTCGATGTGTTCAACGTGGGCGGCGGCTCCCAAAACGGCCCGGATGCAGCCACGATGGCCGGCTACGATGTAGTGATCTGGTTTTCCGGCGATAATTACGGCAACGGGTCCGACGATGCCGGCCCCAATGCCGCCGATGAAGTCGAGCTGGCCACTTACCTGGACAACGGTGGGGCGCTTTTTCTCAGCTCGCAGGACTACCATTACGACCGAGGCCTGACCCCATTTATGAGTGGATACCTGGGGGTGGCGGCTGTCAGCGACGACAGCGGGGATTATTCCAGCCTGCTGGGGCAAAACGATTTTGCCGCCTTCGGTCCTTACACACTGACCGAGCCCGGGACCGATTATTCTGATGACCTCACTCCCGGAAGCGGCCAGGTCGCGTTTGTCGGAAACAACGGCAATCCGGGTGCTGTCTACACCGAGAACACGGTGTTTTTCGCTGCCCAGTGGGAGGGGATCGCCAACAACAGCCCGCAAAACGGCCAGGAGTCGCTGCTGGCGATCCTCGATCACCTGGCGCCCCCGGCGATCGAATGGCTCTCCATCAGCCCGGAGGATGGCCTCGTCCCGGCAGGCAGTTTTGTTGACCTGACGCTGACGTTCAGCGCCACCGCGCCCATCGTCACGCAGGAAGGCCTTTACACGGGCACGCTGACACTGCGCGGCGACGACCCGGCCAATCCTGTGGAGGACGTGCTGATCAGGATGTATGTTGGGGATGCGCCCGACGGCATCGCTGGCGGTACGATCTTCTTGCAGGGCCGCACTGACCACAGCGGCGCGACCGTCAGCGCCCTGCAGGGCGCCCAGGTGGTTGGCACGACCCTGACCGATTCCGCCGGAAATTTCACCCTCAGCCTGCCACCAGGGATGTACGATATCGAGGTCACCGCTCCCGGCTATTTGAAAGAGGTTTTCAGCTCGGTTTCAATCTCCTCCGGCGGGACAGCCAGCCTCGGCCCTGCCACGCTTTTGGGAGGGGACGCCAACGGGGATCAGAGCATCGACATCCTCGACCTATCCATCATCGGGGCCAGTTACGGACTCGGCTGCGGTGCAGCGGGTTATGATCCGCTGGCCGACATCAACGGCGACTGCCTGGCCAACATTCAAGACCTTTCATTAGCCGCCGGGAATTACGGTCAAAGTGCGCCATAAAGAAGGACCCGCGCGGGGAGGCGATATGCTTTTTACTCACACCACGTTCATCGGGATCGACCTGTCGGCCGGAAAACGGCCGTTAACGTTTGCCGTCCTAGACCAACAGGGGGATCAATTAGCCCTGGGACAGGGCAGCCCGGAAGAGGTGCTGGCTTATGCGGCCGGCCAGGAAAACGCGGTCGTGGCCGTCAACGGGCCGCGCCGTCCGAACCAGGGCTGGATGGCAAACGAAGAATTCCGCCAGGGCCTCAACCCGGTCCCCAAACCCGGGCGCTGGGACCGCTGGCGGGTGGTTGAATACGAACTGCGGATGCGCGGGCTGAAAGCCCGGCGCACCCCGGCCGACCCGGCCAACGCGCCCGGATGGATCCAGCGGGGATATAACCTGTTCCGCCAACTTGAAAAGCAGGGGTTCACGCCATTTGACCCGCAGCAGGAAATGGAAGTTCCCCCCAGCCACCTTTCCATTGAGGTGTATCCTCACGCCGTGTATTCCGCACTCCTTGGACGCCGGCCGTTTCTCAAAAAAACCCTGGAGGGTCGCATCCAGCGTCAGCTGGTGTTGTACATCCAAGATGTGGATGTCCCCAACCCGATGCGAATTTTTGAGGAGTTCACCCGGCACCGGATGCTGCAGGGCATCCTGCCGGATGAAGGGCTTTACAGCGCCCAGGAGCTGGATGCCCTGGCCGGAGCATTCACCGCCTGGACGGTTTCGAAATCCCCCGAGCATGTCACGATGTTGGGGCACCCCCAGGAGGGCCAGATCGCTATCCCTGTCCCCGAGCTGCAGGCCAAGTATGCCTGATCCGGGGTAACGGCGGGGTTGCCCGGCGTAATATTCTTGTGATGCCCTCCCGGAAAATCCGACAGCAAATCGAATTGAGATTGCGGGACGACACCCCGGTCCTGCTCCGCCCGGTGCGCCCCGAGGACAAGGCCCGTTTCGTGGCCGGGCTGCGATTGATGAGCCTCGAATCCCGCTATCTGCGCTTTTTTGGGCCGGTGGGTTCGTTCTCCGAAAAAGACCTGGCTTATCTTACCGAGGTGGACCAGCAGTTCCATGTCGCCTGGGGCGCGCTGGACCCACAGGACCCGGATTTCCCGGGTTTCGGGGTGGCCCGCTATGTGCGTGAGGCCGAAGCCCCAGAGGTGGCAGAAGTGGCGGTGGCGGTGATCGATTCAATGCACCGCCGCGGCCTGGGGACCGTGCTGCTGGGGCTGCTTTACTTGCTGGCTGGAATGGGGGGTGTGCGCGTGTTTCGCGGCACGATCCTGCCCGCCAACAGCTTTCTGATCGACTGGGCCCGGGCGCTGCAGGCGGAGATTCGCTTTGTCGACGGCGCCTTCCAGGTGGACGTGCCGGTCCACCGCGATCTGGATGCCTTGCCCGAATCGGAGGAGGGGGAACGTTTTAAAACCGAACTCGCCGGTCTGCGCGAACTGTTGTACGCATGAGGTTCCGACCCAGGCATTTTTTTTACATGGGGGAGCTCGCTGCACGGCCGCGCCTTCCGGCGCAAGGAGCCTGGGGCAGATGAGGGAGGTCGGTTGTTATTCCGGTTGTGAAATACGGAAGAGGCGTTGGAAAAACAGACGCCAGGTCTGGCGGCGCACTTCCACGGCGGCGTTGTGGGTGCCTTCGAGGTTGCGCAGGCGGCGGTCGCCGTTGGGGGAGGCGTAGGAATAGCTGTGGTAGTCTTCGACCAGCAGGCGGATGGAGTCCCCGGCTGACGGCAGAATTTCCGTCAAGTTGGCGCCGCGCTCCGAAGGCGTGTGCCAGGCGTCGGGTCGTGCACCCAGGCGGCGCAGTGATCGGTTGATCTGTTCGTATGCTTTTGCCTCGAGCGGCAGGCTGGCGCGATATGCCATGCGCTGGAGGAATCTTGGCGGGCGGATCCCGGCCCGGCGGATCTGGCGCTCGACATGGACCGTCAGCGGGGTGGTCACCTTGGTGTAGTCTTTGGGGCGGCTGCGCAGATAGGCGATCACGCCAAACAAAGTGAAGGCGATCCCGACGATCAGGACGGCGATCCATGGGCTGGGCGTGGGCACGAAATCGGGCGCCAACTGCTCCGGGTCGGGATTGACGCGGCCGTCGAGGTTTTCATCCAGCAGGGGGTTGATCTCATCGTCCGGGATGGGCTGTTCGCTTTGCGGAGAGATGGGGAAGGCGAAATCGTTTGCGTCCACCGGGTCCCCGATTGGGCGCCGCAGGGGTCGCTGGTTGATGGTCGGTTCGAACTCCACCCAGCCGATCCGCGGGAAGTAGACTTCCGGCCAGGCGTGGGCGTCTTTCTGGCGCACAGTGTAGATATTGGTCGCCGGGTCGCGCTGTCCCTGCGCATAGCCAACCGCGATGCGGGCCGGGATGCCGAGCGAACGTAGCATGATGATCTCGGCGGTGGCGTAGTAATTGCAGAAGCCTTCCTGGTGTTCGAAGATGAGCCAGTCGATGATGTCCCGATCCTGAGGTGCAGTGGGGACAAAGTCGTTGTAGGTGATATTTTCACGCAGCCACTCCGTGATAGCCTGCGTGATGTCGTATGGGTTGTCGTAAGGGGCGGCAATTTCTTGCGCCAGGGCGATCGTGCGATCGGTGACGCTGTCGGGCAGTTGCAGGTAAGCGTCGACCACCCATTGGGGATAGTCCGAGCCGGAAGCCCGGAGCTCGTTGATCGTCGCGTTGGTCAGGCTGGAGCGGACCTGGTAAATTTCGCCGGGTTTCAGGGAGGGGTTGGCGGTCAACCGCATCACGTCCAGCGTGCCGTCATCATACAACCGCACGTCCGCCACCGTCGGCCGGCTGACCCACACGGGTTGCGGCGCGGTGTGCACGGTCGGGAATGGAACATACGCCGTAAAGGTAAATTCCGTTTCCCAGCGGCCCCTTTCTTGGGTGAAATCCAGCTGGACTTCATCCGGGTTCAGGCTGACCACATCGCTGGGGTCCGATTCCCAGCCGGTTCCGTTCCAGGTCTCGTAGGCGCGCGCCCGCCAGTAATAGCGCACGCCGGCCGCCTCTCTTGGCGGGGCTTCCACCGTGAAAACGACCGATTCGGTCAGGGTGTTGCCGCGCCCTAGCGGCAGAAAATTGCCGTAATAGTCGTCGACTGAATCGCCTACAGTGGCCTGGAGGGAGGCAAAAGCATTGCTCAAGCGGGAGCGGGCTTCGTAGTAAGGGCGCGTGACCTGGTCCCAGGCGTCCTGGATCGGCGGCAGCGAAGCGGCCAGGGCCGGTACGCTCCAGGCCATGATGATGATCACCGCACCGCTGATCATCGTCGTGCGCAGAAGGTCGAGGCCGAGATAGGGCGGCAGGTGGGTGCGGTTGATTCGCCATCCGGCCTGGCGGTGCAGGAAATTCAGGCGTGAGAGAAAAATCAGCGCCAGGAAAACATAGCCCGCAAGGAACAGGGAGCGGGAGGTCCAGAACGGATCGTTGATATGGATGAAAAACATGGCGATGCCGGTGGGCAGCATGGCCCGCCAGGCATTGGCGTGCCGCGTCAGGGTATAGCCGGCATAGGCACTGAAAATCCAAAATAGCAAGGCCATCAGAAAAACAAACAGCACCGGGTCGGTCACCGCACGCTGGGTGACCAGGTTTTCAAACGATACGTACAACCGGTCCGTCATGCTGAGCAGCCTTTCGTGAACAATGTCCCCCTCCCCGAAGACCCAGTCCAGATGCCAGAAGATGAAAAAGAGACCGTAGGCGGAGGCCATCACGGCAACCAGCCGGCGGTGAAATGCGCTTTGCCCGAGTGCCAGCCCGGAAGCCACCCCGAACAGCACCAGGGACTGGATGATACTCAACTCCTCGGTCCAATTGGTGACGGTCAGGCGAAGCGCGGCGATGTAGACGGCCACCACCAGAATGGATGCGGCCGGCAGGTCCCACCAACGCATGGGTCGTGCTCTTTCAGGGGCCATGGGCTACATGATTATACAGGCGAGGGAAGGTTTTTCCGCTTTTGCTTAACCGGTTTCTAATGGAACGGTGGATGGTCTTACAACCGCAGTACTACTTCGATTGCGAGTTATTGCACAATCAACTTCCATTATGTTACAATATTCGCCGTGTTTCACCCGACAACTGTAATTCGGGATGGACACCACACATTAAAGAAAATCCTGGAGGAGCTGCCGATGCTTGACAGTTGGCTGTTTGTCGGCATTTTGATTTTTGTCGCAATCGGATTTCCTGCCGTCCCCATCCTTGTGGCCTATTTTATCGGCCCGAAACGTCCCAACCCAATTAAGAAAGAAACCTACGAATGCGGTATTGAAACCGTCGGGGAAACCTGGGTCCAGTTTAAAGTCCAGTATTACATTTACGCCCTGGTTTTCCTGATCTTCGATGTGGAGACCGTTTTCCTTTTCCCCTGGGCGGTCGCTTTCGACCAGCTACCCCTGTTCGCGGTGGTCGAAGGGATCATCTTCATCATCATCCTGGTAGGGGGCCTGGTATACGCCTGGAACCGGGGCATCCTGGAATGGAAATAACAACCTTAAAGGCTGAGGCGACCCTCAGCCTTTGTTGTGTCCCTTAGGAGATCTCTATGGGTTTTTTCAGTGATCCGATCAGCTTCCTCGCCGACTGGCTGACAGCCTTGATGACGAACGCAGGCTGGCCGGAAGGATTGATCAACGTGATCATCACCTTCCTGGGCGTGTTTGTGGTCGCCAACTTCGGGATGCTGTTCGTCATCTTCCTGATCTGGTTGGAGCGAAAACTCGCCGCCCGCATGCAGGACCGCCTGGGACCGAACCGGGTCGGGCCGTACGGGCTGATGCAAACGATCGCCGATATCGTCAAGCTGTTCACCAAGGAAGACACCACCCCCGAAGGTGCGGATAAGGTGGTGTTCAACCTGGCCCCGATCATGGCGGTGCTCTCCGTGCTGCTGATCTGGGCGGTGATCCCCTTTGCCGAAGGCTGGATCGGGACCGACCTGAATGTCGGGGTTCTGTACATCGTGGCGGTGGGGTCGATCGGTATCGTGGCGACCCTGATCGCCGGCTGGTCTTCGAACAACAAATTTGCACTGCTCGGGGCTTTCCGTACGGTCGCCCAGCTGGTCTCGTACGAGGTGCCGATGGTGCTCTCCCTGTTGATCCCCGTCCTCCTGGCCGGCAATATGACAAACATCCCCGGCCTGGGAGTCGAGAGCGGCATGGGCCTGGGTAGCATCGTGCGCGCCCAGCACAACTGGTACTCGATCTTTTTCTTAATGTCCCCCCTGGCGGCCCTGATCTTTTTTATCAGTTCGATCGCTGAAGTGGGGCGCACGCCTTTCGACCTGCTGGAGGCCGAATCGGAAATCGTCGCCGGTTTCCATATCGAATACTCCGGCGCCAAGTTCGCCATGATCTTTGCGGCAGAATTTCTGCACGCCTTTACCATCTCGGTCCTGACCATGACAATTTTCTTCGGCGGCTGGCAGGGCCCGGGCGACAGCATCCCGCTGGTAGGGTGGGCCTGGTTCATGGTCAAATCGCTGATCGTCTACTTCCTGGTCGCCTGGGTGCGCACTACGCTGCCCCGCATCCGCATCGACCACATGCTCAACTACAACTGGAAATTCCTGACCCCGCTGGCCCTGGTGCTGCTGATTTCTACAGCCCTGGTCGACCGGATCGTGGTGGATGCCGTCGATATCTCCATGACCCAGGGGCAGATCGTGCGCACGCTGTCACACCTGGCGGCCAACCTGCTGATCGCCTGGGCGACGATCGCCATCCTGAGAAGGCGGCAGGCTGCGCGCCCGACCCGCCAGCCGGTGGCTTCCCCGCGGCCAGTCGCCCGGCCTCCAGAACCTGAAACGACGGCGGATGCCCCCGCCGCCTGATTGAGAGTAGATCCATGACCGCGCTACAAATTATTTTTTTGATCGTCTCAGCGCTGCTGCTCGTCTCCGCCTTCATGGTCGTCACCGTGCCCAACCTGGTGCGGGCCGCATTGTGGCTGATCGCCGCCTTGTTCATGACTGGGGTTGTGTTCGTGCTGCTGGACGCCGGTTTCCTGGCCGTGGTTCAGGTTGTGGTGTACATCGGCGCGATCGCCATCCTGTTTATCTTCGCCGTCATGCTGACCCGCCGGGTGATGACCGATTCCGGGCCGCAGACGAACGCAAACTGGTGGCTGGCCGGGCTGTTCTCCCTGGCTCTGTTCGGCGGTATTTCCTGGATCCTGCTCGGTTGGGATGGGGCCAACGCCAGCGCACCGGCCATTGACCCGGGGCTCGACACGGTCACACGCCTGGGAACCGAGCTGGTCAACCCGGACGCTTTTATCCTCCCATTTGAGGTGGCTTCTGTCCTGCTGCTGGCTGCCTTGATCGGTGCAGTCGTCGTCGCCTGGGAGCGCGACTGACCAGCACACCTGTGCCAAAGAACTCGGAGTGAACATGATCCCACTCTCCTGGTACCTGATACTCGCTGCTGCGCTTTTTTGCCTGGGGCTGTACGGCATGCTGGCCCGCAAAAACGCAGTCGCCATTTTAATGAGCGTCGAATTGATGCTCAACGCAGTGAACATCAACCTGGTGGCCTTTTGGCGTTACGGCGATCCCAACCAGGTGGTCGCCCAGGTTTTTGCCATCATCGTGTTTGCGGTGTCCGCTGCCGAGGTTGCGGTGGGCCTGGCCCTCGTCATCTCCCTGTACCGCAACCGCAGAACTGTGATCGCGGAAAACGTCGATCTGCTGCGCTGGTAGCGCCGAACTGGAGAAAACATGGCAACTGAAACGCTTATCTGGCTTCTCCCCCTGCCGCCCCTGCTTTCCTTTTTCCTGATCGTCCTGTTCACCAACCGAAACAAGCTCATCAGCCATACGATCGCCATCGCATCGGCTGTTCTTTCCTGGCTGGCTGGCATGGTGGTCTTTGCCAGGGCACTCGGGGACGATTTTCACCATCTCGGCGAGCATCCGTTTGAATCAGCGATCAACTGGCTGCCGACCGGGACAGGGGCTTTCCAGATCGGGGTGCGCATCGACCCGCTCGGTGCCCTGGCCCTGTTTTTCGTGTGCTGGACCGTGCTGATGATCTTCATCTACAGCGTCGGTTACCATAATTTCGGGCAGCCGGAGGGTGACCACGATGCCAAGGGCCTGCCGCCTCACGGCGCTACCGTGAAGCACGACGGGCACAGCCACACGGTTCCCTCCGTGGAACCCAACTACTCCCGCTTCTTCGCTTTTATCAGCCTGTTTGCCTTCGGGATGTACGTCCTGGTGGTCTCAGACAACCTGCTGACGCTGTTCGTTGGCTGGGAGATCATGGGCCTTTGCTCCTACCTGCTGATCGGCTTCTGGTACGCCAAGCCCTCCGCCAGGGCCGCGGCCATCAAGGCCTTTATGACCACCCGCATCGGGGACGTATTCATGCTGTTAGGCCTGGCCTATCTGTACGCCCAGGCCGGCAGCCTGAGCTACAGCGTCATTTTCAGCCCGGAGACTCTCGACCACCTGGCGCACGAATCTGCGGTAGGCGGGCTGTTCGGCCTGACGGCCGCCGGATTGATCGGCATCCTGCTGTTTATCGGCACCATCGGCAAATCGGCGCAGTTCCCGCTGCACGTCTGGCTGCCCGACGCGATGGAAGGCCCGACCCCGGTTTCAGCCATGATTCATGCTGCCACCATGGTCTCCGCCGGCGTGTACATGGTGATCCGCATCTTCCCGATCCTGGCGGCCGGCGGCCACCACGGGGAGTTGACCCCGGCGATGATGGCGCTGGCGGCTGTTGGGGCCTTCACCGCCCTGTTCGCTGCCACCATCGCGATTGCACAGAACGACATCAAGCGCGTTCTGGCTTACTCCACCATCTCCCAACTGGGCTTCATGGTCGCCGCGCTGGGGATCGGCGCATACATCGCGGCCGCGTTCCACCTGATGACCCACGCGTTTTTCAAAGCGCTGCTCTTTCTCGGCTCGGGCTCCGTCATCCACGGGGTCGAGCACGGGGTGCTGCACACCGGCGACCACAGCGTCGACCCCCAGGACATGCTCAACATGGGCGGCCTGCGCAGCAAAATGCCAGTGACCTTCTGGACTTTTTTGATCGGCGGCTTTGCGCTGGCCGGCTTCCCGCTGGTCACAGCCGGGTTCTGGTCCAAGGACGAGATCTTTGCCGACGCCTGGTTCCTGTACAGCCACGATGGCAACGGCTGGGGCTTGTTCGTGCTGATCGTGCTGGCCCTGGCAGCTTTCCTGACCGCTTTCTACACCATGCGCCAGATTACACTCACCTTCCTGGGGGAGGCCCGCACGGAAGAGGCGCGACACGCTCATGAAACCCCCTGGACGATGACGTTCCCACTGGTGGTGCTGTCGGTTTTTGCCGTCGGCATCGGTTGGTTCGGCATCCCGGATGATTTCCCGGTTCTCGGCGGGCTGCTGCCCAACCTGGTCCATGGAGTGGCCTACACCCTGCCTGAGGAGGTGGAGCTGGCGGAGCTGGTGTTCAGCGCCGTACCGCTGATCGTTTCACTGGCGGTCGCCTTGCTCGGACTGCTGTTCGGTTGGCTGGTTTACCGCGGTTACCGGGCCGGGCAGGCAGACCCGCTGAAAAAATCACTCGGCGGCCTTCACACGCTACTCGAAAACAAGTATTACCTGGACGAGCTCTACCACGCCACCTTTGTCCGCTTTTCGGAATGGGTCTCAGAGACTCTAACTTATCGCTGGCTTGACCAGGGCTTGATCGACGGTTTCCTGCATACCCTGGCGCGGATTGCCAACTGGCTGGGCACCAACCTGCGTGACCGCATCGAGATGCCGGTGATCAGCGATGGCGCCGACGCCCTCGGAGACGGCGTGAAGATATTCGGGCGCAATTTCCGCCTGATACAGTCCGGCCGCATCCAAAACTACATGAACCTGGTGCTGGTGATCGTGGTGCTGTTCGGCGTCTTGTTCTACCTCATCCTGCAGTAAGGCAGTTCGGAGAATCTTGATGGATTTCATCACGGACCATTTACTCACATTTATTCTCTTCTCACCGGTCTTTGTGGCCCTGTTGATGCTATTCCTGCCGGGGACGGAAAAGCAGTTGCTGCGCTGGACCGCACTGATCGGGAGCCTGATCCCGCTGCTTCTTTCGCTGGTTTTGTGGTTCCAGTTTGACGGCCGGGCGACCGGGTTCCAGTTTGAGGAGCAGGCGGTCTGGTACGAGGCGATCAACGCCTCTTACCATCTGGGTGTGGACGGCATCTCGCTCTCGATGGTGCTGCTTACCACGCTGCTCACTCCCCTGGCCATCCTGGCCTCTTTCGGCATTGAGGACCGGGTCAAGCCGTACATGATCCTGTTTTTGCTGCTGGAGACGGGCATGCTGGGCGTTTTCCTGGCCCTCGATCTGCTTATCTTTTTCGTGTTTTACGAAGTGGGACTGGTCCCGATGTATTTCCTGATCAACCAGTGGGGCAGCCCGAAAGGTGAGCGAAAGCTGTGGGGCAACGTCACGGTGCCCGCCCGGACCTACGCTTCCTTCAAATTCATGATCTACACCATGGGGGCTTCACTCGGGCTGCTGCTGGCCATCCAGATGATCGGGGCTATCACCGGCACGTTCGACCTGCTCGAACTGTACGATGTCTGGCGGGTTACATCGACCTCGCTGACCGTATTCGGCCTGAGTGCTTCGACGGTCAAATCCATCACGTTCTGGGCCTTCGTCGTCGCGTTTGCCCTCAAGGTCCCGGTCTGGCCGTTCCACACCTGGCTGCCGGATGCGCACACCGAAGCCCCGACGGCCGGTTCGATGATCCTGGCCGGGGTGCTGCTCAAGCTGGGCGCCTACGGTTTTATCCGGCTGGTCATCCCGCTCTTCCCGCATGAGGCGGCGATATTCGCCGGTGCGCTGGCCCTGTTGGCCATGCTGGCGATCATTTTTGGGGCTTTCGCCTCCTACGGCCAAAACGACTTCAAGCGGCTGGTGGCCTATTCATCGGTTAACCACATGGGTTTTGTAGTCCTGGGGATCGCTGCGGCGGCCTGGGCGGCTCGCAATGCCCAGCCGGAGCACGCCGTGATCGCCATGAACGGCGCGGTGCTGCAGATGTTCAACCACGGGCTGTCCGCGGCCGGTATGTTTTTTCTGGTCGGGGTGATTTACGACCGCACGCACACACGCGACCTGCGAAAATATGGCGGGCTTTTCCCGCTGGTGCCGGTTTACGGCGGAATCCTGATCTTCACTTCAATGGCGTCCCTGGGGCTGCCAGGCCTGAATGGTTTTGTCTCGGAGTTCCTGGTGGTGCGAGGTGCCTGGCCAATTTTCACCTTTTACACAGCGCTGAGCATGTTGGGCCTGCTTTTTACCGGGGCCTATATCATCAAAGGGATCCGGTCCACGCTGCACGGGCCGCTCAATCGTGAATGGATCGGGCATTTATCCGAGATCAACGGCCGCGAACTGGCCGTGATCGCCCCGCTGATGGTGCTGATGCTGTGGCTGGGCATTTGGCCGGCCTGGCTGCTGGGCGTCATCAACCAGACGGTCACTGCGATTTTCGGCTAAGGGTCTCCACTTCCCGGGTCTGGTAAGCGGGTGCGAGAGATTAAAAACAAGATTTCCTCATTTTGAGGTGGAAGTATGGATTTTCCAATTCTGAGTGTGATCGTGTTTACCCCCCTCATCGCCGGGGTGCTGCTGCTGATGGTGCCCGGCGAGCGCAAGGACGAAATCAGGGTGGGCGCGCTGGGTGCGGCCGGGTTTGCGCTGCTGCTTTCCCTGTGGGTCTACTTCGGCTACGACAAAGGCGCGGGCGGCTACCAGTTTGTCGAGCAGTACCAATGGCTGCCCGCCCTTGGAATCAGTTATTACGCCGGCGTGGACGGGATGAACGCCCCCCTGGTGCTGCTGACCGGGATCGTCATGTTCACCGGCGTGCTGATCTCCTGGAACATCGACGACCGGCCGCGTGAATTCTTTGCCTTTCTGTTCATCCTGGCGACCGGGGTCTTCGGTGTGTTCGTCGCGCTGGACATGTTCATGCTGTTCTTCTTTTACGAGATCGCCGTCTTCCCGATGTACCTGCTGATCGCCATCTGGGGCTGGAAGCAGACCCGCGAATACGCCGCCATGAAGCTGACCCTGTTTCTCTTCATCGGCTCGGTGATCTCCCTTGTCGGAGCCCTGGCGATGTACTTCACCTCCGGCGAAAGTACCTTCGACATGCTCAAAATTGCCGAAGCAGCCCAGGCCGGAGCCTTTGATATCCAGTACAGCTTCAACATCCTCGGCAGGACATTCACACCGACATTTCAGGAATTCTGGTTTCCGCTGGTGTTCCTCGGCTTTGCCGTGCTGGGCGGCATCTTCCCATTCCACAACTGGAGTCCGGACGGGCACGTTGCCGCGCCGACCGCGGTCTCGATGTTCCACGCCGGGGTGCTGATGAAATTGGGCGCTTTCGCTGCGCTGCGGGTGGGCATGATGCTGCTGCCGGAGGGGGCCCAGGCCTGGATGCCGGCTCTGATCTTTTTCGCCCTGGTCAACGTGGTGTACGGCGCATTCATCGCCATGGTGCAGACCGATTTCAAGTACGTCATCGGCTATTCCTCGGTCTCGCACATGGGCCTGGTCATGCTCGGCCTGGCCTCCCTGAGCCGGAACGGCTTTATCGGCGCGGGGGTGCAGATGTTTTCGCATGGGGTGATGACCGCCCTCTTCTTTGCTGCCGTCGGCATGGTCTATGACCGGGCGCACACCCGAGACATCCCCCGCCTGGGAGGCATGGCGCTCAAAATGCCCATCGTGGCGGTCGCCTTCATCATCGGCGGTCTGGTCTCCATGGGCATGCCCGGTTTCAGCGGGTTCGTGGCGGAGTTTCCGATATTCATGGGCGTCTGGACCATGGCCAGCTCCCCGATCAATGTCCACTGGCCCTTTGCCGGCTGGGTGGCGCCGCTGATCGCCATCGTTGGGGCTATATCGATCGTCGTGACGGCTGCGTACATCATCCGCAT